>NZ_JAKTHX010000002.1:0-401016 GCF_027854635.1 Acinetobacter sp. AOR43_HL
GAAACAGTGGATCGTAACGGTACACCAGTCAATGCTGAAGACAGCCTTGTGAAGACCGATCATGACAATGATCCATCTACACCGGATCAAGGTGGATTAGACCGAGTTGACGGATCGATTTCTGTTGATATTAATGACGCAGATAGCACCAAAATTACTGGTTCGACAGAAGATGTTGCTCCAAATAGTAAAGTAACTTTAGAAATTACTAGTATTGATGAAAATGGTGAAACATTAACATTTACTGAAGAAGTATTTACGAATGCTGACGGTGAATATAGTTACACTTTAACTATCGCACAAGGAAATGCTACGGAGATTGTTGCCACAGTTGAGGATCGTAATGGTACTGAACTTCAAGATAATGATCAGTTAGAGGCTGTCATTAAAGCAGAGCCAACTGCAGATGTTAATAATGGTGATAATAATGTAGTTGGTTCCTCAGGTAATGATGTACTTGCAGGGGATACTGGAGGTTTAAAAACCAACTTTGTTGCTGGGCAAGATTATAATGTTTCTGTTGTATTAGATTTGTCTGGCAGTATGCTGTGGGCAATGAATGGTACAAGTAATCCACCAGCAGGTGAATCTCGCTTAGCAATTGCCATTAAAGGTCTTAAAGCCTTTATTCAGCAAATGACTGATCATGATGGCGTGATTAATTTACAAATCGCTTCGTTCTCAGCAAATGGTAGCGTTGGGAATGGTTATAACCAAGTTTTCTTAAATGTAGGTAGCGATAATATAAATCAAATATTCACTTATCTTGATAGTCTACAAGCAGGTGGTGGTACTTATCCAGAAGGAGGATTTAATAAAGCTGTAGATTGGTTTGACGATATCTCTACTGCTGATTTTGAAAATCAAACTTATTACCTTACAGATGGAGAACCAAACAGTTCTCAATCAACTTTGGACAATGCATTTGCCCCATTAGCTGAGCAGAGTAAAGTTTTTGCAGTAGGTGTAAGTAGTTCAATTAGCGATAGTACGGTTTCTCGTTATGACAATACTGATGTTAATGGAAATAAACTTTCTGGTGATTGGAGTGGTACTAATCATGGTGAAGCAAAAGCGATTGCTGATGCTGATAAACTGATAGCTTATTTAATTGGTGGTTCTGAAAACTTTATACCAGCTGATGTTGGCGATGATACTGTTAAGGGCGGTGCTGGCGATGATGTTCTGTTTGGTGATGCGATAAACACGGATCATTTAACTTGGACTGGATATGACCCTCTTCAATATCCTAAATATTCAGGTTATTCAAAATTAATTGCCTATTTAAAAGCTGAAGTTACAAATGGTGCTGAACCAACCCAGCAAGATATTTATGATTATGTAAAAGATAATTTCCATGACTTTGTTGCCGCTGATGCTGCTGATCCTGCGACTAAAGGAGGGAATGACACGATTTACGGTGGAGCTGGAAATGACATCATCATTGCTAGTGCAGGTAATGACGTTATTTATGGTGGTTCAGGAAATGACATTATTTCGACTGGTCGAGGTGATGATACCATTATCTATGATGTGTTAAATGCAACAGATGCTACTGGAAGTAATGGTACTGATACTTGGATAGATTACGAAGCTAATGACAAAATTGAATTTGGTTCAGATTTTTTTGAGGGTTTATTAGCAGATAAAAGTAATTTAGGTGATTATATAACTGTTGTCGATGATGGTAATGGTAATGCCACAGTTCAGGTAGACCGTGATGGTAGTGCTGGGACACATAATATGTCTGATCTATTAATTATTGAGAATCAAGCTGGCTTAACCCTACAAGATTTACTCAATAATAATCAGATTATTATTGGTTAATTAATGAAAAGGTTATAGGTCATAGATCTATAACCTTTTTTATTTCTATTTTATGTTGATTAAAAGATTATTTATTTGAATGTTTTTTAATTTAATAGTTCGTAAGTCTTAGATTTAATATAGTTTTTTAAAATGACACTCATGAAATTAAGATTAGGGTGGATTTTATTTTCTCCTTTCCTTTTATTTATAGCAGAGGCTCATGCAGATACATTTAAGAGTTATTTAAATGCTGCGAAAAATCACTCGAGCCAATATTCTGGAAAAGAAACAGAAAATAATTTTCTAAAAGTAAGTATCCAAAATTTGAGTGATTTTAGCTTAGAAGAAAGATCAGGTCTCGGAGCTTTACCATTAGTGACTTCTTCAAATATATCAGAGAAGAATTTCATGAGAGAAATTCCAAGCGAAAATTTAAGATGGGAACAACAAGAGCTGGATTTTACTAAGGCCATACATCAGGCTTTACAACGTCGTCCAGAAATTACTCAGAGCATAGCTACTATGGCTGGACAAAGCGCGAGTATTGATGTGGCTAAAGCTGCATATTATCCTCAAATATCGGGCGGACTTACTACAGCTGATTTAACTTCAGGAGAGCGAGGAAGGCAACTTTTTACGATTTCAGCATCTCAAATGTTATATGATTTTGGAAAAGTTAAAAGCTCTGTTGATATTGAAAAAGCTAAATTAATTCAAGAACAAGCAAACACTTTAGCAAATATTGATGATATTGCTTATCAAACAGCAAATGCCATTGTTAATATTAAACGCTATCAAGAAATTTTACGTATAGCCGATCAACAAATTAATGGTATAGCACGTATTGCTGAAATTGCAAATCTACGTGCAAATGCGGGTATTAGTAGTCAAGCAGATCCTGTACAAGCACAGTCGAACTTAGAAGCTGCTGAGTCGAATAAAATTGTTCAAGAAACTCAACTTAAACAGTATCAACAAAAATTACGTAATTTATTGGGATATAACGTTTCAAACTTAGAAATAAATATTCCTGAATATCTAGTGAAAAATGCAGGTCTTTATGATGAAACAGAATTTACATTAATTCCAGAAATGATGGCTGCACAAGCTGCAATACAAGTTGCTAAATATAGAAAAGAACAAACGAAGTTAAGTAATTATCCTACTATAAATATTAAAGGAAGTTTAAGTCAGGCATTAAATGGTAGAAATCCAAATAATAATAAAGATGATGGTTTTTATAATTCTATAATGCTAGAAACAACGAGTGATTTTTTTCAAGGTGGGGCTACACGTTCCAAGGAGCGCGCTGCAAGTTATGCTGAAGAAGCGGCAAAAGCAGAGTTAGACTCCGTATATTTAGATGTATCAGATCAAGTACAGCTTATTCGTCAAGAAATAGAAAATAAACAGAGACAAATTCAGGTTCTTAGAGAACGCCAAAATTCTACGATTCGTACAAAAGAGCTATATCAAGAGCAATATAAGTTAGGTACACGATCCGTTGTTGATCTTTTAAATGCTGAACAAGCCATTCATAGCGCAGCTCAAGAAATAGAGGCTGCTCGATATGGTATTTATTCCGACTTAGTACAATTCATTAAAATAACTGGCCGTTCTCGAGATTTATATCGTTTAAATAATACTTATATTCAAGGATTCCAAATTCAGCCATGAGCAATGTAATTAATTATCAGCCATGGCTTCAAGCCATTTTAGTTGTTGCCAAACATTATCTTATTGATCCATCGGAAGAAAAGCTCAGACTTCAATTTGACTGGCATCAGAACCAAACAATAGATGAAATTTTAACATTGGCGTCACGCCAAATTGGAATGAATTATCGTAAGGCCCAGTTAAACTTAGACGAAATTAGCCCATGGCATTTGCCTGTTATTGTTGAAATGAAAGATGGCCAAGTGGGTGTACTAGATAAAATTGATGCGAATCAAAATTTAAGTGTTCAGTTAAGTGGAGATCAAGGTTTAGCGCAAGTATTTACATTGGACGTTCTTAAATCGCATGTAATTAATATTTATATTTTACGACCCGAAAAATCTGTGCCAGATGCCCGTATCGATGAATATATAAAACCATATGAAGCAAGCTGGTTCTGGGCAATCATTTTACGTGACTGGAAAAGATATATAGATATTATGTTTGCTTCTTTGGTTGCAAATATTTTGGCATTAGCAACTATAGTTTTTTCTATGAATGTGTATGACAGAGTTATTCCCGCTCAATCTGTACCAACCTTGTGGGTATTAGCAGGAGGAGTATTAATAGCAGCGATATTTGAGTTTAGTTTGCGTGTAGCCCGTATTTATTTATCTGATATTTTAGGAAAACGCGCTGATTTAAGTATTTCAGATTTGGTATTTGGACATGCGTTAAGAATAAAAAATAAAGAGCGTTCTAAATCAACAGGCACGTTCATTTCACAAATTAGAGAGTTAGAAGGTGTTAGAGACTTAGTAACATCAACAACAATATCAGCAATTGCTGATTTACCATTTTTCTTCTTGTTTCTTATTATTTTTTGGTTGATTGGCGGGAACTTGTTTTGGGTAATGTTAGTTGTAGTCCCACTCATGATTATTCCTGGTATTTTAATTCAAAAACCATTGGCGAAATTAGCTTCAGAAGGAATGCGAGAAAGTGCAATACGAAATGCTTTGTTGGTTGAATCTGTTCAAGGAATTGAAGATATAAAGTTATTAAGGGCTGAATCACGATTCCAAAATCAATGGAATCATATGAATGAGGTTGCAGCTGATATTTCAATGCGCCAACGTAAGTTAGTTGGCATTATGATGGCATGGACTCAAAAAATACAAGGTTTAGCTTTTGCAATTGTTGTACTTGTCGGTTGTTTTACTGTTATGAAAGGTGAAATGACAACTGGTGCGTTGGTAGCTTGTTCAATCCTTTCATCTAGAATGTTAGGGCCTATTGCACAAATCTCGGGAGTATTAGGGCGTTTACAGCAAGCTAAAGTTGCTAAAACTGGTTTAGATGAACTTATGAAAAAGCCAGTTGATCAACCTCCTCACACACATCTCATTCATAGGCCTGCATTATTCGGAAATTATGAGTTAAATCAGGTTGAATTTAGATATAGCCAAACTGATGGAAAACCAATATTAGTAATTCCGAAGCTTACTATTAAAGCTGGGGAGAGGATTGCAATTTTAGGACGTAATGGTGCAGGAAAATCCTCTTTATTACAGTTATTAGCTGGTATGCAAGAGCCTATACAAGGTCAGATTAAGCTTGATGATATCGTTTTAGGTTTAATTGATCCATTAGATATACGTCGAGACGTAGGGCTTTTGAACCAAAATTCTCATTTATTCTTTGGCTCAATTCGAGAGAACTTAAAATTAGGAGCGCCACTAGCTACTGATTTAGATATTTTAAAAGCATTAAATCTCTCAGGAGCATTAGATTTTCTACAAGAGAAAAAGGAAGGTTTAGATTATCAAATTTTAGAGGGTGGAGTTGGTCTCTCTGGTGGACAAAAACAAGCTTTATTACTGGCTCGGCTGTTAATTAGAAAGCCTAATATCTTATTACTAGATGAACCTACAGCTGCTCTTGATGATGTTTCAGAAAAGCAATTTATTGAACAACTTCAGAGTTGGTTAGGCAATAAAACACTAATTGTTGCTACTCATCGACAGGCAATATTGGAATTAGTTGACCGTGTAATTGTTATTAATAATGGAAAAATTGTAATGGATGGTCCTAAAGAGCAGGTTTTGAAATTATCTCAACCTAAGCAACAAATAGGAGCCAAATCATGAGTTATAAACAGTTAAATTTTTCTCTTCCTAATAAGAATAAACAATTAGGACAACCCTTACCTAAAGTTAGTCTATTTATATGGATTATCTGTTTTGGAGTTCTATTTCTACTAATTTGGGCTTGGTCATTTAAATTAGAAGAGGTCTCTACAGGCACTGGAAAAGTTATCCCTTCATCAAAAGAACAAACTATTCAATCTTTAGAAGGTGGGATTCTGACTAAACTTAATGTCAAAGAAGGCGAAATTGTTGAAAAGGGGCAAAATCTTGCACAACTTGATCCAACTCGATTTGCATCAAATGTTGGGGAGACAAAATCATTGCTTCTTTCTTCTAAGGCAACCGCTGCACGTTTAAATGCTGAAGTAAATGGAACAGCTTTAGTATTTCCAAAAGAAGTATTAGAAGTTCAATCACTTGTGAATGAGGAAACGGCCCTTTATCACTCTCGACGTTCAAATTTAGAAGAGTCATTAGCTGGATTAAAAAAAGCTTTAGTTTTAGTACAACAAGAATTGGCAATGACTGAACCGCTTGTTGCTAAAGGGGCTGCCAGTGACGTTGAAGTATTACGTTTGAAACGACAAGCAACGGACTTAATAAACCAAATGAATGATATTCAAAATCAATATTTAGTTAAATCTCGTGAAGAATTAGCAAAAGCAAATACTGATGTGGAAACCCAATCCCAAATCGTAAAAGGTAAATCTGATACGCTTAAACGAGCAATTTTTAAATCACCAGTTCGTGGAATTGTTAAAGAAATTGATGTTATGACTATAGGAGGGGTTATCTCTCAAAATGGGAAATTAATGACAATTGTACCTTTAGATGAAAAACTTCTAGTTGAAGCTCGTATATCGCCAAGAGATATTGCATTTATTCGACCAGGTCAAGAAGCCTTAGTTAAAATCACTGCTTATGATTATTCTATTTATGGCGGCTTAAAGGGGACAGTTACAGTTATTTCACCAGATACTTTACGTGATGAAGTTAAACAGGATCAGTTTTACTATAGAGTCTATATTCGTACAGATTCAGATAAATTAACTATAAAAATGGAAAATCCTTTAATATTACACCGGGTATGGTAGCTACTGTAGATATTAAAACAGGTGAGAAAACTATATTAGATTATTTGATTAAACCTTTTAATAAAGCAAAAGAAGCTTTAAGGGAAAGATAGTAAATCTCTTAATAATAAGAATTTTTAAGTGGATTTATTAAGTACCTTTGTTTTTTAATTTTTTGTAAGGAGGTGTAATTTAATATTGTAATTCGATTATTGTTTTTTATATTAACCTTCTTGATCAGCGCAAAGAAAAAGAAGTAATAAAGGCCCACCTTAAAGTGGGCTCTTTATTAAGTTTAAAGTGTATGTTTTATTACATTTTATAGTTTTTATAAAATAAATTTGGGGTTTAGTCGATGGTTATTAGGCTGAATTTTAATGGAATCTATTCAAAAGTAATTTCTTGAGTCCGAATCTCACCGCTTCCACCAGATTCTTAAAAAAGCCATTGTTAACGACAAGGGCTTTTTTTACGCCTAGTGTCTACATTACAGTAAGATTTAGCTTAAATACTGCTAATAAATCCTGAAAATTTCATATAAATCAAATAAGTATATATTTTAATCAAAATTACTATATTTATATAATATGTTTTTTATTTTCAATATCTTACCAATTAAGCTTCTATATATCAGAATTGAACAAGTTATTTGTAGAATATTCATTTATTGATATATGATGAGCCAATATTTAGAAACTGTTTCAAAACATAATTCTATTGTTCAGCGAGCAAGTTCAAGGAAGGAATGATGCTGAATTCAGTTTTCTAAACCCGATATCTGGAAATTATTTCCGCCCCAAAATTGTATTTTGACCCATTGGTTGGCAATGCCTAACTCTTTTGTAAGATAGGCGTTTCCTATTTTAGGATGTATCTATGAAAAAATTATTTAGTGTTCTGTTCAGCGCATCTGTTCTAACACTGACCGCATGTAATAAAGAACCTGCAAAAACTGAAAATACAGCATCAGCTAAAGACAAAACTGAATCAGTTCGAACTATTAAACTGGTATCAACAGGTTCAGACACTGACGTATGGAAATACGTTGCAACGCTTCCTGAAACTGCTCAAGCGGGCATTAAACTCGAAGTGACTAACCTGACTGACTATGTTGTATTGAATACATCTGTAGCAAGTGGCGAACAAGACGTAAATGCATTCCAGTCATTTAACTATTTGGCAGCTTATAACTCTTCAAATACAGCTAAAGTTGCTGCTGTTGCGACAACTTACCTAGAGCCAATGGGTATTTATGCAAATAAAGTTAAATCTGTTGAAGAGTTCCCACAAGGCGCGACTATCGCGATTCCAAACGATACTGCCAATGAAGCGCGCGCTTTAACATTATTACAGTCTGCTAAACTGATTAAACTCAAACCAGACTTTGACCCTGTAAAAGGGACAACCAATGACGTCGTTGAAAACCCTAAAAACTTACAATTAAAACCAATTCAAATGACTACAGCCGTTCGTGTTAAAAACGATGTAGACGCGATTGTGTTAGGTAATACGTTGGCACTTGAGGGTGGTCTCAATGTAATGAAAGATTCTATCTTCCGTGAGCCTATTGACCAGTCTACAAAGCTTTATGTGAATTTGTTGGGTGTTGCTGAAGCGAACAAAAACGACCCGATCTATACAAAACTTGGTGAACTTTACCACTTACCTAAAGTTCAAAAGTTTGTGAGCGAAAAATTCGGTGGAACAAAAGTTGAAGTGAACAAACCTGTTTCTGAATTTGCAGACATCAAATAAGTAATTTTTTAATTTAAAATTATTTTTAAAAGCTAAGTCTCGGTAATAGGGGCTTAGCTTTTGTTTCATTTATTTTTAAAGGAAATCCAAAGTTATCGGAACTAGATTTATATTAATTTTAGAAGACTAGCTATCAAATAATTCTTAGCATACTTAACTTATTGTCTCTTTATCTGAAAAATTTCTAAACCTTAAATTTTTACCATACAATCAAAAATCACAATAAAATTAAGGTGAAATAATGAAAAAAAATATATTGATTCTTAGCTTATTAATTATCAGTGTACAGAGTTGGGCCGAATGTAAAATTGGTGATTTAGAGATTGATCCAAGCGCTTCACAAACACCAGAAGGGACACCAAATCCAAGCAACTATATAACAATAACTGGACAGAAAGTGTTAACTAAGGCTTTGGCTAATATAAACATAGGAACACTGATAAAAACTAAAACTGATACCAATATTGCTCAGTCTAATGTGATTGCTTTTGAATATATTTTCAAGAAACCAATAAATCTAAACTCAAATGAACTAGCTTCAGGATTTATCACAGGAACAAGTAATTATGACGGTATTGTTTTTGCCGCACCAAGTTTTGGAAGTGCGTATGGTTCACAGCAAAATTTGTTCATGAGTTCTATTTCTGGAAACATAACCCCAAATCAGACACAAAAAGAAGTTTTAGCAAATGAAACAGTTAGAGTGGGAATTTATTACAATCAAATCAGCAAGAAAATTGGTTATATTGTAAATGGTGTAGATAGGGGATACACATGGAGTTATACAACTCCATTAAGCAAAATGAAGTTTGCTATTGCAATTGAAGAGGGATTTTATGCTTCTAACTCTAGTGCCCTTGGTAAAGAAATATCATATGAAATAGTTTCTGATCATTCAAAACTACAATTTACTTATCCAACAGGCACCACAGATATTTGTGGAACGCCTCTTTAAAATAAATTACATATCAAATACGCTGCCTCACTACTTTAGTTAGGCAGTTTTAAGGGTCTATTGAGTAATCTATTTTTTTTCAATAAGCATCCATTCAAACTCTACGGTCATCCATATTGGTATTACCATTTATACTCAATAAATAGTTAAACTCTTGCAAATATTCATAGATTTCAGGAGTGAGATTATATTTTTAGAGTAGTGGTGCTGATGTCTGCTGTGTTCGTAAATCTGAAAATATCTCGGCTAAATCTACTTGGATTGGTTCACTGGTCGTGCCTTGGGTTTATAAATAATTTAATTGAAAATGCTTCTATAGAACAGGGGCTTTTTATAGCTAAACTATAATAATTTATACATTCATTAATATCTAATATATTAAATACATAATAAGATATTTTTATAATATTATGAAAATTGGAAAGCTTTAGGAAAAATTTTAAGAATGTATTTAATGCATATTTGGACATTTAAGTCTATGAAAGAAGGCGAATCTTTATTCGCCTACCAAATACAAAAAGAATTTGCAGATATTTTAGTTTCAATTTTTGATCAGGAAACACTTCCATTTATTTCTGATCTTTCATATGTAGATTACGATTTATATAGTGACAGACAGCTTTATCAATTAATTAACGAATTTAAAAAACTAATTGAAATTTATACAGCTTTTATAGATGAAATTTCTAAAATAATAAGCTTTTTAGAAAAAGCTATTGAGTGTAATGAAAAAATTCTTTTTGATCCCTTTAGAGAATCTATCTTGGGCCTAAATATTTTTTTGAATTTTCCTAAAAAATCAATACACCTCGTATGAAATGAATTAAGTATCTATAATAATGGGTGCATATAAAAATATATGAAGTTAAAGATTTAAAAATTATGATACCGGTACAGCCATTCTCTTTTTTCACAATTTTTCTGTTGTTTATTGTTCCATTAATTGGTGTTGTACTAACACTAGGCTTGTTGGTGAAAGCACTATTCTTTTGGCGAAATAAGGCTCAAAAGCCTGTTAGGTTTTTTTCTCGAAAGACATTATTCATTACCGTATTGGCACTAATATGTGACCTATGGGCAGGTTATTTATTTTATATGATTGCATCGGTAGGGTATGAGTTTGCACTTAAAGAGCATTATAAAGAAAGTCGCAGCCATTTCATTTTATCTCAAGATGCGCCATATGGAGAACTGTTGATTCCCAAAGGGAGCTTAATCAGTCGTTATGATGCTTTTGACAACGGTGAGCCTCAATTACCCTTGAGTTTACGGGGATTACAAGCTGTACGTTTTCCTCATCCTGTACAAGTCGCTGGAATGTGGGTAACTGCGATGGAACCTCCTCGAATGGAATTGGCATGGGATCAGCAAATAGGTCCAGTTATGCGCTTTGACCCTAATGAGGAAAATGGTTATGGTAAATGGGTTTACGATACGAAGCGTCCCACCATCACCTGTTCTCGTGGAGACATCGTGTTACTTGAAATTCCATCCATTCATTATGATATTGCAAAAGAATTTGGTAAACCTGAACCCGATGGACCCAATGCACGTTTTCGCCCGAGTGAATGGGGTGTTCAACAATGCGAAAAAGGTCAGGGGCCAATTAAAGTTAGTCCTGCATATACTGGTACTGCACCAAAGAAACCTTGGTTTCAACCTTACTGAAAAGCTCTATTCGACCTCTTTAAAGATTAGGTCAGTAATCTTATGCATTTACATGATCAATTTTAGGTAGTTGTGAACAGAGTGCTTGAGCTTGTTTATGTCCAAATTCACTTAAAGCAATTGAAGCATGCGAAAGGGTTTTTCCATTAATATTGGCTTCACTCTCAGCATGTCGGATCAGAAAAATACTCATATTATTTTATTGTTCAATTGCACGTATAGCACCTAAAGCAGCTACTTTTCTTCCCGCTTTTACTTTTGATATGTCGCAATCTTGCCAAAGCTCAGGAAGGCAGTTTTCTTTAGCAGACTTTAAAGCCGCGTCTAAATAACCGGGTAATTCTATTGTTCCTCCTCCTATTACTAATTGCGATGGATTTAAAAGATTAATAACAGTTGCTATTCCAAGACCTAAAGCTGTGCCTGCCTCTTCTATAACAGTTAAAGTTGCTTGATCTCCATTGTTAGCCATTAATGCTAGATTAGATGGACTGAGTGCACATTGCTTGGTAATTGCTGAGCCACTTGCAACTTCATCTAGACGCTTAATTCCGTCATTACTTTTTACTGGTAGGTAACCTAGCTCACCAGCCCAACCACTAGCTCCCAGTAAGGGTTTTCCATTTATTATGAATGCAGCCCCAATACCTGTTCCAATCATAAGAATGCCGCTTGCAGCATGAGACGAGGAATCATTTAGTTCCGCATGCATGGCAGCTTTTACATCATTTAAGATAATTGTTTTACTACATAATAATTTTAATGCTTCATTTCCTTGCCAACCTGTAAATGCAGGGAGGACATCACAATTAACAATGTGCCCATATTCGTTAACTAGACCCGGCACTGCTAGGCTTATACTTTCGGGTTTAATTCCATGTTTTAAAATAAAAGATTGTAGGTGTGATATTAATTCTTCTGGGGTGAATGAAATTCCTGTACTAAATATCTCCTCAATTTCATCACATAATATTAATAATTTAGTACCTCCAAGATCTACACCAATTTTCTGTCTGTTCATCCCATGCCTTATGTAAAAATCATTTTTTTAAATTCTATCTCGTCTAGAGGATAGTGTTTTTATAATTATCAGTGTTTGTGTAATAACTTTTAAATTTAATTCAAATGAAGATCTATCATTTTCCTTACACTGAATATTCGCGTAAACATAACAAATAGTTGTTTACTAATTTTTCTGTTTTTCTCTCCTTTATAAACCCCCATTTAACAATAATCATCTCATTATTTATCCTTACTTTTTAATGATCTATTTTAAAACAAATGTCATTTTGTGTGCTTGACTGTAAAAGGACAGGGCACTATTCTTTGCCTGCTGGCCACATTGCCAGCCGGTTTTAGCAGACCGTGCTCAAGAACATTGAAAAAATTCATTTTTTTGATGTAGACCCGTTCGTCTCCCTTTTTGTAGCGGTAGGACGGAAGGGGGACACCTTCGGGTGTGCTGGGTCTTGAGCCAGTCTGCTAACCCCCTTTCGTTCTGCCACCATAATTCCTATTCATGTCTGGCAGAACTCCCAATAAAAAGGAGTTGGCTTTGCACATTCTTAATTTCTTGGCAGCCTTTGCCAAAGTCTATATCGACACGACTTAAATTTATAAGCAGCTTGATAGCGATTAGTGCTTTCAGGCTTTAATTCGTCGCGACCAAAAACTTAATCAACAATAAAACTTGAGATGTGCCACGCACAGTCTTTACGGCTTTGCTATGCCTTTTTTTCTCCCAAAAAAGTATCTCGTTTACATACAACAAGAATTTTTATAACGGTAAAACTATGCCAAATTTAGTGATCTCCCCACGTGCCATACAAGTCGTAAATAAATCAATTGATCTGTTTCACCATCACGGATTTCATACGGTTGGAGTCGACAGAATTGTGAAAGAGTCTCAAATTCCAAAAGCGACTTTTTATCATTATTTTCATTCTAAAGAGCGATTTATTGAAATCTGCATGATCGTGCAAAAAGAACGTTTAAAAGAAAAAGTAGTTTCAATGGTTGAGTACACCAGTCAAACAAGTGTGATGGATAAACTTAAGAAACTTTATGTCTTACACACCGATTTGGAGGGGCTTTACTATCTATTATTTAAAGCAATTTTTGAAATCAAACTGACTTATCCAAAAGCCTATATAACCGCAATGAGATATAGAACATGGTTGCTTAATGAAATCTATAGTCAGTTAATAAAACTAAAAAAAGATGTTTCCTTTCAGGACGCCAAATTATTTTTATATATGATTGAGGGAACCATTATTCAGCTTTTAAGCTCGGGTCAAGTAGGGGATAAAGAGATGATATTAGACTGTTTTTTGAAGCAGTTTAAATAAAATGAGTGAAGCAAAAATATTCCTGCTAAATCTGCTTAAATGAGTTTGCTGGATGTTTCTTCAAGCCATTAATAATTGATACGATGTTTAAATGTCTAATTTAAAAAGCCCTTTTATAACAAGGGCTTTTATTTGGATTCTATTCTTTATAATGCCATGCTTTTAAAAAGGTTCGGCAAACTTCTTCATTTAACTGTTGTAATTCTTGGGGAGTCGGAATGTTTCCGCTAATCAGCGTAGCAGGATATGCATATCCCATAACAGCACCAAGGAACGCTTTTGTTGCTGCCTCAGGTTGATCAATTTTAACAATGCCTGCATTGTGCGCTGTTGCAAGAATATCGGTTAACGATCTTTTAATATTTCCCTGAGTACGCTGTTGAATTTTTGGAAGAATTTCCTTCATTTCAACTAAAGCAATAATCAGCAATCTTTGCAGACGAATGACATCAATATGATAAAAATGATTTTGTACAGCCTGCCCAATTTCTAAGAGTAATTGATCTAGGCGCTTATTTTTTAATTCATGCTGCTCAATGAAAGGTGCTTCCATTTCTGCTTTTAAATGATCAAAGACTTCAATAAGTAACGCTGTCTTGGTCGGGAAGTGGTTATATAAAGTTTGTCGATTTGTACCGGCTTTCGTGGCAACAGCCTCTAAACGGACTTCTAATCCATACTCAAGAAATAGTTCGCGTGCTGCAGCAATGATAGTAGGGCGAATTCGAGAGGGACGACCTGGAGATTTTTTTAACATATCGGTTTTCTTGCACATCTTATTTATTTACTTTACAGTAAAGTAAATAAATTGTCTATAAGTCTGGGGTCCCAGATATGCTTGATCTAAGTTTTAATTACCGTAAGTTTATATATTTATTGCCTTTATTTGTTTTTTTTAATGGATGTGATTCTGATCAGCCTGCCCCTAAAAATATTCAGCAGGTGGGTACGATCACTATAAAACCAGAGACGATTGAATCTACCTATCAATTGGCTGGTAGAACGGTGGCCTCTGAAATTTCTCAGGTCCGTCCACAAGTCAATGGAGTAGTAATAGAGCAATTATTTAAGGAAGGCACGCAAGTAAACAAAGGGCAGCCACTTTATAAAATTGATTCATCACTCTATCGGGATAGTGTGGATGAAGCCGCTGGTAATCTTGCATTAGCAAAAGCCACTGTAAATTCGACTCGCCTTCAAGCCGAGCGTTATAAAGAATTAATTAAAGTAAATGGGGTGAGTCAACAAGAGCTTGATAATGCTCAAAGTGCATATGAGCAAGCGAAAGCGACTGTTGCCGTAAATGAAGCTGTACTGAAAACAGCACGAACCAATTTACGTTACACACAAGTTAGTGCGCCAATTTCAGGACGAATAGGGCGTTCATCCATTACACGTGGGGCTTTAGTCACCTCTGCTCAAACAGATCCTTTAGCAACGATTCAAAAACTGGACCCCATGTATGTCGATTTGACTCAGTCGAGTGATGAATACATGGCACTGCGTAAACAGCTTACTGAAAATGGAATAAAACCGACTGAACTTTCAGTACGTTTGAAGCTTGAGAATGGCACTGCCTATGCAGAACAGGGGACTTTTAAGTTTAGTGATGTTGCTGTAGATGAGGCGACCGGAAGTGTCACCTTACGTGCAGCATTTCCCAATCCCAATAATGCGTTATTGCCCGGCCTGTATGTGCGGGCAGAACTTGGAACGGGAACACGTCCTAACTGCGTCTTAATTCCTCAAGGTGCGCTGTTCCGAGACGCAAAAGGAAATCCACTTGTTTGGATTGTTGGAAAAGATAATAAAGCCGAGCAACGAAAAATTACTCTAGGCGATGCAATTGATAATCGTTGGTTAGTGACCTCTGGCTTGAAAGCAGGAGATCAAGTCATTGTTGAGGGTCTGCAAGGCTTAAGTGCCGGCATGACGATTAAACCTACCCCAATGAGTTGAGGATTGCGTATGTTGTCGAGTTTTTTTATTGCACGACCTATTTTTGCTTGGGTCCTCTCTATTTGTATTATGGCATTGGGGACGATTTCGATTTTAACGTTACCCATTGAGCAATATCCTGACATTGCACCACCGGGTGTAAATGTTACTGCAAACTATCCGGGAGCATCTGCCAAAACTGTTGAAGACAGTGTTACCCAGATTTTGGAGCAACAAATTAAAGGGATTGATGGTCTACTTTATTTTTCATCGAGTAGTAGTTCGGCGGGTCAAGCACGCATAAGTCTTAGTTTTGATCAAAATACCAATCCTGACACTGCTCAGGTGCAGGTGCAAAATGCTGTGAATCAGGCGCTGAGTCGATTGCCTCAAGAGGTTCAGCAGCAAGGGATCACTGTAACAAAGTCACAGGGTGATAGTTTACTGGTCTTTGCGCTTTACGATGAAAGTGGGACTAGATCTTCTGTCGACATATCTGACTATATGGTGAGTACACTGCAAGACCCATTAAGTCGGGTCGATGGAGTGGGTGAAATCACCGTATTTGGTGCTCAATATGCAATGCGCATCTGGCTTGATCCTCATAAATTAAACAGTTATGGATTAATGCCATCAGATGTTAGAACTGCAATTGAAGCACAAAACACTCAAATTACAGCAGGAGAATTGGGCGCATTACCCACGCGTGATGGGCAGGCTTTAAATGCAACAGTAACAGCATTATCTCGGTTACAAACCGTGAGCCAATTTGAAAATATTATTTTGCGCACACAAACCAATGGTGCGGTTGTATTACTTAAAGATGTTGCTCGAGTCGAGCGTGGTGCAGAGAGTTATCAGACTTCTACACGTTTGAATGGAGAGCCAGCTTCGGGTATGTCTATTCAGCTTGCATCTGGTGCCAATGCATTAGAAACGGCTGAACGAGTTAAAGCTGAAGTCACACGGTTAACTGCCTCTATGCCAGCGGGTTTAAAAGTTGCATACCCACGCGACAGTACGCCATTTGTAGAAGCTTCGGTAAATGGGGTGATTAAAACTTTAGCTGAAGCGATTGTTCTCGTTATTATTGTCATGTTCTTATTTTTGCAGAGCTGGCGTGCGACTTTAATTCCGGCAATTGCTGTTCCAGTTGTATTGTTAGGAACATTTGGTGTGTTGAGCGTACTTGGCTATAGCATTAATACACTGACTTTGTTTGCGATGGTACTCGCAATTGGTTTACTGGTAGATGACGCGATTGTCGTTGTAGAAAATGTCGAGCGGGTTATGCATGAGCAAAATCTTGATGCTCGGCAAGCCACCCTAATTTCAATGCAGGAGATATCGGGTGCGCTCGTGGGTATTGCCATGGTACTCGCAGCAGTATTTTTACCTATGGCATTTTTTGGTGGTTCCGTCGGGATTATCTATCGCCAGTTCTCGGTAACGCTCGTATCGGCAATGGTACTTTCTGCAATTGTTGCTTTAACACTTTCACCTGCGTTATGTGCAACATTACTCAAACCTGCAAATGAAAAACATAAGCAGAGAAAATTCTTTACTTGGTTCAATCGTAAAGTCGAACAAGGGCAGTCAGGCTACCGCACAAAGCTAGTTGCTGTTTTAGGTAAACCCAAAGTCTTTATGATCATATTCGTAGGTATTACAGCTTTGTTAGGTTGGCAATATACGCGTATGAATACGGGGTTTTTACCACAAGAAGACCAAGGCTCGGTTATGGTTCAATTTAGTACGCCTGTAGGCACGACACTAGCTGAAACAGAGCGGGTTGGTAATCAGATTGCAGATTACTTTTTGACGAAAGAAAAGAATAATCTCAATGTGATTTTCATGGTGATGGGTAGAAATAACGCAGGCAGTGGGCAAAATGTGGGAATGGCATTTGCCGGACTCAAACATTGGGATGACCGAGAAGGTAGTGAAAATACAGCCGAAGCTGTGATTGCTCGTGCAAATGCACATTTTAAGTCACTGCGTAACGCACGTGTTCAGGTACTTTCACCCGCTGCTGTAAGAGGCCTTGGGCAATCTAGTGGCTTTGAATTTTGGTTGCAAGATGCTGAAAATAAAGGACGAGATGCTTTACTCGCAGCACAAAATAATGTGTTAAAAGCAGCAAATGCTGATTCTGGCCTAGCTGCAGTACGTTTAAATAGCTTAGAAGATAAAGCCCAGTTACAAGTCGATATCGATCAAAGAAAAGCCAGTGCTCTTGGATTAGCCCAAGCAGATATTAGTAATACGCTCTCATCGGCGTGGGGCGGATCTTATATTAACGATTTCATAGATCAGGGACGTGTTAAGCGAGTTTATTTGCAAGGAGAGGTAATCTATCGTTCCTTACCTCAAGATATTGGGCAATGGTATGTTCGCGGTGCTACTGGTGAGATGACGCCATTTTCTAGCTTCTCTTCTGTGAAATGGCAGATGGGCCCTCAAATGCTGCAACGCTTTAACGGTCTTTCAGCCGTTCAAATACAAGGCTCTGCGGCAGCTGGTGAGAGTTCTGGTGGGGCTATGGATAAGATGCAGCAGTTAGTAGACCAACAACAAGGTTTTAATCTTCAGTGGAGTGGGTTGTCTTATCAAGAGAAACTAGCGGGTGGCCAAACGATCTGGTTATATTTAGCCTCAATCATCTTTATCTTTTTATGTTTGGCAGCACTTTATGAAAGTTGGTCTATTCCTCTCTCTGTCATGCTAGTGATTCCTTTAGGTCTTATTGGGGCTGTAGTTGCTGCAAGTCTGGCAGGTTTTGTTAACGATATTTACTTTCAGGTCGCTATGCTTACCACCATTGGGCTTTCTGCCAAAAATGCCATTTTGATTGTTGAATTTGCGGCAGCCAAGTTAGAGGCTGGTCAGGCATTAATGGACGCTATTATTGAAGGTGCGGGTCAGCGATTACGGCCAATTATTATGACATCTCTGGCTTTTGTTGCAGGTGTTCTTCCATTGGCTGTATCTACAGGAGCAGGGGCTGTTAGCCGAAAAGAAATTGGTATCGCCGTAACTGGTGGGATGATTTCGGGAACTCTACTTTCTATTTTCTTTGTGCCTTTATTTTTTCTTTTAGTTCGTCGTTTAACCAATAAGTTAAACACCAAAAAGGCAAAATGATTTTACAAAACAGAATGTCATTAACAATTAGGCCCTCATGCTATAAATAGCATGAGGGCCTAAAATCTGACTAAAAACTTAGAATGTATTTTGAATAATGACATCGTCGTAAGGAAGTTTGCCCACGCGTGGGTAAGGTTCGGAAGCTGACTTACCAACAGCAATCATTAAACATACCACGTGATCTTCAGGTAAGTTAATGAGCTTCGCCATTGCGTCAAAGTCAAAACCATCCATAGGGCAACTGTCTAAACCATGCTCTTGAGCAAGAAGCATCAAGGTTTGAGCAAAAATACCTGCACTACGCATAACTTCGTCACGTTGGGTTTGTGGACGGTCACGGTAATATTGGTCAATTGCGCCAACCATAATATTTTGTACTTCTGGAGTCGCGCCATCCCACACACGCTTAGCATCAACTTCCCATGTATTTACTTTTGCACACAACACAATTAGTAATGATGATTCTGTAACTTGTGGTTGATCCCAAGCAATGGTGCGAATTTTTTGTCTTAACTCAGTATCTTCAATGATGACTGGACGCCAATGTTGTAAGTTAAAAGCGCTTGGCGCATTTGCTAAAACTTCTTGCAACAACTGCTTTTTGTTATCTTCAGAAAGTTGAAAAGCAGGGTCGAAGCGTTTAACTGCGCGGCGGTTACGGATGGCATCAATAACATTCATAAGATTTTCCTACTTAAGAGTTGGGTAGCGGTACTCGTTAGTTTTTATAACGTTGGGCTACATCAGCCGAAGAAAAGTTTGGTAGTAATGTGATACGTGATTTTTCAAAATTATTCCATTGATTTTCGTCTTTCAGCACAGGAATTGTAATCGTTTCTTTGCGGTCAAAACCAATCAGAGCCGCATCGACCAAATCATTGACATCCATTAATGGTGGAACTTGGCTTAAGTCGATGCCTGAACGTTCCCAAATTTCGGTTTTAGTTGCAGAAGGCAACACGGCTTGAACATGCACGCCATGATCTTTTAATTCTAAATATAGGCCTTGGCTAAAAAATTGGATGAAAGATTTACTTGCCCCATAAATGGTAGAACCTAATTCAGGGGCTAATCCAAGCACAGAACCTAAATTAATAATTGCACCTTTACCTTTATGTATAAGTGATTGCGAAATTGCATGAGACAAACGAACAACCGCAGTCATATTTAAAGTAATGAGTTTTTCAATATCTTTAATATCTTGAGTTAAAAAGGTTCCGTTTAGTGCAATACCAGCATTATTTACCAAAATTTCAATATCAGCATCGTTTTTGAGTACATCTTCAATTTTACTAATGTCTTGATCGTTTGATAGATCGGCTTGAATGAACTCGACTTGTACGCCGTATTTTTCTTGAAGGTCCTTCGAGATTTTATCTAGGCGGTTTGTGTCTCGTGCAACCAATATTAAGTTATGGCCACGTTGAGCAAATCGGTCTGCATAGACAGAACCAATTCCTGATGAAGCCCCTGTAATAAGTACTTTTGATTGAGCTGACATGTGATGTCTCCACGCTTTAATTTTTAGATGATGATTATAATCTAAAATATATAATTTTTGATGTCAATCATAATCAATGTATAATTATGACGAGTAGGGTGAGTAAAAGTGGGTAGGCCAACATGAAAGTCAGTAAAACTAAGGTAAAAGAAAACCGAGAAAAAATTGTCGAGAAGGCGACTCAACTGTTTCGTAGCAAAGGCTACGACGGTGTCGGCATTGCTGAATTAATGTCTAGCGCAGGCTTTACCCACGGTGGGTTTTATAAACATTTCAGCTCGAAAACAGACCTTGTCTCAATTACTGTTAAACATGGGCTTGAGCAAGTCTTAAAAAGAATAGAAGGCTTAAACTTAACTCAATTTATTCAGCTTTATGTGTCTCGCACTCATCGAGACAACCGAGATTTGGGCTGCACCTTAACAGCATTATCTTGTGATGCTGCAAGACAACCAGACGAAGTAAAAGTCGAATTTGAAGAGGGCATTGAGCAACTTATTCAGTTCATTATGAATGAACGAGCAAAACAAGTTTCTTTAGAAATAGAAGAGTTGAGAAAGCAAGCTATTAATATTCTTGCTCAATCTGTGGGGTCAATTGCCTTGTCTCGCGCATGCCCAGACCAATCTGTGCTTAGCGATGAAATATTGGAAAGCTGTAAAGAGAATCTTTTAAAGTTAGCCGATTAAACTTTTTTATCTTTTAAGCTGCTTTGGCTAAACTGAATTAACCTCGCAATATCGACTGTTCTTTCATAAATGAGTTCTGCCGCATGTTCGCAGGCTTGTTCTAATGTGATCGGGCCATTTGCTAATGAGAAAGCAGCCGTAACGCCGTGCTCATAAAGTGCTTGATAGCCTTGGCCTAAAGTTCCTGCAATCACAATGACAGGAACATTGTGGGCTTTGGCAATTTGGCTTACCCCAAAAACGGTTTTACCGCTTAAGGTTTGTTGGTCAAATTTACCTTCACCGGTAATGACCCAATCTGCGTCAGAAATTTTATGCTCAAGCTGATTCAGTTCCGCCACGACTTTAACGCCAGCTTTAAAATCTGCATTTAAATAAGTTTTGGCTGCAAAGCCCAAACCGCCAGCAGCGCCAGAGCCTGCTTCATCTCGTTTATCGAAACCTAAAAGTTGTGCCGAGACATCGGCAAAATGGGCAAGAGCTCGATCAAGTAACTTTACTTGAGTAGGGGAAGCCCCTTTTTGTGGGCCAAAAATATGAGATGCGCCGTTTGGACCGCAAAGTGGATTGGTCACATCGGCTGCTAGTAAAAACCTCGTCTGCTGAATACGTGAGTCGAAATGTGTTAAATCAATTTTTGATAGGCTGCTTAGAGCGAGACCACCTGCGGATAAAACCTTTTGGTTGGCATCGAGCAAAACAGCACCTAAAGCACTCAGTAATCCTGTGCCGCCATCATTGGTAGCACTGCCTCCCACAGTTAAAATAATATCTTTTGCACCTGCGTCTAAAGCATCCAAAATGAGCTGGCCCGTTCCAAATGTTGTACTGTGGCAAGCATCCCGCTCAGACGGTGGAATTAACTGTATGCCGCTCGCTTGAGCCATTTCAATGATGGCAATTCTTTGTTTTTCTAACCATCCCCATTTGGCTTGAACAGGCTGACCTAATGGCCCGACTACAGTTTTTTCACGCCATTGACCATCGCAGACTTCTAAAACAGCTTCAATGGTTCCTTCACCGCCATCTGCCATTGGACATAAAACAGTTTCCGCATGAGGAAAAATTTCTTGCCATCCTTTGGCAATGGCCTGAGCTACGTTTAAAGCAGTTAAGCTGTCTTTAAATGAATCAGGGGCGATCACAACCTTCATAAGTGCTCTAATGTGGATAGATTTTTAATTGTTTTATACTGCTTAATCCAAAAAAACCATACATAAAGACATGTAAGCATCAATTTTAAAGAGTTTATCTTCTGTTAAGAATGAAAATTAATAATGTTTTGATCTGTAAAAGGCGGAGTTTCTAACTTTTTAACCCATTGTTTTATATATTTTTCTATAAATAGCGTGGTTGGCTTGAATGATTGTAATTGTAAAAAATATGGCACATATTATAAGAACAGTTGAGCCAGCTTTTTAAAATATGGTGAATAACATACCAAGCGGACTCTGCCCATAAGATAGACAGCAGCGATTCTTAATATAAGCATAATTAAATTGTGGTTTTATTGGATCTGTTGAATGCCTAAGAAGAAATAAGAGGATGAAAAAGTGGATAATTCAGAAGAACAAAAGCATATACAGCAAAATAACGGTTTTGCGCGAATTGAGCCATACACTCATCCTGCTGGCGGGTGGGGCGCACTCCTCAGCGTTGCTCGAAACTTAAAGCGACAAGATATTTTAGGTAAAGGTTCAATTACCTTACTCAACATTAACCAACCTACAGGTTTTGACTGTCCCGGCTGTGCATGGCCAGAAAAGAAAGATGCTCATGCCTTTAACTTCTGTGAAAATGGTGCAAAAGCAGTTGCTTTTGAAGCAACCAGTAAAACAGTGACTCCTGAATATTTCGCAGGGCATACGGTCAGTTGGTTATCAGAGCAAAGTGACTTTTTCCTCGAAGACTTAGGTCGCTTAACAGACCCAGTTCGCTACGATGCTGCAACCGATAAATATTTGCCTATTTCATGGGACGATGCGTTTAAACTCATTGCTGAACATTTACATGCGCTAGACAACCCAGACCAAGCGGCATTTTATACCTCTGGCCGTGCCAGTAACGAAGCAGCATTTTTATATCAATTATTTGTGCGAAGCTTTGGTACAAATAACTTTCCAGACTGCTCGAACATGTGCCATGAAACCACAAGTGTTGGTTTGCTTGACTCGATTGGTTTAGGAAAAGGCACAGTCACCCTAGAAGATTTTGACTTAGCCGATGCTATTTTTAGTTTTGGGCACAACCCCGGCACCAACCATCCACGTATGTTAGGTACTTTACGTGAAGTATCTAAACGCGGCGGCAACATTATTGCGATTAACCCAATTAAAGAGCGAGGTCTTGAGCGTTTCCAAGACCCACAAGCACCTCTTGAAATGATGACTAACGGTAGTACGCCAATTAGTCGTTATTATTTCCAACCTAAAATTGGGGGCGACTATGCACTAATGTTAGGGATGTTAAAGCACTTAAATGAGTGGGATAAAAAAGCACTTGCCTCAGGTAAACCAAGCGTTTTTGACCGAAACTTTATTGCGGTTAATACCGTTGGTTTTGATGAAATGATTGCTGAGGTTGAAAGAACTGAATGGGCAGATATTTATAAACACTCAGGGTTATCGCCTGAACATTTAGAAAAACTCGCCAAACTCTTTTTAGAATCAGAGCGTTCAATTTTCTGTTGGGGTATGGGGATTACCCAGCATCGCCACGGCACAGCTAACGTACATATGCTGGCAAATTTATTGTTGGCGCGTGGACAAATTGGCAGACCGGGTGCAGGGCTATGTCCAGTTCGTGGACACAGTAACGTGCAAGGCGACCGAACCATGGGTATTAATGAACTGCCTAGCCCTAAATTACTCGATAACATTGACCGCGTATTTGGAATTAAATCACCGAGAAAAAATGGGCATGGTGTTGTTGAGACCATTAAAGCCATGGCTGAAGGCGAGGTCAAAGTCTTTATTGGTTTGGGTGGGAACTTTGCAGTTGCAACGCCAGATACGCCGCATACCCAAGAAGCACTTAGAAAGTGTAATTTAACCGTTCATGTCGCAACCAAGTTAAACCGTAGCCATTTGGTGTGTGGTAAAAATGCACTTATTTTGCCATGTTTAGGGCGTACCGAAATTGATGAGCAGCTTCATGGCCCACAGGCAATTTCAGTCGAAGATTCGATGAGTAATATTCATTTGTCAGCAGGGCGTAACGCTCCAATTTCTGACAATATTTTGTCTGAACCAGATATCGTCGCCCGAATGGCTGAAGCAGTGCTTCCAGACAGCCAAATTAAGTGGAAATGGTATATCGAAAGCTATGACCGTATTCGTGACTCAATTGCCGATGTATTTGATGAGTTCCATGACTTTAATTTACGTGTCTATAAGCCGGGTGGCTTCCACCTTGAACATCCAGCCAATCAGCACATCTGGAATACAAAAAGTGGTAAAGCGCAGTTTATGATTACACCGCTGAGTGAAGTCTATGCCGATAAAGAAAATCAGTACGCTGCCGCATATACCGACAGTAAAGTTTATACCTTAATGACCACGCGTTCTCATGACCAATACAACACGACACTTTATGGTCTAGATGACCGTTACCGCGGAGTGTTTGGTCAGCGCCGTGTGTTGTTTATGAACCAAGCTGATATTGATGAAGCTGGTTTCGAAGCAAACCAATGGGTCGATATTGAAAGTGTTTTCTCGGACGGTGTGAAACGTATCGTGCATAGTTTCCGTATTGTGCCGTACAACATTCCGCGAGGCAGTTTAGCCGCTTACTATCCAGAAACTAATCCTTTGGTGGCATTAAGTAGTCATGATAAATATGCCAAGATTCCTGCTTCAAAAAGCGTTCCTGTGATTTTGCATCCCGGAAATGCGCCAGAGCATTTTAACTTGGCAACCGCAGTAGCCCCTGAAGATGCCGATAAGAAAGTAAGCAACCTTTAATCAAAGGCAATATTAAAAAATGTCATCTAAACAAATGGCGCTCTAAACAAGCGCCATTTTGAAATAAAGGAAATAATTTTGACACCACATTCTTATGGGGTTGAAACATTACCAGTACAGCGGTTTAACAAAACCGACTCTGAAAATGTTTTAGATCATATTGTGCAAGAGTACCCAATTGCCTTGGTGTATAACGGCATTTCGCATGCGGTGATGATGGCGACACCGACCGATGTTGATTTATTTGCCAAAGGTTTTAGTCTCTCAGAAGGCATTTTAACTAGCTTAAAAGAGCTATATGCGCTTGATGTACATCAAAATGAATTGGGTATTACGGTGGAAATGACCATTTCATCGAGAGCATTTGCTGCCTTAAAAGAACACCGCCGCATGATGGTAGGCCGTACAGGCTGTGGTTTATGTGGAATTGAAAGCTTAGAGCAGTTTCAGTTAGATGTTCCAAAAATTACAACACATGCATCAAAAATATGGCTTGAGCAAATTCCGAGTGCCATTTCCCACTTAAAAGCCCAGCAAGAAATTACCGCTTTAACGGGTGGCGCACATGCCGCAGCATGGGTGGTTGATGGTCACATCGTCGCTTTATTTGAAGATGTCGGCCGCCATAATGCTTTAGATAAATTACTCGGTTATTTAGCGCAAGAAAACTACGACACCAGTTTAGGTTTTGTGGTGATGACCAGTCGGGCAAGTTATGAACTGATACGAAAATGTGCTCAGCTGAATATAAGTCTACTGGCATCAATTTCAGCACCTACCAGCATGGCTATTCAATTAGCCAAACAATCTGGCCTGACTTTGGCGAGTTTTTGTAGGGGAGATAGATTTGTTTTATATACAGAAATTTAAAATATATTGTTCAAGGTGATGGACCTAAAATAAAGCTCATCTGACATTTCTTTGGCTTTTAAGCTAAGGATAGGTTTTATGGATTATTATAAAACTCTAAAGGTTCAGAGTCTGTCCAAATGTCTTGGTTACAATCAATAAAAGAATGGGCAAAAGGTCTAAAGAAGCAAATTATTATGCTTTGGTTTGCCTCAAGGCATCCTCAAATGCCGTGGTTACCCAAAATTATTGCTGTGGTGGCTGTGGCTTACGCGTTTAGCCCCATCGACTTAATTCCAGATTTTATTCCTATTTTGGGCTTTATTGATGATGCCATCATTTTACCAATACTGATTTGGTTAGCAGTTCGTTTTACACCTCAACAAGTCATTTTCGATGCTGAACAACAATCTGAAGAATGGCTGGATGAACATGAAAAACGACCAAAAAACTATTTGGTTGCCGTACTCATTATTTTAATTTGGCTCACACTCGCTGTCATGGCTTACTTTTATTTTGGTGGTGGGTTGTAACTAAACTGAGTCTTGAGACCCTATACTAATTTATACCCTTAACATTGTGCTTTGCTACAACTCAAAGGATAATAACGTTTTTATAAGCTATGGGTTGCAGACAATGAAAATCGTCGCAGATGAAAATTTGGCATTTACCGATTACTTTTTTTCTGAGTTTGGCGATATTCAACACAAAGCAGGGCGCACTTTAACCCATGCAGATGTAAAAGATGCTGAAGCTTTATTGGTTCGTTCGGTTACTGCGGTTAACGCAAGTTTAATTGAAAACACAGCATTAAAATATGTGGGCAGTGCCACAATTGGGACCGATCATTTAGATATTGCAGCGTTAGAAAAACAAGGAATTACATGGGCAAATGCGGCTGGTTGTAATGCGCAAGCGGTGGCTGAATATGTCATTACTGCTTTACTTCATTTAGATGCAAACCTTTTAGAACAACAAGAAAAATTTACCCTAGGTATTGTTGGCCTTGGCAATGTCGGTAAGCGCTTGGCCTATATGGCTCAGTTACTTGGTTGGAATGTAATTGGCTTTGACCCATATGTACAGTTAGATTCAATTGAAAATGTAAGCTTAGAAACTCTGTTGCAACAAGCCAATGCCATTTCAATTCATGTGCCGCTGACCAAAAACGGTGAACATCCGACATATCATTTGTTTGATGAAAAAGCTTTTGCAGCACTTCAACCTGACACGATTTTAATTAATAGTGCACGTGGTCCAGTCGTGAAAGAAGCCGCTTTAATGGAAGACATTCAACGTACACAGCGTAAAGTGGTGCTTGATGTATTTGAGCATGAACCAGTCATATCAGAAGAACTTATAGACATGTTGGCTTTAGCAACACCGCATATTGCTGGTTATAGCCTTGAAGGAAAAGCTCGTGGTACACAAATGATTTATGAAGCTTTTTGTCAAAAGTTTGGATATGACATGAATAAGCGTTTTGAAACTCAGTTACCTGCATGCGAAGACGATTTTTCAGGACATGATTTAAAAGCAGTGTTAAAGCAAAAGTTAGCTCAGATTTATGATATTGCTCAAGATGATGCCAACATTCGTGCCTGCATTAAAGATGGCAAAGTAGAGCAAAAAGCATTTGATTTATTACGTAAGAATTATCCGCTGCGCCGTGAATGGGCAGCACATGGGGGACCACAGGCATGAGTTTAAGTTATCAACCTACTTGTTCAATTGATGCCTTAAAAGCACGTGCCAAGCTCTATACCCAAATTCGTCAGTTTTTTGCTGAACGTGATGTCATGGAAGTCGAAACACCAATCGTTTCACAGGCAGGTGTCACCGATGTACATTTAGCTTCAGTTCAGGCTTTGCGTCATATTAACGGCAAATTGCAAACTCAATATTTACAGACTTCACCAGAGTTTGCCATGAAACGTTTATTGGCGAGCGGTAGTGGGCCGATTTATCAGATTTGTAAGGTGTTCCGAGATGATGAACACGGGCGTAAACACAACAGTGAATTTACCATGCTTGAATGGTATCGCCCCGGTCTAGACTTAAAAGCGTTAATGCATGAAACAGCCGATTTATTGCAAACCTGTTTGCAGCATCGTTTTGGCGAAGTTCGTCCATTTATTTTAAGTTATAAGCATGCCTTTCAAGATCGTCTTGATATCAACCCTTTGCAGGCAACTTTGAAACAACTCAAAGATACGGCAAATCGTGTGGGATTAAATCTCGACTTGGGCGATGATCGCCTAGCTTATATGGATTTGTTATTTTCTCATTTTGTTGAACCAAGTTTGGGTTTTGATGCTCCAGTTTTTTTAACAGACTTTCCACCAGAAATGGCCTCTTTGGCAAAAGTGAAAGTCGATGAAGACGGGGAAGAGGTTGCGGCGCGTTTTGAGGTTTATATTGAAGGCTTAGAGTTGGCAAATGCATACGATGAATTACTCGATGCAGATGTGTTGCGTTCACGCTTTGAAGCAGATAATGCAGAGCGTGCTAAGCAAGGGCTTCATGTTATGCCTTTAGATGAGCATCTGTTAGCAGCATTGCCTCATATGCCGGAATGTTCAGGTATCGCTTTAGGTATAGACCGTTTACTCATGGTTGCAACAGATCAGGTCAAAATTGAAAAAGTAGTGACCTTTCCTGCAGAAATTGCTTAAACGCTGATAAATAAAAAAGCCACAATATTGTGGCTTTTTTATTTAGGATTTATTTAGCTTAAGCTTGTTGAATACCTGCAACAACCCAGTCTTGTTGAGAGCCAGCAGGCTTAACAAAATGCCAGATTTCGGTAAACGGTTGTGGCAAGCTGTTTAGGTCTTCACTTACTGTACCAGTGAAACGTACGCTTACTACGTATTGACCATTTTCAGTTGCACTGTCTACAACCATCGCATTCAAGTTACTAAATTCAGCAACGTCTTGATCTTGGTTTTCCATGATGTCGTTATACATAGAGCTATAAAGTTCTGGTGTTAAGTAACGGCGAATTTCTTCAATATTACTTGCAGTATTCATCGATTGGATGTGATTAAAACGTTGACGTGCAATACGTAAGAACGCAGCTGGTTCACTACCATCTGGAAGTTGATTGCCATTGCTCGTGGTTACACCACCAAAAGGCGCTTGCGTTGCTGCACTGCCACCCACAGATTGACCAAAGATATTTGTATTATCGCTAGTATTACGTGGAGCTGCTTGTGGTGCAGCAGAACGGCCAAATGGGTTTTGACCGTTACTATTTGGTGCGTAAGGGTTGTTACCTGCTAATTTTTTTTTTGATCCCAATTTACGGAATACAAAGAAAGCAATAGCTGCGGCAAGCAATACCCAAATCCAACCTGGGATTCCACCTTTTTTCTCTTCTTGAGCTTGAGCCTGAGTAGCTTGCTGTTCAGTTGATGTCGGTTTGTCATCAGCTAAAGCATTTGCTGCAACAGCACCTACGGCAGCACCAGCCACACCAGCTGCAACCATTGAACCAACGCCTGGACCAGATTTCTGAGGCGCTGTAGTGGTTTGTTGAACTGGAGTCACTTGACGAGGT
Source organism: Acinetobacter sp. AOR43_HL (assembly GCF_027854635.1). Taxonomy (NCBI): domain Bacteria; kingdom Pseudomonadati; phylum Pseudomonadota; class Gammaproteobacteria; order Moraxellales; family Moraxellaceae; genus Acinetobacter; species Acinetobacter sp. AOR43_HL. The sequence goes on from NZ_JAKTHX010000002.1 coordinate 29,063, forward strand.
TGTTGATAAGACTGGCTTGAAGTAGTCGAACGTGCCATACCGTGGCTTTTACCACCACCTGCACGTTTAGCTTCAGCAAGAGGAGAAATTGCTAAAGCAGCCATTAAAATACCGGTAATCAAGCCACGCTGGTGTACTTCCATAGGAAATTCCTGTTTAAAGTTAATTTGTAATAGTATTTATGCAGGCTTTTACTCTAAATTTCAACTATAAAAGTATGTTTTTTTATGTCAATTCATCACTGAGTTGCATAGCTTCTGTCAATGCTTCATGCAAGCGCGCAACAGCAATAACTTGTACGCCCGGAATTGCCTTTTGTGGAGCGTTTCCTCTTGGTAAAATGACATATTTAAAGCCATGTTTTGCTGCTTCTTTTAAGCGTTCCTGACCGTTAGGAACAGGGCGAATTTCACCAGAAAGACCAACTTCACCAAAAACTGCAAGCTGTTGGGGCAAGGCTTTGGTACGTAAACTTGAAGCACATGCAAGTAAAACAGCCAAATCAGAACCTGTTTCGGTAATTTTTAAGCCACCTACAATGTTGACGTATACATCTTGTCCAGTGGTTTGCACGCCGCCATGACGATGCATTACAGCAAGCAGCATATTTAAACGGTTTTGTTCAAGACCAAGTGCAACACGTCGTGGTTGTCCTTGAGCATCATCAACTAAAGCTTGCACTTCAACCAAAAGAGGGCGAGTTCCTTCACGGCTAATCATGACAATTGAGCCGGGAATCGCTTCATCATAACGACTTAGGAAAATAGCAGAAGGATTGGCCACTTCACGTAAGCCTTTATCAGTCATGCCAAATACGCCAAGCTCATTCACTGCACCAAAACGGTTTTTAACAGCACGAATCATGCGATAGCGAGAGTCTGATTGACCTTCAAAGTAAAGTACGCAGTCCACCATATGCTCTAAAACACGCGGACCTGCCAGTGCACCTTCTTTGGTCACATGGCCAACAATGAATAGTGCTGTGCCACTATTTTTTGCATAACGGGTTAATAAAGCAGCAGATTCACGAATTTGTGAAACACCACCCGGAGCAGATTGGAGGGTTTCTGTATAAAGTGTTTGAATCGAATCTAGAATAGCGACTACAGGTTTTTCTTGTTCTAAAACTTCACAAATGCGTTCTACACAGGTTTCAGCCATGACTTTTAATTGGTCGGTTGGTAGGTCAAGACGTTGCGCACGAAGCGCCACCTGAGATAAAGATTCCTCACCCGTAATATAAAGTGCAGAGCTTTTTGCGCTTGCCATGTGCGTTGCGGTTTGCAAAAGAATGGTTGATTTACCAATACCGGGGTCACCACCAATCAGCACCACAGAACCTGTCACCAAACCGCCGCCAAGCACTCGGTCAAATTCGCTAATGCCTGTAGGTAAGCGGGTTTCATGAGAAACGGAAACTTTATTTAGTGTTGTAATATTAGCAACTTGGCCCGCATAGCCCCCAATTTTAGGACGTGCACGGTGAGCAGTGGTTGGCTCAAGTTTAACTTCAGTCAGAGAATTCCATTCACCACACTCTGAGCATTGACCAGCCCATTTAAGATGATCGGCACCACATTGCTCGCAACGGTAAACAGTTTTGACTTTACTCATAAAAAATTGAAATTTTGCTCGATATTATATAAATATAGTTCTTAGGAAGTTCTTCGTTCTTGTTTCCTAAAATTTTCATAAAAGATAATGAGGAAATTTGAAGGGATCTTCTAAGGAACTAATAAGGGAAAGACATCAAAAATAACACGATATTGGATTTTTACAAGTCAGATAAAGTTTGTTTTCAATGGATATAAAAAATCTAATCTATTCCCCAAGGAAGGTGTTTTTACTGGAGCATGTATCTAGCTGTTTATTATAGATATGGCATGGATATTGCTGAAGTGAAAACGAACAAAATAATATGAGTATTGTATTTTTAGAAATACAAAAGGTTGATATCTATGAGTGCAGCAGAAATTGTTGATTGGGTAAATAGTATTATATGGAGTAAGGCGCTTATCTATTTATGTTTAGGCGTTGGTTTATTCTTTTCTATTTTGACAAGATTTGTTCAGGTCCGCCAAATTAAGGAAATGGCTAGACTTTTAATAAAAGGTACTTCTTCAGAGCAGGGCGTTTCATCTTTTCAGGCATTATCAGTATCTTTAGCAGGTCGTATTGGTGTAGGTAACATTGCGGGTGTTGCAGCAGCAATTGGCTTTGGTGGACCCGGTGCAGTTTTTTGGATGTGGATGGTTGCATTCTTTGGTGCCGGTACAGCTTATGTAGAATCGACACTCGGTCAGCTTTATAAAGTTGAGTATCAAGGACAATATCGCGGTGGCCCAGCATTTTATTTTGATAGAGGACTAGGTCAGCGTTGGTTAGGAATTGTATTTGCTATTGCAGCAATTGTCGCTTGTGGTTTGTTTTTACCGGGTATTCAAGCAAATGCAGTAGGTAAGGCATTTACCCAGATTACGGGTGAAGGCGCAATTGTTTTTGGTGATGTTGGTGTCTATAAACTCGTTGCTTTGGTTGTCGTGATTGGTTTACTGGCTATCCTCATCTTCGGTGGGATTAAACGAATTGCTCAGTTTGCTGAACTGGTTGTACCTTTCATGGCAATTGGTTATTTCCTCATGGCTGTTATTATTGTTGTGGTTAACATCTCAGATCTTCCAAAAGTATTAAGCCTGATTTTTACAGATGCATTTACTCCAATGGCGGGTCTTGGTGCTGCAATCGGTTGGGGGGTAAAACGTGGTGTTTATGCCAATGAGGCAGGCCAAGGAACAGGACCACACGCAGCAGCGGCAGCAGAAGTTCAACATCCAGCTCAACAAGGTTTGGTCCAATCTTTTTCAATTCACTTTGATAGTATAATTGTTTGTTCTGCTACTGCATTTATGATTTTAATGACAAGCCAATATAATGTTCAGGGGGCTTTAGAAGCAGGTCAATTCATTGTTCAAAATGTTCCTGCCTCGACTGAAATTGGTTCTCCTGCATTTACACAAATGGCGGTGAGCACTATTTTTGGTAATTTTGGTCAGATCTTTGTTGCTTTAGCCGTATTCTTCTTTGCTTTCACCACTATCGTAGCTTATTACTATATTGCAGAAACAAACCTTGCTTATTTGAGCTACATTACAAAATCACCGTCATTATTGTTCATTGTAAAATGTTCAATCATTCTCGCTGTAGGTTATGGTTTACTGAGTGCCACAGGCTATATCTGGGGTATTGGTGATATTGGTGTTGGCTTAATGGCATGGATTAATATTATTGGTATTGTTGTAACGTACTTTATTTATAAACCAACGATTAAGGCGTTAAAAGATTACGAAGAACAACAAAAAGCGGGAGTAAAAGAGTACACATTTGACCCTATTAAATTAGGAATTAAAAATGCGACATTCTGGGAAGAGCGCTTGAAGAAAAACCAAGAATTGAATGCGCAAGTTAAGAAAACAGGAAGCTAGAGTTTAACAATCAAATAGCTAAAAAGGTGGTCATATTGGCCACCTTTTTTCATATGAGATTGATCATTAAATGAGAAACTGGATGTTCCAAAAAAGTGCATTGTATTGCTAGGGGCTTGTGCGTATTATCGGATTTAATTGTATGTAGCTTGGAATCATCAGCAATACAGACAAATTGGTTAGCTGAAAAGTTGTCAAAAAATATACATTTAAAAGATACCTGCAAATGGTGCGATATCGTCTTTTTGATTTGAATTTAGCTAACGGACTAAAAAAATTACTGGAGTGTATTTATCAAATGTCGAATCAAAATCTGAGCGAGCCTCATGAACAAGGTGAGCTCCATCGAAGCCTCTCCAATCGGCATTTACAGCTGATCGCGATTGGTGGTGCAATTGGTACTGGATTATTTATGGGATCAGGCAAAACAATTAGCCTTGCTGGTCCATCAATCTTATTCATTTATTTGATTATTGGTGTGATGGTGTTTTTTGTCATGCGTGCGCTTGGCGAATTACTTCTTTCAAACCTTGCCTATAAATCATTTATTGACTTCACAACAGATTTAATCGGTCCATGGGCGGGTTACTTTGTAGGGTGGACATACTGGTTATGTTGGATCACGATTGGTATCGCTGACCTTTCTGCAATTATCTACTACTTACAATTCTTCAATAATGGTCTACCTTTCTCGCCTGTCGAAGGGGCAATGATCAGTGTTGCCGCGATTGTATTTATTATGGGTTTAAACCTGTTAACAGTTCGCTTGTTTGGTGAATTAGAGTTCTGGTTTGCGCTCATTAAGATTCTTGCGATTATTATTTTAATCGCTGTGGGTCTATGGATGATCTTTACAGGCTTTACCTCAAGTACAGGTGAAGTTGCTTCATTTACTCATCTTTGGGCTAACGGTGGTTTCTTCCCAACAGGTGTACATGGTTTCTTGGCAGGCTTCCAGATTGCAATCTTTGCTTTTGTTGGTGTGGAACTTGTGGGAACAACGGCTGCGGAAACGAAAGATCCAGCACGTAACTTACCAAAAGCAATTAACTCAATTCCAATCCGTATCATTATTTTCTACGTATTGGCATTGTTGATCGTAATGTCTGTAACGCCTTGGAATAAAATTGATCCAGCGATTAGTCCATTTGTAAACTTGTTCAGTCAAGCAGGTGTGGCAGCAGCAGCGATTTTGATGAACTTGGTGGTATTGTCATCAGTGATGTCATCAATGAACAGTGGTGTCTTCTCAACAAGCCGTATGTTATTTGGTTTATCTCGTGAAGATCAGGGACCAAAAGCTTTTGGTAAATTGAACAGACGTGCGGTACCGGCAAATGCATTGTATTTCTCTGCTGCGTGTTTATTGTTAGGTGCGGCATTACAGTATTTTGTACCAAATACAGTTGAGGCATTTACACTTGCAACAACGCTTTCAACGATTCTGTTCATTTGCGTGTGGTTACTCATTATCTGGAGTTATATCCGTTACTACACTACGCGTCCTGAGCTACATGCAAAATCAACATTTAAATTGCCAGGTGGCTTATTTACATGTTGGATCACGATTATTTTCTTTATTGGCATGATTTATGTGTTGTCTTTAGAACCAGATACGTTCAAAGCGCTGAAAGTCAGCCCAATTTGGTTTGTTATCTTGATCATTGGTTATTTCTTCTTCTATAAACCACGTCATAAAAAGTAATTAAATTTATTTGCTTATGATCAAACGCCGGCTGAAAAGCTGGCGTTTTTTATGCATATTGTTTTTCTCTTTAAGTTTACTCTTTAGCCGCCTGCATGATCACGGTATACTGCATCGAATTGTTTAAATCAGGTGCTCAGATGCGTCGTGTCATTTGCCTCATCAGTTTATTGAGCAGCAGTATTTTGCTTAGCGCTTGTGGTCAGTCAGGAGCATTACAGCTACCTTCTGATCCGAATTATGACAAACGTGCGAAATACTTGCTCTATCGTAATAAAGAACAGAAACAAGTTGTTCAACAGGATGAGCAGGCTGAACAGCCAGTTGAATCATCAGCCCCAACCCAAACAACTTCACCTTAAGCTTTGAAATAAGGACACATTCATGAGTTTCACTCGCATTAATGGAGTATTGCATGCAGAGCAATGTTCTATGGAGCAGCTTGCGCAGCAATTTGGCACCCCTTTGTATGTTTATTCAAAAGCAGCTTTTGAAAAACATTACTTAGATATGGACCGTGCTTTTGATTTTATTGATCATCAAATCTGTTTTGCGGTGAAATCTAACTCAAATATAGCTGTTCTTAATGTGTTGGCAAAACTTGGTGCTGGTTTTGATATCGTATCAGGTGGTGAACTTGCACGCGTTTTAAAAGCGGGGGGAGATGCATCTAAAGTTGTTTTTTCTGGTTTAGGTAAAACCGAAGCTGATATTGAAACATCGTTAAATGTAGGCATTGCTTGCTTTAACGTAGAGTCTTATGCAGAACTAGACCGTCTTCAGAAAGTTGCAGCTCGTCTAGGCAAAAAAGCGCCGATTTCTTTACGTGTAAATCCAGACGTAGATGCAAAAACTCATCCTTATATTTCAACAGGTTTAAAAGAAAATAAATTTGGTATTCCAAGTGATACCGTTTATGAAACCTATCAATATGCTGCATCTTTACCAAACCTTGAAATTATTGGAATTGACTGCCACATCGGTTCGCAATTGACCGAGACTAAACCGTTTGTTGATGCTTTAGATCGTGTCATGTTGATGATCGAAGAACTAAAAAAACTTGGTATTACTCTTAAACATATTGATATCGGTGGTGGTTTGGGTGTTTGTTATAAAGATGAAACGCCGCCAAGTGTTGAAGAATATGCCAACTCAATGAAACCTGCTTTAGAAAAATTAGGTCTCAAGGTTTATATGGAACCGGGTCGTAGCATTAGTGCAAATGCAGGTGTGCTTTTAACAAAAGTTGATTTGCTCAAGCCAACGAGCCACCGTAACTTTGCCATTATTGATGCTGCAATGAATGATTTAATTCGCCCTGCTTTATATGAAGCATGGATGGATATCCAGCCTGTGGTGCCAAGTTCAGATATTGAAGAAAAAACTTGGGATCTTGTTGGTGCAATCTGTGAAACGGGTGACTTCATTGGTAAAGATCGTTCATTGGCTTTAAAAGAAAATGACTTGTTAGCTGTTCTTGGCGCCGGTGCTTATGGTTTTGTAATGAGTTCAAATTACAACACACGTGGCCGTGCCGCAGAAGTAATGGTGTCAGGTGATAAAGCCCATTTGATTCGTGAGCGTGAAACGGTTGAGTCCCTTTGGGAAAATGAACGCTTGTTGCCTGAGGAGTAAATGAAATGTTGTTAGAATTTACTAAAATGCATGGCCTAGGCAACGACTTTATGGTGGTTGATCTGATCAGCCAACGTGCTTATTTAGATACAGAAACAATTCAACGCTTAGCCGATCGTCATTTTGGCATCGGTTTTGATCAACTTTTAATTGTTGAACCACCAGATTTACCGGAAGCAGATTTTAAATATCGTATTTTTAATGCAGATGGTTCTGAAGTTGAACAATGTGGTAACGGAGTACGCTGTTTTGCTCGTTTTGTACATGAGCGCCATTTAACGACCAAAACAAGTATTACTGTCCAAACCAAAGCAGGTATCGTAAAACCTGAATTGGGACAAAATGGTTGGGTTCGCGTCAATATGGGCTACCCAAAGTTCTTGCCGAATGAAATTCCATTCGTTGCAGAACAAGCAGAAGCTTTATATACACTTGAGTTAGCTAACGACCAGAACATTAAGATTGATGTGGTCAATATGGGCAATCCTCACGCTGTCACTATTGTTCCAGATGTATTAACTGCAGATGTTGCCGGCATTGGTCCACAAGTTGAGTCACATAAACGGTTCCCTGAACGTGTAAATGCTGGCTTTATGCAAGTAATTGATGAAAAACATGTGCGCTTACGTGTATTTGAACGTGGTGTTGGTGAAACATTAGCTTGTGGTACAGGGGCATGTGCTGCTGCGGTAAGTGGTATGCGCCGTGGCTTACTTGCGAACTCAGTTGAAGTTGAGCTTGCTGGTGGTAAGTTACAAATTGAATGGCAAGAAGGCGATGTGGTCTGGATGACTGGTCCAACAACTCATGTTTATGATGGGCGTTTGGATTTACGTTATTTCCAAGGCTAATCGCATTACCAAAATAGAAGTCTCTTTTATTATCTAAAATGATAAAAGAGACTTTCTTTTATATGTAGAATAATTTTTTAATTTTATAACTTTATAAAAATATGAATAATTTAATTTTCTTACCCGGTGCATCAGGCAGTACTGCATTTTGGTATCCTTTAATTGAAAAATTACCTCAGCAATACCGTACAAAAATTATTGGTTACCCCGGTTTTGGCGATACACCAGAATCCCTTGAAGTGAAGAGTTTTGAAGACCTAACAAATTATGTGGTCGATCAAATTAATGAAGAATCTGTAATTATTGCTCAATCAATGGGTGGGATTTTTGCCGTTGCCGCAGCGCTAAAAAAAACTCATTTGGTGAAAGGGTTGGTTTTAATTGCTACTTCTGGTGGAATCAACCTTAAACGATTTAATGTTCAAGACTGGCGTGAAGCATACCGCCAAGCCTTTTTTAAATATCCTGATTGGTTTATTACTACCAATGTTAACTACGAAGAGTTTTTATCAGATATAAACATTGAAACTTTATTAATCTGGGGCGATAACGATCCAGTGAGCCCCGTTGAAGTGGGAACATACTTAAATCAGATATTTAAAAATTCAAGGCTGCATATTGTTAAAGGTGGAGATCATCAGTTGGCAGAAAAACATGCTGATGAAGTGGCCGCACAAATTAAAGATTATTTAAAAAAGATGAGGTAAGTCTTTTAAAAAGCGTGCTATGTGTTAGCACGCTTTTTAAAATTTACTTTTTACTCAAAGCTAATTTCAAAGCAAACAACACAAAAATACTGCCAGTAATTCGGTCCATATATTTCACAAATTTAGGTTGCTTAAGATAACGTGACAGTGGTTGCATAGCCAAAATTAATAAAGTTGACCATAACATTCCAATCACCACATGAATCATTACCAGTCCCATCACCCAAGTAACTGCCGATGCTTGTGGTGGAATAAACTGTGGAAGAAATGAAATATAAAAAATACCAACTTTGGGATTAAGTAAATTACCCAAAAAGCCTTTAATAAACCAATTTTGTGAAGGAGAGGTATTTGAACTATTCTCTTGAATATCTGCAAGTTGGCTACGTGGTTTTAAAATCATATTTAAACCTAACCATGCTAGATAAGCTGCTCCCATCCATTTTAGAATATTAAAAGCGAGATCAGATGCCATGAGCAAAGCACCTAGACCACAGGCAACCATAATTCCCCATACAATACAGCCAAGGCTAATGCCGACCGCTGCTTGAAACGCTTTCGATTTACCTTCAAGTGTTGCTGTACGAATAATTAAAGTCGTATCCAGACCCGGGGTCAGTGTAAGTAAGGTAATCGCAATTAAATAAGGAATGAGTATGGTGGTCATGGCGGCATGGTCCAATGAATACTTGGTTTAAATTGTAATATATAAATTAGATCAGCATTAGGTTGCGCGGTATCAAATTTTCATGATCACATAGTTTTTGGTACACTCAAAAAAATGAGCAAATAAATGGAGAGCAATTTGGATTTTGCATTACAACTGCTCTCAATGTGGTTAAAAGAAAGAAAAATACAGAATCAATCTGAGCACACGATTACTGCTTATGAACGAGATGTTAAAAGCTTTCTTGAGTTCTGCGAGCACAAACAACTAGATTTGAGAAATATTGAAGCTTCAGATTTAAGAGAGTACTTAGCGCAGCGTGTCGAACAGGACCAGTTAAGTTCAAGTAGCATGCAACGCCATCTCACTTCAATTCGCCAATTTATGAAATGGGCTGAACAAGGAAAATATCTAGAAATTAACCCTACTGATGATTTTAAGCTTAAACGTCAGCCTAGGCCTTTGCCGGGTATGATCGACATAGAAACGGTTAATCAAATTTTAGATCAACCTATGCCGGAAAAACCAGTTGATCAGCAATTGTGGCTAAGAGATAAAGCCATGCTCGAGTTACTTTACTCAAGTGGTTTACGTTTAGCTGAATTACAAGGTTTAACAGTTAAAGATGTAGATTTTAATCGCCAACTTGTTCGTATTACAGGTAAAGGAAATAAAACCCGTATAGTACCATTTGGGAAAAAAGCAAAAGAAAGTCTATTGAACTGGTTGAAAGTTTACAAAATTTGGAAGGGACATTTCGATCAAAACGATTCTGTCTTTATTTCCTTGCGAGGCGGAGCGCTCACTCCAAGGCAAATTGAAAAACGAGTGAAACTTCAGGCACAAAGAGCAGGTGTAAATGTAGATTTACATCCGCATTTATTACGTCATTGTTTTGCTAGCCATATGCTATCAAGTAGTGGTGATTTGCGATCAGTACAAGAAATGTTAGGTCACAGTAATTTGTCTACGACACAAATTTATACGCATATTGATTTTGATCATTTAGCACAAGTATATGATCAAGCTCATCCAAGGGCTCATAAAAACTAAAATTTAAAAATAGACTCAATAAATAGATAATTAAATTGAGAAGTTTTAGGTGAATGTAGAGATCATTTGTATTTTTTTACAAATTTGTTTAAGAGAAATAGTCAAAACAGCCAAATTGACCATTTTGATCTTTGGGTATTTTATCGACTACTGGGTCTAAAAAACCTCGGATTTAAGGTTTTTAAAAGTAATGTTATGTTTCTAGCTAATATGCTAAATAAGATAAAAAGATAATAAAAATCAATGTATAAAATACAGTTTAAAAAGAATAAAATAGGCCTTCATAGCAGTCTAAAATTTTTTTATGAACTGATGATTTCATTTTTTTTGTGCTGTTCCAGAAAATTGTGACTTGACCGAAATGCCAAACACATTGCAAGATAGGGTACCTAAAAAATTTTAATTGAAGAGTTAATATACTTTTCTCAACATTTACTTTTGCTAGAACAGCCGAGGATTACATGAAGGCTCTTGTTGCTGTAAAACGCGTGGTTGATGCCAACGTTAAAGTTCGTGTTAAGCCGGACAATAGTGGGGTTGACCTTACCAACGTAAAAATGTCAATTAACCCATTTTGTGAAATCGCAGTGGAAGAAGCGGTTCGCTTAAAAGAAAAAGGAACAGTATCAGAAATCGTTGTTGTTTCTGTTGGTCCTAAAGAAGCTCAAGAACAAATCCGTTCTGCAATGGCTCTAGGCGCAGACCGTGGTATTTTGGTTGAAACTACTGATGAAATTGGCGCTTTAGAAGTTGCTAAAATTTTAAAAGGTGTTGTTGAAGCTGAAAAACCAGAACTTATCCTTCTTGGTAAACAAGCAATTGATGATGACTCTAACCAAGTAGGTCAAATGCTTGGTGCATTATTAGGTGCTGGTCAAGGTACATTCGCTTCTGAAGTGAAAGTTGATGGCGGTAAAGTACAAGTGACTCGTGAAGTTGACGGTGGTTTACAAACTGTTGAACTTACACTTCCTGCAATCATCACGACTGACTTGCGTTTGAACGAGCCACGTTATGCAGCATTGCCTAACATCATGAAAGCTCGTAAGAAGCCACTTGATACTAAATCTCCTGCGGATTATGGCGTTACAGCTGGTACTAAGCTTAAAACTGTTAAAGTTGAAGCTCCAGCAGAACGTAAAGCTGGCGTACAAGTGAAATCTGTAGATGAGCTTGTTGAAAAATTGAAAAATGAAGCGAAAGTGATCTAATACGGAAGGATAAAATCATGAGTATTTTAGTTATCGCTGACCACAACAACCAAGTACTTAACGGTGCTACTTTAAACGTTGTTGCTGCAGCACAAAAAATCGGTGGTGATATTACTGTATTAGTTGCTGGTTCTGGTGCTCAAGCAGTTGCTGATGCTGCTGCTAAAGTTGCTGGTGTAAGCAAAGTTTTACTTGCTGACAACGCTGCTTATGCAAACCAATTAGCTGAAAACGTAGCTGGCTTAGTTGCTGACTTGGCTAAAGGTTACAAATACGTTTTAGCTGCTTCTACAACGACTGGTAAGAACATTCTTCCACGTGTTGCTGCTCTTCTTGATGTAAGCATGATCACAGATATTATTTCTGTTGAATCTGCGAACACATTCAAGCGTCCTATCTACGCTGGTAACGCGATTGCAACTGTTCAATCTGACGAAGCAATCATTGTGGGTACTGTTCGTGGTACAGCATTTGATCCAGTTGCTGCGGAAGGCGGTTCAGCTGCTATTGAAACAGTTGGCGAAGTAAAAGATGCGGGTATTTCACACTTCGTATCTGAAGAAATCGTTAAGCTTGATCGTCCAGAATTAACTGCGGCTCGCATCGTGGTTTCTGGTGGTCGTGGTGTAGGTTCTGGTGAGAACTACCATAAAGTACTTGATCCATTAGCTGACAAGCTCGGTGCAGCACAAGGTGCTTCACGTGCAGCAGTTGATGCGGGCTTTGTACCTAACGATTTCCAAGTTGGTCAAACTGGTAAAATCGTTGCACCTGAGCTTTACGTTGCTGTAGGTATTTCTGGTGCGATCCAGCATTTAGCTGGTATGAAAGATTCTAAAGTTATTGTTGCAATCAACAAAGACGAAGAAGCGCCAATCAACAGTGTTGCTGACTACTGGTTAGTTGGTGATTTGAACACTGTAGTACCAGAATTGGTATCTAAACTTTAATCTTTACTGATTAAAGCTGAAAAACCCTTAGTTTTTACTAGGGGTTTTTTATTATGGATAGTGTCCTGAAATGTATAACTGAGACTTTTATCTCATTTGAGGTTTGATTTTTATAGAATAAAAATCACATAGTTTTATTAAGAATAGAACATGCTCGTTATAGCGATATGATAAGAATAATATGCAATTAAATTATACAAATATCACCAGATTAGCGGTGTAGATTCCGCACATTACAAAGTGCTTTTATGCTATAGTATACAGCTATATTTTTTTCGATTTTAGTTCAGTTTCCGGAACTAAATTTTTTGCAAGATCAAGACATATAAGCAGATGGAAATTTCTATCTGTAAGAAGGAGTATGCATGAGCGTATCGGAAATCCGACCGATTGCCATTGAGGACGAACTCAAGCATTCATATTTAGATTACGCGATGAGTGTAATCGTATCTCGTGCATTGCCGGATGTGAGAGACGGTCTGAAACCTGTTCACCGTCGTGTGCTTTATGCCATGCACGAATTGGGCAATGACTATAACAAAGCCTACAAGAAATCTGCGCGTGTTGTTGGGGACGTAATCGGTAAATATCACCCTCATGGTGACTCAGCTGTTTATGAAACCATTGTACGTATGGCTCAGGACTTTAGCTTACGTTATTTATTGGTAGATGGTCAGGGTAACTTCGGTTCGATTGATGGTGATAGCGCAGCTGCGATGCGTTATACCGAAGTCCGTATGACCAAGCTTGCACACGAGCTTCTTGCAGATCTAGAAAAAGACACGGTTGACTGGGAAGATAACTACGACGGTTCTGAGCGTATTCCTGAAGTACTTCCGACACGTGTTCCTAACTTGTTAATTAATGGTGCTGCTGGTATTGCCGTAGGTATGGCAACCAACATGGCACCGCATAACATGACAGAAGTTGTGAATGCGTGCTTAGCCTATGCTGACAATCCGAATATCTCGATTGAAGGATTGATGGAATACATTACGGGTCCTGACTTCCCTACAGGCGGTATTATTTACGGTAAATCGGGTATTGTTGATGCCTACCGTACAGGTAAAGGCCGCTTACATATTCGTGGTAAGTACCATTTCGAAGAAGATGAAAAGACAGGCCGTACAACCATCGTCTTTACTGAAATTCCATATCAAGTAAACAAAGCAAGAGTTATTGAACGTATTGCTGAGTTAGTGAAAGAGAAAAAACTTGAAGGTATTTCAGAACTTCGTGATGAGTCTGACAAAGAAGGTATGCGTATTGCAATTGACTTAAAGCGTGGTGAAAACGCTGAAGTCGTTGTAAATAACTTATTCTTAAATACTCAACTTGAGAACTCATTCAGCATCAATATGGTTTGTCTTGATAACGGACAACCAAAATTGATGAATCTGAAAGATATTATTGCGGCATTTATCCGTCACCGCCAAGAAGTTGTGACACGCCGTACCATGTTCGAACTGCGTAAAGCACGTGAACGTGGTCATATCTTAGAAGGCTTAACAGTTGCTTTAGCCAATATCGATGAAATTATCGAGACTATTAAAACTTCTGCTAACCCTGCTGAAGCGCGTGAGCGTTTACTTGCAGGTGAGTGGGCAGGTGGTGGTGTGGTTTCATTGCTTGAAAAAGCTGGTGCAATTTCTGTTCGTCCAGATGAAATCGAAGGTGAAAACCCAGATCGTCCATTTGGTTTAACCGATTCAATTTACCGTTTATCACCAACACAAGTAGGCGCGATTTTAGAATTACGTTTACACCGTTTAACAGGTCTTGAACAAGACAAATTACATGCAGAATATACTGAAATTTTAGGTCAAATCGCTGAACTTACTGCGATTTTGAATGATTTCAATTTATTGATGGCTGTAATTCGCGAAGAGTTAGCACTGGTACTACAACAGTATGGTGATGGACGTCGCACTGAAATTATTGAATCACGTATTGATTTTAGCCGTGAAGATTTAATTCCTGAAGAGCAAGTTGTATTAACGGTTTCACAAACAGGTTATGCAAAAACTCAACCACTTTCAGACTATCAGGCTCAGCGCCGTGGTGGTCGTGGTAAGTCAGCAACTTCAATGAAAGATGATGACTTTATTCAACATCTCATTGTAGCTTCAAACCATGCGACTGTGCTGTGCTTTACCAACGTAGGTAAAGTATATCGTCTTCGTGTGTTTGAAGTGCCTCAAGCATCACGTGGTGCGAAAGGCCGACCGATTGTGAACTTGTTACCTTTAGATGCGAATGAAACAGTAACAGCTATCTTGCCGTTAACTGAGTTCCCAGAAAACCATTACGTATTTATGGCGACAGCATCAGGTACGGTTAAACGTGTTGATTTAGAGCAATTCGCTAATATCCGTTCAAATGGTTTACGTGCAATTGAGCTCAATGAAGAAGATACCTTAATTGGTGTTGCGATTACTGATGGTAATCAGCAAATCATGTTGTTCTCGAACGAAGGTAAGGCAATCCGTTTTGCTGAGACTGACGTACGTGCAATGGGTCGTACTGCGAAAGGTGTTCGTGGTATGCGCGTGAGCTTTGCAAGCAGTACTTTAAGTGAAGAAGATGCAGATGTTGAAAATGATGAATCAGATGACAATGACGATTCAGCAGATTCAAATTTAGTAAGTCGTATCGTATCGCTTGTAGTTGTACCTGAAACAGGTGAAGTACTATGTGCAAGTGCCAACGGTTACGGTAAACGTACTCCTGTAAATGACTTCCCGACCAAGAAACGTGGCGGTAAGGGTGTAATTGCGATTAAGACAAGCGAACGTAACGGTGAGCTTGTTGGTGCAGTGTCTATTGATGAAACCAAAGAATTGTTACTTATTTCTGATGGCGGTACATTAGTTCGTACCCGTGCAGCAGAAGTTGCGATGACTGGTCGTAATGCACAAGGTGTACGCCTAATTCGCTTAAGTGAAGAAGAAACTCTAGTAGGTGTGGTGTCTATTGAAGCTGTCGAAGATGAAGAAGAGTTTCTCGAAGGCGAAGTAGATACTACTGAAACTGATAGCGAAGAAGTTGTATCAAATAATGAAGATGCTTCTGAAGAGTAAGTAAAACTTAAATAAAAAAGGAAGCATAAGCTTCCTTTTTTATTTTATGAAGAAGATTTTTTAACAAGCCGATAATAAGATAAACTCACCAATATTAATCCAAGGGTCCCAAGAAATATCAGTTTTGGTACAACTGTGGCTAATGGAACGCCCATCTGGTTAAGTTGCACAAACATTTGTACCCCATGTGTTGATGGTAAACACCACGCAAACCATTGTAGCCATTCAGGCATTGCTTGATGAGGCCAAGCAGCTCCAGTGAGTAAGAATAAAGGTACAGAGCTAAACACAATAATATGTCCGGCACGTTCCGGCATATCCA
This sequence comes from Acinetobacter sp. AOR43_HL, assembly GCF_027854635.1. Taxonomy (NCBI): domain Bacteria; kingdom Pseudomonadati; phylum Pseudomonadota; class Gammaproteobacteria; order Moraxellales; family Moraxellaceae; genus Acinetobacter; species Acinetobacter sp. AOR43_HL. Next base: position 44,726 of record NZ_JAKTHX010000002.1, read on the forward strand.
AAAGTGATCCGATCAACATACCTAATCCAATCACACAACTAATAAAAATTGGAACGGCAATGAGTAGACCTATAAAATTTCCACCGTGTGGATAGTCATTGAACCACAAGGTAAAACCAAAAAGATAAAAACACCCTAAACAACCAATCGTAAATATACTTGCGAAAACTCCAGCGAGGCGAACAGCTGTAATCTTTTCACGTTGCTCACGATAGCTAGCTATTAACATTGCCGAACCTAGCACAATCGTTTGATGAATAATCAAAGATGCAACAGCCGGAAAAATATAACTTCCATACCCTGAAAGTGGATTAAATAACGGCACTTGATGAATAGAAAGCGCTGGCTGGAAATGAGTGCGTTGTCCGAATTTTTCAATATATTCTTTTAATGTAGCTTCAATCGAGGTTGCTAGACCTAAACCAATTTCTTTAGTTTTTAAAAAGTTGGTTGTGCTTAAGTATAAGCCGATTCCACCTGTTTCTCCTCTGCGCAAGCTTTGAGTTAGGTTGTTGGGTAAAAGTAAAATACCATCGGCTTTTTGTTCACGAACTATTTGTTCTGCTTGTAAGAAATTGCTTGTAACAGTAACAATATGAACATGGGGACTATTTGCACTTTGACCGATTAATTGAGAAGTTAAGAGACTTTGTTCTTCATCAACAATGACAATAGGAATAGATTCTGCACGCTCAGCTTTATAGGCGGTAGGATAAAAAAAGCTGTAAAGAATGACCGATAAAATTAGCGTTGTGAAAACTGAGCTATTACTTACAATGTCTTTAAATGTTTGCCCATAAGCCTTAAAGAATTCTTTCATTGTGTTGCCCCTCGAACTAATTTTTTAAGCAATAGACAACTTAAAAAGAAGTAAATCAGGCAATAACCGATGAGTATTAAAAAAGGAATCATTGAAATGAAAACTGGACTGCCGATCACCCATTGTTCGGTTTGAAGCTTGGCATAAGGAGTATACGGAATAATGAGTGACCAAAACTTGGTGAAAATAGGCGCATTATTTAAAGGTAGCGTAACGCCTGCGAAACTTAAAGAAGACCCACCATATACCGCAATAAAGCCAAAAGTTTTACTTAAATTTTTGGTTGCAAGAATGACGGTGCTACTAATCAAAGCGTAGGCAAAATAAAGTAAAAACTGTGCACATAACAATAAACTAAGAGAACCCGCTACAAACCAGCCACGAATTTCAACCAGCCAAAACATCCATAGCCATGTCCAGAAACAAAAAATAAGGCTATAAAGCAGATTTTTAGCCAGTAAGCCTTGAATAAAACTTTCTCGGTTTACCCATGCTGTTAATGTGCCACGTTTAAGTTCTTGTCCAATAGCAAAGGCAACACAGCAACACAGCAATAAGTGCAATACAGCAGGAACCATGAAAGGTTCTAAATAAAACTCATAGCTCATGCTTGGATTATAAAGCGTTGAGATTTTTACATGAGCTGTAGGAATATCTAAATAGGGAATACTATTTACAAGATAACTTTGACCAGCATAGTCTGCTAAAGCATTGAGGGTACTGACCAGCATTGCTGAAGAAATGGTATTTCCGACACTAAAAAAAGATTGGTTAAATGCAATGCTGATTTGAGCATCTTGTGCTTTCACGAAGCGCTTTTCAGCCCCGTCTGGAATAAAAACATAACCCCATATTTTGGTTTCATTGAGTAGTTGTTCAGCCTCAGCAGAGCTTGCCGTAATTGTTTTAATGTCTACTGTATGATTCAACGAAAGATACTTTTCAATATTACGGCTGAGTTCACTTTGGTCCTGATCAATAATCGCAATTGGTAAGTGTTCAGCTTTACCTGCGTAAAACATGCTGCTAAACATGAAAATGATAAAAGCAGGGATGAGTGTCACCATACACAAATCCCATTTATTGCTTTTTAGATAGTTTAGTTCCCGTAATATACTGGCAAACATGCTTTATTTTTCTTCTTTAATTTTAAATAGAACACTCATGCCAACCTTTAAATCTTTGACAGGACTTTCAGGCACCAGATGTAATTTGAAGCTACGAATATCATAGCCTCCAGTTTGGCGAGTCGTTTTAATGGTGGCGAATTCACCTTCAGCATCAATATTCTTAATTTTAAAATTCACCTTCTGATTAAGAGCTGGAATGAATCCTTCAAGATTTTTATTTTTATAAACAGAGGCGTATTGATTTTCACCTACGTTTAAACTTACCCATAAATCATCATCTTCTAAAATGCTGACAACAGGCACGCCCATAGCGACTAATTCAGAAGGTTTACCATAAGTTTTTGAAACTGTGCCTGAAATAGGTGAGAGTAAACGTGTCTCTTCCTCTAAAGCTTTTGCTTCAGCTACTGCAGCTTGTGCAATTTCAACCTGTGCATCTGCTGTAGATTTTTGTTGGCTGGTACTGCCACGTTTTGCACGGGCATATTGCTGATAAGAGGCTTCACTTAATTCTTGAGCAGAAGTTTGTGCAGCAAGCATTTCATCTCTTCTTTGACGTGAAATGACGCCTTGTCTATATAAATTCTCACCACGTTGGTAAGTAGTTTTGGCAAGGTTTGCTTGTGCTTTCGTACTTTGCCAGTTGGCATAAAGAGTATCGATATTTTCTTGTTGAGAACCTCGATCTACCGTAGATTGAAATGCTAAAGCCGATTGTAAGGTAGCCAAGGCTTGTTGCTTTTTAGCTTCTATTTCAGGGCTAACCAAACGAACAAGGGGCTGGCCTTTGGAAATTTTCTGGCCTTCTTGTACATAAATTTCTTCAATACGACTTGGAACTTTTGTACTTACGTGAATAGTCTCGGCTTCAACTCGGCCTTGAAGTTCAATAGGTTTCGGCTGATAGCTTTTCCACAAACCAAAAATAATTAAACCTAATAGGGCAATAATAATAATTACACCAATAATCAGTTTAATTTTAGAGTTTTTAGGTGGTTTTGAATCATCTTTATTTGTGTTTGATTCTTGATGGTCACTAACTGGATCATCTTTTTGAACTTGGTTGGTTTCTGCCGTATCCGCAACAGGAGAATCTTGTTCTGAATGAGCTGAGTCTTGATTCATTTTATACTCCCATTAACGAATATAGTCGGTATGTGGTTGATTGACATAAGCTTTAAACTGGTCAATGGAGCCATGGCTTTGTAATAGCGTTGCGAGTGACATGACATATTTATAAGCATTTAAAGCCATTTCAGTTTTTAACGCACTTAATGCATTTTGCGCATCAATCACTTGGGTTGCTGTACCCATTCCTTCGCGGAAAGAAAGTTCTTGAATACGTAGGTTTTCTTGAGCAGCATTTACGTTTCTTTGTAAAAGCTGATGACTTTGCTGAGCAGAGTTAAGCTCGTTATATGATTTATTCAAAAGAGCTTCGATCTCTTGTTTAGTTCGTTCAGTCATGAGTTCAGAAGCGTAACGCTTTAATTCAGCGGCATGAATATTCTTATTTTTATCTACACCTGAAAATAGATTGTATTTTGCCATTACACCGACAATCCAGTTTTCATTTTCATCAAGCGCATATTCACCAAATGCAAATAGACTTGGTTTTTTTGCGGCTTGTTGAGCTTGAATATTTACGTTAGCCAGTTGAGTATCCATCTGCATTTTTTGTACAAGGCTAGATTTTTGTGAATAAGTGGTTAAAAGTGATTCTAGAGACTGGCTGGGAGTGTTGTTTACAAATAAAGGTGTACTTAAATCTACATTATTTTGTTGATGTAAAAGGTTATTAAGGCTAAAGCGGCTGGCATTTAAGTTAGCTTGAGTATTTTGTAAAGTACGTTCCGCATTATTACGCGCGACTTCAAATTGCATGCGTTGCCCTTTACTAATAAATCCTTGTTGTTCCAGCTTTAGGGCATTGCTGTAATGTTTTTGCATCGCATTAAAATTAAATAAGCTACTTGCGACCAGTTGCTCCTGTAATTGCACATTAAAGTAACTTTGTACTACTTCAAATCGCTGTATATCTTGTTGTTGTTGGCTTGAAAGTTCAGAGCGCTGTGCTTGTATATTTGCTATTTTTTTAGCGCTACTGGTTAAGCCGCCTGTATAAAGTGGCATAACGACCGAAATAGAAGGGCGTACAACCTGATCTTCGATAGTTAGATTCGCATAATCAGGAAAGCGATTTATACCATCATGTATGGTTTGGTTTGCGCCTTCTTGAACTTGTCCCAGCACATCTGATGGAATGACATTGTTCCACTGTGAAAGTTTATCGTTTAGCCCTTGGCTTAAATCATTCTCAAGTTTTTGTTTAAAAGAACCAAGGGGAACATCTGTTTCACTATGAAAAGCGTAGGCTCTGACATTTAAATCAACTCTAGGTAATCCGAGGCCCTTTACTGCTTCAGCTTCTAATTGAGATGCTTGCTGTAATGCTTGATTGGCTTGAGTGCTATATGAACTTTTCAAAGCTTGTTGTTCTGCTTCAGCATAACTTAAGCTTTCGGCGTATAAGTGATTAGTGAAAAAAAAGCCTAAAGCCAAAGCAAGATGTTTGGGTTTAAATGAAAAGGGAAAAATAGACTGTCTATATCGATGTGTTGGCATTTTAAATAACAATTTTTGGCATCCCTTATAGTTTAAATTTCTTGTTATTAAATTCAATTATCATCTTGTTTATTATACATTTGTATAAAAACATGGTGGTTTTTAGCTCCTTTAATTATTGAATTTACTAAGCCAATATTTTTGTAATAGCTATCAAGGTATGTGAAATGATAATCACAAGTCAAGTTGATCTTTTTGCTTAAAAATTTTTTTAAATGGGGAAGCTGGTCATTAAAACTAAGTAAATAACGACACCAATAATTGAAAAAATAAAGCTAAATACAGTCCAGCATTGAAATATTTACTTGAGAAGCTGCTGCAAGCTTAAGCAATCTGTGGTTAAATGCCATTTTTATTGTGTTTGACTTTATACAAGGGAAAAATCATGCGCGCGTACAATTTCTGTGCTGGTCCTGCTGCATTACCTACTGCCGTTTTAGAAAAAGCTCAACAAGAATTGTTGGATTGGCAGGGTAAAGGTCTATCCATCATGGAAATGAGTCACCGTAGTGCTGACTATGTTGCTGTGGCTGAAAAAGCTGAAGCAGATTTACGCAAGTTAATGAACATTCCAGAAAACTATAAAGTACTGTTTTTGCAAGGCGGTGCGTCATTACAATTTTCTGCTATTCCTTTAAACCTTTTAGGTAAGAACAGTAAAGCCGATTATATTCACACTGGCATCTGGTCTGAAAAAGCGTTAAAAGAAGCGAAACGTTATGGCGATATTAATGTTGTAGAAGCTGGCATTAAAGTAGATGGCAAGTTCGCAATTTCTGAACAAAGCGAATGGAATTTATCTGATGATGCAGCATATGTACATTATGCGGATAATGAAACGATTGGTGGCTTACAGTTCGCAGGAATTCCTGAGGTAAAAGCGCCACTTGTTTGTGACTATTCATCAAGTATTTTATCTGCTCCATTAGATGTCACCAAGTTTGGTTTAATCTATGCTGGTGCACAAAAAAATATTGGTCCTGCTGGTTTAACAATTGTCATTATTCGTGATGACTTACTTGATCAAGCTAAACCAGAAATTCCAAGTATTTTAAAATATGGCGACCAAGCCAAAAATGGTTCTATGGTAAATACACCATCGACTTACGCTTGGTACTTGTCTGGTTTGGTATTTGAATGGTTGCTAGAGCAGGGGGGGGTAGAGGCTATCCATAAAGTTAACCTTGAAAAAGCTCAGTTGTTATATGGTTATATCGACTCAAGCGATTTCTACAATAACCCGATCGCAATTCCAAACCGCTCGATTATGAATGTACCGTTTACCTTGGCAGACGAAGCTTTAGAAAAGCAATTCTTAAAAGAAGCAGAAGCTAATCACTTGTTGAATTTAGCTGGCCACCGTTCTGTCGGCGGTATGCGTGCAAGTATTTATAATGCCGTACCATTAGAAGGCGTACAGGCTTTAATCAACTTTATGGATGATTTTGCAAAGCGTAATGGTTAAGCAAATCAAATAAATAAAGCCCTCAAATGAGGGCTTTATTTATTGAATAAGTTATAAATTAAAAAGGCACTAAACCAAACTGGTGCATGAATATGGCAGCTAAGAACATACCCAAGACAAAAAAGCAAAACGCACCAGTATCGACCTTTACGCGCAGGCTACTGGATTGAATGAGGCTGGTAGTTTGTTCGGGTATAATCTTCATTCAATAACCTAATTATTAAAATATTAGTGAAATTCAATTAGTTTCACCCTTTTTAGCACAAATAGTCGCCTGAATCCAGATATTACCGCGAATATATTCGCCAATATTAAAGTTTTTATACAAATCGTTTTTGGTCGCAATGCGCACTAATATGGCAGGAAGATCATCTTCTAAAACCAAAGTGACATCATAAAGGGTATATTCTGCCCCCATAAATGTCATAGAAGTTTTACCAACAATATTACCTTGGAACCATGCTTCGTCTTCTTGACCAAGATTTTCACCATATAAATAAGCAACCATTTTAGAAAAATCAACGGTTACAGGTTCTTGATCTTCTGGAGTTTTTGGCTGCCATTCATTAATGAGTTCCTGTAAGTTTTCAGGAGCAACACCATTATGTTCAGTTAAAATTGCATTTAATGCACGGTGATGTTTAATAGAAGCGGGGTCATCAACAATGATTTTTTCACCTGCTGGAACAGGTTCTAATTCATAAGCCCATGCATTAAATTGGACTTGATAGTTTTGATTTTTGTCATATTGACAGTAGTTAACACTAAATAAATTATCAAATGCATAAACGGTTGTATTTTTATTTAGTCTTAAACTTAACACGGCTTGTGTAGCAGAGTCACAAGTAATGATGCGTTCAATTTTCGCATTATATTGATATGGACTTTCAAAACTTGGGAAGGCTGTTTTAAGCGCACGAGGTTTTTGATTTTCAACAGCAATAATTTGATTGATCGTAACTTTTTGGTCTTGAGGACCTTGAATGAGCCAAAAAGATGGGTCCATGTCTTCTTCATGTTCACATAAACCCATTGGCATAACAGGTGCATCAAGTGCCAGTCCTAACCATTTTGGTACATCTGTTTCGGGATGGGACGTCAATAGATTCCAATGTTCTCCATGACTACCAAAATTTTGGTCATTTACTTTAATAACTTCTGGACTGTTTTGATTTTTCATAAGCATGATGCTGTTGGGTTCACATTACTTGTTATATTAAATCGAGGGTGTTTGCTATTTTTCAAGTCACCATATGTAAATTCTCTTGTAAAAGCGCATATTTAGTCATTTAAAGGGAAGCGGCGTTTCTATTTGTAAGTTAAAAGTACGTTTAATTTATAAAAAATTTAAATGTTGAAATTAAAAATCAGTTTAATCGTTATTTTTACTCACCTTAGAAAAGCATCTGTTAGACTAATATTTTTAGTGGAAATAGAGAATAACGTGCTGCCATTTAAGCTATGGGTAGACGCAGACGCCTTACCGAAAATTTTACGTGAAGTGATTTTACGCGCATCAGATCGTTATCAATTAGAAGTCATTTTTGTAGCCAATCAGAATGTTGGGATTACACCTTCTGTTCGTATTAAGTCAATACAGGTTTTAAGTGGTGCTGATCAGGCCGATAAAGAAATAGTTGATCGTATGATTGAAAATGACATTGTCATTACGCAAGATATTCCACTGGCAGCTCAAGTGATCGAGAAAGGAGGTGTTGCTATTCATCCACGTGGTGAAGTCTATACAACGGCGAATGTTAAAGCACGTTTACATCTGCGTGATTTTATGGATACGCTTCGTGGTGCGGGTGTGCAAACTGGTGGACCACCGCCTATTTCCGAGCGAGATAAGCGTGAATTTTCAAGTTCATTAGATCAAACAATTTTAAAGCAAAAACGTAAAACAGCTAAGTGAGCATCACATGCCATCGCAAACCAATTTGGCTTTAACTTATGCCTTGTTAGTGTTCATTTGGGCAACCACTCCATTGGCTATTGTTTGGAGTGTGTCTGATTTACATCTGATGTGGGCACTGTTATTACGCTTTTTTATTGCATTGCCTTTGGCAGTAATCATATTACTGATTTTAAGAACACCTTTTCCGACTCATCGACAAGCAGTTCATAGCTACATTGCCGGATCTTTTAGCTTAATTGGCTCCCAAATTTTTACTTATGCCGCAACCCAATATTTAAGTTCAGGCATGATTGCACTTATGTTTGGCTTAGCACCTATTATGGCAGGGCTTATTGGTCGGTTTGCATTTGGCCAGCAACTTTATAAGCTGCAATGGTTGGGTATGGCAATTGCGGTCAGTGGGTTAGCGATTATTTGTTTGAGTGGCGCAAATCAGCATGTGCATCCGTTTGGTATTGTCCTTATGCTGATCAGTGTGTTCGTTTATTCTTTTTCAATTTTCTGGGTTAAAAAAGTTAATGCGCAGATCCAGCCGATGGCTCAGGCAACAGGTTCTATTTTAGTGTCTTCTATTTTTGCTAGTTGTTTTATTCCATTTATTTGGCAATATGCACCGACACATTTACCAGAAGCTAAATCTTTATTTGCCCTAATTTATACGGTACTCATGGCTTCATTAGTCGCCATGTTTTGTTATTTCAAACTTATACAAAATATTCAGCCAACGACTTTATCTTTAACGACAGTAATTACACCAATGTTAGCGATGATGATTGGAGCTGCTTTAAATCATGAACAACTTTCGATTATGGTTTTTGTAGGGGCTTTAATCATCTTGTCTGGACTCTTTTTATATTTCTATAAAGATATTCAGGCAAACCGAAACTTTGCTCAACATATGAAGTCTAAATAGGAGAAGATTTGGGTAATTTGTTGAGCTTATTCATTAAATTGTTCTAATTCGTAGCGAAATGCATGATCAAATTGATCTCCTAACTTAAGTAGTAGAAAATAGCGCAGCAATATAATATTAGGATTGTTAAGGGAAGATCAGAACTTACTGATTTTTAAACCTTAATACAGCATCTAACGATATGGCCAAATAGTAAATGTGAATGTCATTTGACATTGGCATCTGCTATTTCCCATCAATCACCTTGGATTTAGAAGGTATGTTTAAACCAATCTCACTGTATATAGGGTTGAGATATACTCGCGCAAGACGCAGTAATCATTTTATTTCTTTTATTGCATTGGTTTCGATGGTCGGTTTGACACTAGGTGTCGCAGTGTTGATTACGGTACTTTCTGTAATGAACGGTTTCGATCGCGAATTGAAAAACCGTGTTTTGGGAATGGTGCCGCAAGCGACAGTTTCATCTACACAAATCCTCACGGATTGGCCTGAACTGGTAAAACGAGTTGAACATCATCCACATGTAACTGGGGTTGCACCTTTTACCCAATTGCAAGGTATGTTAACCGCGCAAGGGCAAGTCGCTGGTATTATGGTGACGGGTATTGACCCAAAATATGAAAAAAATGTGTCTATCATTCAAAATCATATTGTTGCCGGGAGTCTAGATTCACTTAAAAAAGGTGAGTTTGGTATTGTGCTTGGTAAAGATATGGCTGACTCATTAGGCTTACGTCTAAATGACAGTGTGACATTGGTTTTACCTGAAGCAACACCATCTCCAGCCGGTGTTGTTCCTCGTTTCAAGCGTTTTAAAGTGGTGGGTATTTTTAGTGTAGGCGCTGAAGTCGACTCTATGGTGGGTTATATCGCCCTATATGATGCTTCAACCTTATTACGCTTACCTGATGGTGCTCAAGGTGTTCGTTTAAAACTAGATGATATTTTTGCAGCGCCACAAGTTGCCGATGACTTGGTAAAAAGTTTACCAAGCAATTTCTATGCAACGAACTGGACCTATACGCATGGCAACCTGTTTAATGCCATTCAAATGGAAAAAACACTAGTTGGTTTATTGCTTGTACTTATTATTGTGGTTGCAGCATTTAATATTGTTTCGTCGTTAGTCATGGTTGTGACTGATAAAAAATCAGATATTGCTATTTTACGTACATTAGGCGCATCGCCGTCGATGATCACTAAAATCTTTATGGTGCAAGGCACCGTGATTGGTGTGATTGGAACAGTTGCTGGTACAGTTTTAGGTGTAATTTTAGCTTTAACCATTAGTGATATCATTTCATGGTTTAACAATGTATTGGGCTTAAATCTATTCGATGCTTATTTCGTGCATTACCTTCCTTCTTATTTAAGATGGCAAGATGTGACGATTATCGTGATTGTTTCTTTACTTTTAAGTTTCTTGGCGACTATCTATCCGGCGCTTCGTGCTGCCAAAGTTCAACCTGCCGAGGCACTGCGCTATGAGTAAAATTGTTTTAGAAGCAAAAGAAATATATAAACATTTTGATGACGGTAAATCTAAGATTGAAGTCATTAAAGGTCTTTCTTTACAAGTTGAAGCAGGGCAGTTTGTTTCGATTGTTGGTGCAAGTGGTTCAGGTAAAAGTACTTTGCTTCATGCGTTAGGTGGTCTAGAGCAACCAACGCAAGGACAAGTATTCTTAAATGGTCAGCGTTTTGATAATTTAGGTGAAGCCGAACGTGGTTTTCAACGTAACAAATACCTTGGTTTTGTTTATCAATTCCACCACTTATTACCTGAGTTTTCTGCGCTTGAAAATGTGGCGATGCCTTTAATGCTTCGAGCAGACAGTCAATATAAATCGGTAAAGGCACAAGCTGAATATTTACTAGATCGAGTAGGGTTATCTCACCGTATGGATCATAAACCTGGTGAACTTTCAGGTGGTGAGCGTCAACGTGTTGCTTTGGCGCGTGCTTTAGTCACTAAACCTGCTGTAGTTTTAGCAGATGAGCCAACGGGTAATTTAGACCGTAAAACAGCTGTTGGTATTTTCGAGTTACTGACTGATCTTAAGAAAGAGCTCAATATGGCTATGCTTATTGTGACTCATGATGAGCAGTTGGCTCAGGCAGCAGATTCAATTTTGCATATGGAAGATGGTCTTTGGGTCAACGGTTCTTAAAAAATTGTCATTAAATCACATTGTTAAAGCCCACTCAGTTGGGCTTTAATTTTGCCCCTAAAAAGATAACGATATGATTTTAAATGTTAAAGCTTATTTTAGTGGGGTGGGTTGTAGGTATTGCATTTATGGGAATAGATCTTCCTCTCATAATGCAATATGGTTGGATTGGTAAAGTTTTGCTCTTTATCTGCTTAATTTTTTATATTTTTAAGCGGCATATTGTTGTAAATCGTCCCATATTAAAAGGAGTTTATTATTTAATCTGTGGTCTAAGCCTTTTTATTATAGGTCATCAGTATGCCCAGCATGCCTTAAATGAAAGACTAGAACTACGGGAGATGCAACCTGAGTCTTTAGATATTGTTGTGTATATAGACCGAATAAGTGAAGAAAAAGATAATAAGACACAGCAACTCGCTCAAGTTCTAGGGCGGTCATCCCATGTGGTGAATTGGTTGTTATATTTAAAAAATGAAAATAAAAATGTTTCAATTGAGGGGCCAAACTTACAATTAGGCCACTACTATCTGATTTCGGGTAAAACCAGACCAGCCCATAGTTATGCAGTATCAGGTGCTTTTGATCAGGAGCAATGGTTCATTCAACGAAATATAATGTCAGGTTTCAGTGTTCAGCATATTGAACCTTTAAGCTCTGATGAAATTTATCGATTGGGTTATCAAAATCATTTACAACAGCAACAAAAGTTTTTTACTAGGCAACAATTAAATATAGAAAAATTGCGCCTAAAATTTAGATTGATGCTAAAAAAATCTTCCTTACAGAACAAAGGATTGTTATTAGCACTTCTAACAGGAGATGAAAGCCTTTTAAATGAACAGATTAAAAATCAATTTAAGCAGTTAGGAATCTCTCATTTGTTGGCCATTTCAGGGCCTCATGTCCTCATTTTTGCCATCATGTTGTCTTGGGGATTACATCAATTAGTACGACGTTATTATCCGCAAATTTATTTGTGGCAACCCAAGCAAATATTGGCAATGATTCCGTTATGTTTTGGGGTTTTAATTTATACGGCTTTTGTAGGCTTTGAAATTCCAGCTTTAAGAACTTTACTTTCAGTATTTTTATTTGCCTTTTTATTGTTGGTAAAACTACCTGTTAAGCCATTTTCGCTCTTGGTTTTCAGTGCAAGTCTACTTTTGCTTTTCGATCCATTTAGTGTTTTATCGGCAGGTTTTTGGCTCTCTTATGGTTCTTGCTTTATTTTATTACGCATTTATCAAACCATAGTACAGACTACAAATCTTGCTTCAGTGAGTCTGCTATCTAAAATAATTCTTTTAAGTAAAACCTTAATTGAATCTCAGGGCAAAATATTTATCGCCCTATGTCCTTTAATGCTGATTTTCTTTCAACAGATTTCATGGGTTGCACCTCTCACAAATATTATTGCAGTTCCTTTGCTAGGAGGAGTTATTGTTCCTTTGAATATTTTTGCTGCTTGTGTGTGGCTTATTTTTAATTCAATTGGAAATGCACTCTTTCAGATTAACGATATTTTGCTCAGTATAGTGCTGACATGTTTTAGTTTTTTAGAGAAGTTATCTCTACCGTTGCAAGGTTTTAGCCTGACACCACTTGCTTTGTTGTGTCTTAGCTGTGCAATTATTATTTTATTTTTACCGCGTGGAGTTTTACCAAAATCTTGGGGACTAATATGCTGTCTACCCTTGATCATTCCAGATGAGTCGTCCCAGCAAATTCAATTAAATATTATAGATGTAGGACAGGGGCAATCTATATTCTTACAGCACCCGCAGCAGACATGGCTCATCGATACGGGTGGGTCTTATGATGAGAAAGCTTTTAGTATTGGTCAAAATGTGGTGATTCCATATTTACGCCAAAAGGGAATTAAACAACTGGATCACGTCGTACTATCTCATCTTGATCAAGATCATAGCGGAGCATTTCCTTCTATTGCTCAGACTTTTCCTATTAAACAAGTCATATCAAATGAATTATGGAAAGAGCAAATTACAGAACCCTTTACTTATTGTCATCAAGGGCAAAAATGGCAATATCCACAATTAGATATTGAAATTCTTTGGCCTAAAGAAAAAGATTTAAACTTAGTTTCTTCAAATCAAAACCAATATTCTTGTGTGGTTTATATTCACTTAAAACAGATAAATGGTTATCAAAATTATTTAATTATGGGTGATGCAGGGTGGGAAGCAGAATATCAACTCATGAAAGAATATCCTGATTTAAAGGTAGATGTTTTGGTATTAGGTCATCATGGAAGTAAACATAGTTCGGCTTATGACTTTTTAGCGACTCTAAAACCAAAGCTTGTTGTTGCTTCTGCTGGCTTTAATAATCGTTATGGTCATCCAAGCAAAGAGGTTTTAGCGAGAGTACAAGCACTTAATCTTCCGTTTAAAAGCACAGTTGAACAAGGAACATTAAGCTTTGTATCTCGCAATCATCAGATGGTTTTATACACTCGTCGTTTCGAGCGTACTTGGCTTCACCGGAATTTGTGAAGCTTCTGCTTTAAGTCTATCTACAATTTGAAGTGCTTCATTTGGATCAATATTGTAAATATTATCTAAAGCTGGATTTGCTTTAAAACGTTTATAACTCCAGTGATAGTGTTCTGGATAATGTTGGATCAGTTGTTCAATGGCTTGATGAATAACAAAGGTTCCGTCATCGGCACTACCTTCGTAAATCTTCTCATCCATAGGCTCAATATGCATCGTAAAACCGTCGTGTTCATTACGAATTGCATAAAGAAATAATGCTTTGGCTTTTGTTTTTTGGATGAGCTTGGCACTTAAATTACTTGAGGCAAGCGGTACACCAAAATAATTGATCATATCCCCACCAACATTAGGTGTATGGTCGGGTAAAATTACAGTGGTTTCGCCTTGTTTGAGTGCTTTAAAAATTTGTCGAACACCAGTCTCATCGGTAGGTACCAAATTGGCTTGTTCACGGCTACGTGCTTCTCGAACAAAACGGTCTGCATCTTCATTTTTTACAGGCTTGTATAAAATAGTCATGGAAGTGAACTGGGCACACCAAGCATTCATGATTTCCCATGTACCAAAATGTGGAACAATCAATACCACACCTTTTTTTGCTGCCAGTGCTTCATGAAAGTAATGTTCACCCTCAATATGGTGAATTCTTGAAATATTCTTACTATTTGATGAGCCCCAAATACTTAAAAACTCGAAGTATGAGGTTAACTCATTACGAATAGCTTGTTGTGTAATATCTATTCGTTGCTGTGGTGTTAAGTGGGGAAGTGCAATTTGTAAGTTAAGTTCTATACTTTTTGATGTTCTAGTAATTTTTAAAGTATTGACTAACCCTGCCAACATACGGGCAATAAAACGTCCAAATTGAATGGGTTGACGGCTAAAAGTTTTGAGTAAGTAATAGTTCATGCTTTTTACATCTAGTTTGGTCATCTATCGCGGTAAAAAGAAGGCAACAAGTAAAAAAAGTTAAAAATATTATAAATGAAATCATATAATTTAGACAGTTTTTATCAAATCAACGTATATAATGACATCATTTTAGATTGATTTGGATTGGAATTTTATGTCCGATTGGCCACCAAAACCACAAAATGAACCTATAATCCCTAAACAAAATGGACCAGAATGGCAAATTCTTGAGAAGGCTGTACTCGCTTCAGTAGAAGAGCAACGCCGTAGTCGTCGTTGGGGTATCTTCTTTAAAACATTAACTTTTATTTATTTACTATTCATTATTGTACTCATGGGCAAAGGCTGTTCAACCAGCAAAGAAGGCTCTGCTGTAAGTAGCAGTAGTGCTCATTTGGCAGTGGTGGATATTATTGGAACGATTGATGCTTCGAGTAATCAAGCGGTAAATAGTGAAGATACGAATAAAGCGCTTAAACGTGCTTTTGAAGCCTCAAATAGTAAGGCTGTTGCACTTAACATTAACTCACCTGGCGGTTCTCCAGTTCAGTCTGATGAAATCTGGCAGGAAATTCGTTATTTGAAAAAACAGCACCCTGATAAGAAAGTTTATGCCGTTATTGGTGATATGGGGGCATCGGGTGCGTACTATATCGCTTCTGCTGCGGATGAGATTATTGTCAACCCATCAAGTTTAGTGGGTTCAATTGGTGTAATCATGCCTAACTATGGCATTACTGGTTTAGCTCAGAAGCTCGGTATTGAAGACCGCACTTTAACTGCCGGAACGAATAAAGACATTTTAAGTATGACAAAACCGATTGATCCTGCTCAAAAGCAACATATTCAATCTGTTCTTGATAATGTTCATACTCACTTTATTACCGCAGTGAAAGAAGGCCGTGGAAAGCGTTTGAAATCGAATGATCCAGCTATTTTTTCTGGTTTATTCTGGACGGGTGAACAAGCAATTCAATTAGGTGTTGCTGACCGTTCAGGTAATATTACGAGCTTGATGCGTGAACTAAACCTTGATAATAAAGTTGACTACACAATTGAGCGTAACCCACTACAATCCATTTTGGGTCGTATGGGGGCACAAATCGGGCAAGGAGTAAGTGAATCTATTGCTCAAGAGGTGCAGACTAGTCAAAGCGCAAAATTACAATAAATCTGTATTTTTAGGATAACGGTATGTCAGTAAAACCGGTTATACACTTTGCGCATGCTAATGGTGTGCCATCTATGGTGTATCAAAAATTGTTTGATCAATTAAAAGATGAGTATGACGTAATTTATGTTCCACTCATTGGTCCTGACAAACGTTATCCTGTGACTAACCATTGGCCTGCTTTGGTTGATCAAGTTATTGATAGTATTGTGCGTCAGGCGAAAGGACGTAAAGTCATCGGATTAGGCCATTCTCTTGGTTCGGTTTTAACATTAATGGCATCTTTTCGACGTCCTGAACTGTTTTCTCAAGTCATTATGTTAGATCCGCCTCTTATTTTAGGGCGATATTCATTTGCTTTTCATATGGCAAAATTATTTCGTCCTAAATTGGTTGATGCGATGACACCGGCGGGCTTATCTGCACGTCGTCGTGAACATTGGGAATCCAGAGAGCAGGCGGCTGAGTTACTTCGTCCTAAAGGATTTTATAAAGATTTTGATGAAGATTGTTTTCAGGCTTATATTGATTATGCTTTGAAAGAAGATTCGATTCGCGGTGGAGTAACTTTAACGATTTCTCGTGAAGATGAAGTTGCAATTTTCCGTAAAAATCCTTCTTGGTGGTGGCTGCCTATGCCAAAACCTAAGATGCCCGTGCATTTAGTGGTGGGTAAAGGAAGTGATTTCTTAAAAAGAGGCTTTCCTCAAATGGCAAAGCAAAAAATGGGAATCCCATTTACTGTAGTTGAAGGGGGCCATATGTTCCCTCTAGAGCATCCTATTGATACAGTAAATTCTATAAAGAAATTGATTCATCATTAATTAAATTAATTTAAAGCTTATAAAAAAGGACATGCCAGCATGTCCTTTTTTATTTTTGTTTGTTAGTAAAATACTTTACCAACTTGCAAAACGAATAGGGTCTTTTAGAACTTGATTACGGAAATAGGCTTGCCCATCTTTCCATGTAAGTTGACCGTTACACAACCACTCGGCAACTTGTGGATAAATAAAGTGCTCAAGTGTGTGCACTCGATCTGCTAATGAAGCGGCAGTATCATGTTCTTTAACTGATATAGCTGATTGGGCAATAGATTGACCAGAATCCAGTTCAGCAGTTACAAAGTGTACGGTACAACCATGCAAACGATCACCTGTGTTTAAAACACGTTGATGAGTATTCACACCTTTGTAAGCTGGAAGAAGCGAGGGATGTATATTCAGCATTTTCCCTTGCCATTTGTTGACAAAGGTTGGTGTTAAGATACGCATGAAGCCAGCTAAAATAACTACATCTACTTCCCAAGCTAAGAGTTGCTGATGCATTGCCTCATCAAAAACTTCGCGCGTTGGAAAGTCTTTATGGGAGATAACAGCGGTAGCAATATTGGCTTTTTGAGCACGCTCTAGGGCATAAGCATCTGCTTTATTAGACAGTACACCTACAATTTGCCCTGATAGATTTGCATCTATCAAGGCCTGTAAATTACTGCCATTCCCAGAGACTAGAACAGCAATTTTTATCATGCAAAGATCACACGAATTTTTTCGTCTGCACCTTCCACTGACTCAGCATTTTCTTGGATATGTCCAATTTTCCAAGCTTTTTCACCTTGAGCATTAAGTACTTCAATTGTTTTTTCAGCATCATTTGCATCAACAGCAATAACCATACCTACGCCACAGTTAAACGTACGGTACATTTCAAAGCGTTCTACATTGCCTTCGCGTTGTAGAAGTTGGAACAATTCAGGCCATTCCCAAGAAGATTCATCAATAACTGCTTGTGCACCATTTGGTAATACACGAGGTAAGTTACCTGGTAAACCACCACCAGTAATGTGTGCCATAGCATGAACATCAACTTGTTTGCAGAGTTCAAGAACTGGTTTTACATAAATACGAGTTGGTTCCATTGCTACATCAGCAAGAGGACGGCCATCAATCGTTTGAGTTAAATCAACGTTTTTAACGTCTAAAATTTTACGTAGTAATGAGTAACCATTCGAGTGAGCACCACTTGATGCAACACCGATAAGTACGTCACCAGACTTTACTTTAGAGCCATCAATAATTTTGCTTTGCTCAACAACACCAACGGCAAAACCAGCAAGGTCGTAATCTTCGCCTTCGTACATGCCTGGCATTTCCGCGGTTTCACCACCTACAAGTGCGCAACCTGCAAGCTCACAACCTTTACCAATACCAGTAACAACATTTGCAGCAACGTCAACATTTAAGTGACCAGTCGCGTAATAATCAAGGAAGAATAATGGTTCTGCGCCACAAACTAAAAGGTCGTTTACGCACATAGCCACAAGGTCTTGGCCGATTGTGTCATGACGATTGAGATTAAGGGCCAAACGTAATTTAGTTCCTACACCATCGGTTCCAGAAACTAAAACAGGCTCTTCATAACCTTTAGGAATTTTGCATAGTGCACCAAAGCCACCAAGCCCGCCCATTACTTCAGGACGACTTGTACGTTTAGCGACTGACTTGATACGATCGACCAGTGCGTCGCCCGCTTCAATGTCGACACCCGCATCTTTGTAGCTTAAACCGGTATTTGGGGTAGAAGTTGAGTTGCTCATAAATGAAGTCTCCGCATTGGCGGCAGATTATAACCTGAATATACGAAACTCTTATGTTATTTATGCTCGAAAATGCTATCTTTAATAAAAATATTTTTTCATTTATAACGATTAAATCAAAAAAGGCTAGATTTTATGCAAGATCGTATACTGCGCCGTATTTTTTTACTCGCAGGTATTGTATTGCTGGTATGGGTGTTGTACTTACTCAAGCCTGTAGTCATTCCTTTTATCGGTGCTTTTTTCCTGGCTTATTTATTCAGTCCACTTGTTGATGTGCTGGTAAAAATGAAATTGCCTCGCTGGTTAGCAATTAGCGTGGTATTCGTCGGAATAGGTGTAACCTTAACTATTGCACTCTGGTATTTAGTTCCACTGATTTGGAAACAATTAGTTTATGCCCGAGATAGTATTCCAGCAGGTATTCACTGGATTAACGCTACCTTTTTACCTTGGGTGTCTTCAACATTTAATGTCCAGCAAATGGAAATTGACACAGAGCAGTTGTCTAAAGCTGTCATGGAATATGTCCAAACAAACTATAGCGCAGACAGCATTCAGGCAGTGTTATTAAAACTGGCTCAATCTGGTTTGAATTTTATTCAGATTGGTGGAACAGTTGTTTTAATTCCAATTATTGCTTTCTATTTCTTGCTTGATTGGGAGCGTATGTTACAAAACTTACGCCGTCTCATTCCGCGTCCATATGAAGCAACTACTTTACAGATCGTTGGTGAATGTCATAGCGTTTTAGGGGCATTTGTTAAAGGTCAGTTTCTGGTCATGCTATTGCTTGGCGTAGTGTATGCAGTTGGTTTACAACTCATCGGTTTGGAAGTTGGCCTGATTATTGGTATGGTGGCAGGGCTTGCTAGTATTATTCCTTATTTAGGTTTTGCCGTAGGTATTATTGCTGCTGTTATTGCCAGCCTGTTCCAGTTTGGCTTGGATTGGATGCATCTATTACTGGTTGGTATCGTCTTCATGATTGGTCAAGCGGTAGAAGGCTATATCCTACAGCCATTCCTACTGGGTGATAAAATTGGTTTATCTCCTGTAGCAGTTGTTTTTGCAGTATTGGCAGGTGCACAGCTTGCAGGCTTCTTGGGAATGTTAATTGCATTGCCTGTTGCTGCGGTTATTGTAGTGTTGTTGAAGCATTTAAGAGAGAATTACGAAAGAAGCTCACTTTATGCTCCACCATCTACATTAGTGATCCAACATGGCGATATTGAGCAAATTCATGTACAAACTGAAAGTACTAAGCTTGATCTTGAAGTTAAAACACAGCAAGATACAGATGAACTAAAATCTCCTAACCAGAAATAATTTCAAGGTTAATTCAATATATGCGTCAACTCCAACTGGATATAGAACCTCAACTTGATGCCCGAATCAGTGATTTTTCGGGACCGGGTTGGGGGCATGTAGTCGATGCCGTGCGTCAACTACATGCTGGTCTGGTGAGTAGGTTCTATATTTACGGTGGAGCGGGGACGGGGAAAAGTCATTTACTTTCTGCAATTTGTGATTCTTATTTAGAAATAGGCAAATCTGCTATTAAAGTATCTTTGCTCGAACTGCTTGATGCACCTATTGAGGCAATTACCTCTTTAGAACATTATGATCTTGTTGCTTTGGATGATATTGAATCAATTAGTGGTGTGCCTCACTGGCAAAAAGCTGTTTTTCATTTAATGAATAATCATGAAGGACAACTCGTATTTTCTTCGCGTGTAGCACCGATTGAATTAAAGCTTGAATTGCCAGACTTACAGTCACGACTTACACAGGCCGTTAGTGTAAAAGTGCCAAGTGGAAGTTTATATGCAGACCGCTATGCCTTGGTGACATCTGTAATGGCTAGACGTGGTATCCACTTTGATCAACAAATTGTTGACTACTTATTATTACATGGTCCTCATCAAGCATCTCTTTTACTGCAAACTGTTGCTCAGTTAGAAAAACTACTCAAAGGCGAAAAAACAAAACTTTCTAATGCAACTTTAAGGCAAATTTACGCTTTGATTGATGAGTATCAACAATAAGTTTCTTTAACTTAAGTTTGCTGTTTTGCTTAAATTAAACTCATACAATTAAAAAAGGGCTTTCCCTACATAAGTTTTTTATTTCAGAATAGTTATATTTATTTCTTCCAAATTCTCTTTTAATTTTTTAATACGCCACTTTTTTGTATTTAAAAAACTTTTTTAGATCTACGAAGCTTTTTGTAATTTAGCTCAAAAATGACTCTACAGACCGACCAAAATGTCTTGAGAAATTCTACTTCCTGTGACAAAGTACGCACAAAGGATGCGATTGCAAAAGCGGAAATTTTGCAATATTGACAAAGAAAAATGAAAAAAGATGTAAGGAGATGGGTATGCTCAAACGGAGCATTGCTTTTGCTTTATTGGCTACTGCTGGACACGCTTATTCTGCCGATATTCAAGTCACAACTACAACTGATGAAGACGTCGATAACACAGTCTGTTCATTACGTGAAGCGATACAATTTCTAAAATATCGTGCATCTTCTAATGCTGCGGAAGTTGAAAAATATGCAAACGGTTATAACGGTTGCGGAAATAAAGATGCTTCTTCAAATATTATTTTGCAGCGTGATAAAGAATATACTCTAAGTAAAAGTATAGTAATTACCGTTCCTGTAGCTATTAGTACAGCAAAAAATGACTCTACTCTGATTGAGGAAGGTGCACCCAATTCACATAATGCAACGATTAAAATGATAGGTACGGATCAATTATTTCGTATTGATGATGGTAGCGTTGAAAAAGCCTCTTTTACAGTTTCATTTATCGATGTCAATTTAAAGGGTGCTGGCCTAAAGAGCGTAATACCTCAAGGTAACGGTGGATTGATTTATAACCATGAACAATTGGTTATTCAAAATTCTCGTTTAATGGATGGATATGCAACAAATGGTGGAGCAATTTATAACGCTGGTAATTTATCAAATACTACAAAAACAGCGGGTTCGGTAACGATCACTAATAGCTTGATTCAGAATAATAAAGCAAGTCAGGGAGGCGTTTTATATAGTGATATGCCACTTTACTATATTACTCGCTCTGTAGTGCGTGATAATGAAGTAACTGCTGCAGATGGTGCATTATTTCATGCTGAAACTAAATTTGCAGATGAAAGTACGGGCGGATATTTAACCTCTCGTATTATTGGTTTAAGTAATAGTACGATTTTTCATAATAAGGGTAGTTTTATTGCAAATGTCCGTGATGGAATGGTGATCAATAATATTACTATGATTAAAAATGTGGGAGGCTTGTATTTTGATGCCCCACAAGGAAAAGCATCTGTCTCTAATAGTATTTTAGTAGGTAATACGACAAACTGTAAGGTATCTACAACAGATAAAACGATTGTGCAGAGTAATTTAATAACAACGGAATGTAACCGTAATGCTTCTGCAGAGTTACCAAATATTCTATACCCTGCAAGTGAAAAACTAATTGCTGGAAATGCAGATGAAGGAACTTGTGATGTTCCACCAGCAGATGGTTTGTTATGTCCGTATTCAACACCGAGTGATAGTTTTTTAGGATTCTTTAAACCTCGAGTTTTAGATAAATATACTAGTCTTTCGCAATCATTGTTAATTAACAAAGGTCGTTTATATAGCGATGGAACTTCTGTCGGTTTGGCGAGTTGTGAAAAGCAAGATCAACGTGGAAAGAATCGAAGTGGTTATGATGAGTTATGTGATTTAGGGGCGATTGAGTTAATTATCAACCGCGATGATATCAGTACACATGGTCAAGATATTAAGTATGGAGAAATTGCCAAATTTAATATTGCCGATGTTGTAGGTGATGGAGAGTTAGTTTCTCCACAAACATGTGAAAAAATGTTTGGAAAAAGAACAGATGGTCAAGCCTGGCAGTCTGGGTGTATGAAGATTGTTCAAACCAGTACACCATCTAAAGGGACTTTATCCATTGATGCTCAGGGAAATTTAACTTATGTTCCAAATGGGAACTGGCATGGAGCAGATGTATTTAATCTATTAGTCGTTACTACTACCACACGTTTTAATGATGCTGCGGATGTTTATCTAACTGTTCCAGTTCAAATCGTGCAAGATCCACCATCAGGTATTGAAGATAAATCTGTAAGCACGGGTGGCGGGGGAAGTGTAGGTGGTGGTTTAGTTTTAGGTCTATTTGGCTTAATTGCTTTAAGACGTTTAAAGTCATAATCAAGGATGATAAAGGCTATGAAAAATTATAAAAAGGCTTTATTAGCATTAGCTGTGATTGCTGCGATGCCATTATTTGCAGATACAACGGCTGGAAGAATTGATGTTACAACTTTTGACGATGAAGATGGTGAAAATACTAATGCCTGTTCATTGCGTGAAGCGATAAAAACAGCTGAGTTGCGTAAATCGTATGGTGGATGTACTGTAATTGATACACGGGAAACTACTCAAAAATCGATTCAGCTTAAAGCAGGAATTTACACTCTAGATAAGGAATTAGTTCCAAATACTAATATTGCTATTTTTGGTGCTGATCCCGTAGATTGGCAGAAAAAAAGTGTATTAACTAATGATTATCCTGCACAACTTGACTTACAAACACGTATTAATGCTCAAGGTAAATCACGCATTTTCAATACGACTACCTATAAACAGCCCTTGACCTTAAATAATGTAATTCTTGAAAATGGTGTTACAATTGGCCAGGGGGGCGCGATTTATGCTGGTGCTGATATCGCTTTGCAAAATAGTCAGATTTTATCATCCCAAGCAACAAACGGTGGAGCAATTTATTTAGCTTCACCTAATATTACTTTGTCAGTAAATCATTCACTATTTAAAGGTAATAACGCAACACAAGGTAGTGTTTTATCAATGGGGTGTTTTAGTGACACTGTCTACGCACCACGTACCATTACCCTTACATCAAATAGTATTGTGAATAATGGTAATACAGCTTCAACAAGTACATTTGAGTTCTGTGGTAAACCTAGTGCGACATTATCGGTTAATACCATTGCAAAAAATATAGCGAATAGTACTAGTGGCAGTATTATTAAGTTTACTGGTGATACCAATAATCCAGCCAATACATCAAGTATTTTAAGTTCAAGTAGTACTTTAGTACTTTTAAATAATACAATTGTTGAAAACAACGCGAATAGTACTTTCCTCTACGACAAATTGGGCGCAAAAAAGCTAAGTTTTAACGTATTGGCTTATAATACCGGAAGTTATGCCTGTAAATATCTTTTAGGTGCGGCAGCAGAGCAAAAGAGTGTAAGTTTAATGCTGGACTTCAATGCACTTGACTGGACATCAGCAACAGCAAAATGTGATATACCAAAAGAGTCTTTACCAGATGGCCATACGAATATTGATATAAGTACACAATCTTTTAGTAATCTGCTAAGTCCTTTAGTAGAACCAGCAACAGCTTATACAGGCTTTTTACCTATTTACTATCCAAAAAATATTTCTTCTAGCACAGATTTAATTGACGTTGATCAAGATAGTAAAGGAAGTTGTGCCACAATTGACCAACGTGGTTTAAATCGTTTGGCAGACATTACCTCATATTATCAGCCAGAAAGTCGTAATAGTTGTGATATTGGTTCTGTAGAGTTAATGAAGCTCACTTCAGGTGATTTAGAGGATGTTAGTAATATTTCATTAACAACTTTAATTGATACTTATCAACAAAATTATGATTTATTTGATAATTATATTAAAGACCCTAAGACACCTTATAACTTTATTACTTACTATAAAGTACGTTTAGCTGAGTTTAAAAACCTACTTGATACAACTAAGGCAAATCTTAAATATCGCGCAATCTATCTTGATTTAAAGAACTATGATTTACCTTTACCGACTGAAGACGCTAATCATGTGCTGAAGTTCTTCAACACCACAGATTATCGTATTGCAACTGAGCCATTAGGTATTGGATCTCTTGATGATAAATATGATGCTCAACAAGTTAAAGATCTATCTGATCAGGACAAGGTATTCTGTGAGTGGAATAGTGCTTTACAGCAAATTGTTTTTTATCGCAAAGACGATACGGTGACTCAAGCTGGTACCTATGCTTATTGTAAATATACAATTACAACAGCTGATAATAAATTAAGCTCAAGCGGTCTGATAAAAGCTCGTTTTAATAATATAGAACCAGTTTCTGGTGATGGGACAATTACCTTTAAATATCTTGCAAATGAAATTATTCCATTGAATTTACTTAAATATGCTAACGATGATGGTGACGGCCCTATAAATACGCTTTTAAAGCCTAAATCACAATTTTGGGTAAATGAAGACGGTGTAGAGTTACCTATTTATTTACCAAGTAAAACTTCGAAAGATGGTATTTTTAAAGTAATTAAGGCTGATCGAGAAGGGCCATGTCCGAAAGATGACAAGGATAGAATTTGTTATGGCGGAAACATCTATATTCAGGCAAATAACGTATTTAATACTTTTAATGACTCGTTAAGCTATAACGTTTATGACGCTGATGGGAAAATTTCACCTAAAGCTGGCACAATTAACCTTCTAAGTACTGCTACGACTACAGATGATACACGTGGTGGAGGCGGCGGTGGTAGCTTCGGGATTTTATCTTTAGCCTCTTTACTTGGTTTAGCAGCTTATAGACGCTACCGTAAATAAACTTAAAGAATAAAAAAGCCTCCAATTGGAGGCTTTTTATAAGAAATAAAATCAAAATAATTAAGTGATTAGATGCCTTATCTTTGATAGCCAAATAAGAACTTAGTGTTCTAAATACTTGTTCATGTATTCTTCACGAATTGCTGTTCTTTCTTCACCATTCGCTTTAAGCATCCGCTCACGTAAGTCTTTTCGCTCTTGCGTACTCATTTTTTGCCATGCTTCACGCATTTTTTGTTTTTCAGCTTCAGGAAGTTGAGTAAACCAGTCCATACGTTGCTGTAAGTTGGTGCTTTGATTCGCTGGCAGCTCTTTTAAACTCTGGTAACGTTTAATGACTGCACGTTGCTCTTCTTCAGAAAGAGCATCCCATGTGTCATCGACTTGTGCATTGGCATCTTTAGAAAAAATCCAAAAGCGTTCAAAACCTGCAAAACTTGTTTGCAAGAAACTTAATGAACACAGGATAAGCGCTAATTTTTTAGCTGCCATGTTGTACTTTATCCTCACCCAACACCATTAACATCTCTAAATCTTCCACCATTTGTGGAGATAATTTAGGATTTACGATCACTTGATTTTGTGGCTTATCCACAATTTCGACTGAGTTAGGCAGAATCACAAAACCTGTAATTGCCGCGGCAAGTGCGAAACCAGTCATTTTCCAGACACTATAATAAGAGGCTGGTTTTTGTTGAATATGGTCGAGCACATGATTCATGACCACTGTTTTATTTTTATGGTGATCTGCCAAACTATCAAGTTTGGAGGTCACCTTTTTAGTGAAATCATCATGATTCATTAGAACCTCCCAAGGGATTTAAATGTGCCAAGTATTCTCTAAGTCCCTGAATTGCTCGGTGATAATGGGTTTTCACACTACCTTCGGTACAGTTCATGATCTGAGCTGTTGTATGGGTGTCAAACCCTTCCCACGCACGTAACATAAATGCCTGTTGTTGACGAACAGGTAGTTTTTCAATCGCTTCCCGAATTTCCTCTATCGTTACCGCTTGATCGAGAAAATCTGCAGGGTTAATGGCTTTTTCATCAACTACATCGATAACTTCGTCGTCGTCATTATCCAGACTAACTTTTTTGAAGAATGAAAATGGGTTTGCTCTACGAGCTTCTTTGCGGCGCCAATCCTGAAGTTTGTTATTCAAAATAGTGTAAAACAGGGGATACCATTCTTCAGTACTTTTATCGGCGTAAGATTTGTGTAAAGCAATAAATGCTTCTTGTACCAAATCCATCGCAATACCTTGTTGACCTTGGGTAGCACTCTCCATCATCACCAAAGCACGACCAGTAACATCTTGCATGAAAACTTTCAGGCGTTGCTCAGCCGTGCTGACATGAGCACTAGATGTTTCCGATCGAGACTTTTTCGGTGCTAAATCCATGGAGATGGAAAATCCTGTCATTGGACATACCCACCTTATCTTCAATATATCTCTTATATAACGTTGAAAAGAGGTGGGAGGTTGACAACAATCGGTTATTTTTTACTAGTGTAATTGATTTTTTTCACAAATATGTGCGATGTAAAATAAATTAACGTTTTATTGGCGTTGGCGGACCATCTCAAAAAAACAAATAGATCCTGCAATTGCCACGTTTAATGACTCTTGTCCACCCGGTTGAGGAATAGTCACTGATTGTGCGTGATCTAATGCATACTCACTAGCGCCTTGACCTTCATTTCCTAAAATCCACACACACGGTTTGGAAAGGTCTTTTGAGTAAAGACTAGTTGAGCGATGAGAGCTAGTAACAAAAACCGGGATTTGAAATTTTGGAAGGATATCTGTCAGCTGGAAGTTTTCAAAACAATGTAAGCTAAAATGAGCGCCCATACCTGCTCTTAAAACTCGTGGTGACCAAAGTGATGCAGAGCCTTGTGTGCAAATGATTTGTTTAATATTTGCTGCTGCTGCTGAACGTAGCAAAGTACCTACATTACCCGGATCTTGAATATTTTCTAGAATTAAGGTGTCTACATTGTAGTCGATGGTTGATGCAGTTTTAGGTAGATCAATAATCGCTAAACAAGGTAAGCTTGTACCTAATGTGCTCAAATCTCTATATAAAACTTCACTAATAACAAAGATATGGCCTTGATGTAGCTTTGTTATTTTCTTTAAATCTTCGTGTTCTAATGCTTGTTCTGTAGTAAATAAAGAAAAAATCTTTTTTTGCTGTTGTAACCAAGCCAAGCAAAGATGTGTGCCTTCAAGAACGGTTTGTTGGTGCTTTTTTCGGGCGTTACTGAGTTCGATTAATCCACGCAAATGTTTAATTTTTGCATTGTCTTTTGATTCTAAAAAAATAACCGCCATAAGAAAATATCCAACAAAAGGGCACCATCATACTATGATGCCCTAAGTAATTAAAATTATTAGTGGTAGCTTGTTACGCGTTCAACTTCATTTTTAGAACCGATAATCACAGGTACACGTTGGTGAAGTTCTGTAGGTTCAATCTCTAGAATGCGTACACGGCCAGTAGTTGATGCACCGCCTGCTTGTTCAATGAGCATACTCATTGGGTTCGCTTCATACATTAAACGTAAACGACCAGCTTTTTTCGGATCTTTTAAGTCGTATGGGTAAAGGAAAATACCACTACGACATAAAATACGGTGAATATCACCCACCATACATGCTACCCAGCGCATATTGAAATCTTTTTCACGAACAGATGTCTTGCCTGCGAGTAATTCATCAATATATTGTTTTACTGGTTGTTCCCAATGACGCTGGTTAGAGGCATTAATTGCAAACTCTTGAGTATCTGCTGCAACCTGTACATTCTCATTCGTCAGTAAGAAGGTTTGAGTTTCTGGATCTAAAGTAAAGAATGCTACGCCATTTCCTACAGTTAAAGCCATCATAGTTGATGGGCCATAAAGTACATAACCAGCAGCAACTTGCTGTGTGCCAGCTTGCATGAAATCGTTTGCTTGTGTTACTGCATTTTTTGCAGGCAAAATAGAGAAAATCGTACCTACACACATATTGATATCGATATTGCTTGAGCCATCTAATGGATCAAATAAAACGAGGTATTTACCATTTTCTTGTGCAGGTGTGAACTCATCAAGCTCTTCAGAAGCGAGACCGCCTACGTGCGGGTGTACTTTTAAAGCATCAATTAAATAGTCATTCGAAATCACATCAAGTTTTTTCTGTGTTTCACCCTGAACATTTTCATTGCCAGCGCTACCTAAAATACCAGCCAGAGCACCTTTTTGTAATGCTTGGTCGATTGTTTTACAGGTCGTGGCAATAGTATCGATGACTTGAGCCAACTCAGGTGTTAGATTCCCTTTTTGTTGTTGTAAAAATTGGGACAAAGTGAGGTTGGACATAAAAAAACGCTCCTGTGCTTCAAGCATCAAAATGAGTCAGATAAATACGTGGCATATTCTAGATGAGAATGTCACAAAATAAAAATTATCTTACTTTATTTGTGTTGGATTTATGCTTACAAGCCCCAATTAAAATGGTATGTTGATTGCATTACAAAGGATTGTATATTTTTAGGAGAATCGAAATGACAACAAAGAAGTTTGATGCGACCCCCACGGCAGGTGAACCAATCAATCTAGATGAAATTTCGAAAGAAAATGTTCAGGAAGCTTGGAAAGATTATGAGGCAAAACCTGAATATAAAGATTTTAATAAGCATGATTTGATTGAGTCCATGCAACATCCTGAAGAAGAAAAGAAATCTTCTTAAGTAATAAAAAAACGCTCATATTATTATGAGCGTTTTTTTTACGCATATCCCTTATTTTAATAAAGGAGGGACTGCTTCGTAATTAATCTCAACGCGGCGATTTTCTTTCCACGCTGATTCATCATGTCCCGCATTAACAGGAGCTTCTTTACCATAACTTACAGCTTCAAGTTGCTGCGGGTTTACACCATTGGTAATTAAATAGCTTTGTACAGCTTTAGCACGACGCTCACCTAAAGCCATGTTGTATTCACGTGTACCACGTTCATCTGTATGGCCTGTTAATGCAACTTTTGAATTTGCATTTGCGATAAGGAACTGAGCATGAGCTTGAAGTGTTTGGTAGTCTTCAGTAGATAAATCGCTGCTGTCATAATCAAAGTGAACAACGCGTTTAGCCAAAGCCGCTTTATTTGCTTCAGTTACACCTTTAGATGAAGCACCTGCCAAATTTTGAGCATTTAATGCAGCATCTTCACTTAAACCAGAAGTGTTTACCGTGCTTGGATTTGTACCAGTCGTGGTCGTCGCTGCAGGTTTACGGCTAGCACAGCCTGTCATTACGAGTGCTACACTCAGAAAGGGTAGAGCTAAATACTTGATTGATTTCATGATCATCTCCGTCAATGGAATTAAAAGTTATTTTGGTGCCCAGGCTGGTTCACGTACTTCACCTTGTTCGCTTGGCAAATTCATACGAAAACGTCCATCAGTAGACATAATAGACAACAAGCCACGGTTGCCTTCACGAGTTGCGTAGACCACCATTTGCCCATTTGGTGAGAAACTTGGTGATTCATCTAAACTAGTTGGGGTAAGAATATTGGTGATGCCAGTATTAATGTCTTGAATTGCAACTTTATAACTGCTGCCACTTGGGCGATGAACAAGTGCAATCTTTTTGCCATCTGCACTCAGAGTTCCACGTGCATTAAATGACCCTTTAAATGTTAAACGCTTTACTGAGCCATCAGCAAAGGTATAACGATAAATTTGGGCAGAACCACCACGGTCAGAAGTGAAAATAAAGGATTTTCCATCTGGTGTATAACGTGCTTCGGTATCAATTGCCGAGTCATTTGTCATGCGTTTAACTTGGCGAGTTGATAAATCCATTTGATAGATTTCAGGATTGCCATTCATAGATGCTGTAAACAGCATTGATTGGCCATCTGGTGAGAAACTTGGTGCGCCGTTTAAGCCTCTGAAACTAGTAAGAACTTCACGTGTTCCAGTTGATAAATCCTGTAAATAAATTGCTGGACGTTTAGTTTCAAAAGAAACATAAGCAATTTTTTTAGCATCTGGTGTCCATGCAGGAGACAAAATTGGATCACGAGACGATAAAACAGTCTTTGGTTGTTCACCATCCGTATCTGCAATTTGTAGTGTATAACGCTCGGCTGGTGTTGCAGGATTTCTTAGTACATATGCAATACGGCCGCTAAAGTCACCTGGAATACCAGTAAGTGCTTGATAAATAGCATCACTTACCATATGGCCAGCCTGGCGTATGCGTGCAGCTGGTACATTTAAAAGTTCATTTAAAATGTATTGTTGCTTTTGTACATCATAAAGTTGGTAGTGAACTTCAAAACCTGTCGCTGTTTGTTTAATTTGACCCGTAACTACATATGGTATACCTGCGGCTTGCCAGTCAGAAGCTTGAATCTGATTAATTGCAGCATTGGCAGGTAAGTTTTTAGATGAGCTTGTAAAGCGTCCAGAACGGTTTAAGTCTGTTTCAACAATAGGATAGAGCCCATTGTCGTTGGTAAACGGGACAATAGCAATTTTGGGTGCCTGATCTGGTGCTTTGGCAATTTCCAGATATAACTGGGCAAAAGCAGTGGTAGAAGCAATAGGGCTTAAGGCAGTGATCAGTGCTAAAGATAGCAGGTGTTTGCGGCTCGTATTCATAAGTTTAAAGTCATAGCAGGTATTTTTGTGACTGTTGATTTTGTAGCATAGTTACATGCCTTAAACTATTTAAAGCATGTAACTCTTTCAAAATTATTGCGCTCTAAATGTAGAGCTAACACTTCTTGCTTCACGTCTTGCATCTGGATCTGATGGCATAGGATAGGGCGCTGCGGCTTGAATTGCAGCTTTAATACTTGCGTCTAAGGCATCGTCACCACTTGAACGCGTGATCACAATAGAATTAACGCTTCCCGAATCGGAGAGGGTAAAACGAACACCAACTGTTTTACCACTACTGCCAGTTGGGACATCCCAAGAGCGTCGAATTTTTTGTTCAAAATCGCGTCTAGCTGAAGAAGCAACTTTTTTAGCTTCAGCTTTCTTTTGAGCTGCTTCTTCTTGTGCTTTTTGAGCAGATGCAGCTTTGGCTTCGGCCTCTGCTTCAGCTTTACGCTTAGCATCGTCAGCAGCTTTTTGCTTGGCTTTAGCATCAGCATCAGCTTTGCGTTTAGCATCGTCAGCAGCCTTTTGCTGTTTGGCTTTCGCATCGGCCTCTGCTTTACGTTTAGCATCGTCAGTAGCTTTTTGTTGTTTAGCTTTTGCATCTGCTTCAGCTTTGCGTTTAGCATCATCAGCTTTTTGCTGTTTAGCTTTCGCATCGGCTTCCGCTTTACGTTTAGCATCATCAGCAGACTTTTGCTGCTTAGCTTTAGCAGCAGCTTCAGCTTTGCGTTTAGCGTCATCGGCAGCTTTTTGCTGCTTGGCTTTTGCATCAGCTTCAGCTTTACGTTTAGCATCGTCATTAGCTTTTTGCTGTTTAGCTTTAGCATCTGCTTCAGCTTTTCGCTTAGCTTCTTGTTGTGCCTGAAGCTTAGCATTCTCGGCCTTTTGAGCTTCACGTTTTAATTTTGCATCAGCCTCAGCTTTACGTTTAGCGTCTTCAGCAGCTTTACGAGCTTCACTTTGCTCTTGCTTAGCTTTGGCATCTGCTTGAGCTTTTGCCGTTTGTTCGGCCTTACGCTTTTGTTCGGCTTCTGATTTTGCTTTAGCTTCAGCCTGCTGTTTTTGTATTTCCTCTTTACGTTGCTGTTCCGCTGCTTGTTTCATTTTTGCAGCTTCTTCAGCTTTACGTTTTTGCTCAGCGAACTTAGCTTGTTGTGCCTGTTCGACCTTTTGCTGTTGGGCAGCAAGTTGTTGAGCTGTTGGAGGAGGCGTAGTCGGAAGATTTTGAGGAAGCGTTTCATCTACAATAGGGGCTAATACCTCTTTTGCTTCATTGGTAGCTGTAGTCTCTTGTTCAACTTCTTTTGCTAAAGGAGGAGGCAAATCTTCTGGCTTAACTAAAATAGTTGTAAGCTTTTTTGGCTGTTCAGGTGGTTTACTCAAGCCTAAAAAAAGCAAGCCAACAATGGCAATTGCATGAACTCCGAGTGTAAAGCTCAATGCAATCGCATTTTGTTTAAAGGGCGGCTTTTGATTTTTGTTCATAGCTTATTTTAAAGGCTCTGTCAGAAGGCCAACTTGAGTTAAACCTGCTTCTTGTAAACTCGCCATCAATGATACGACTTCTCCATAAGGACGAGACTTATCACCATTGACTAAAACTGTGAGTTGTTTGTTTTCTTGTTCAGCTTGTTTTTGAGCATCGCTTAAAACTTCTTCAAGCTTTTCACGAGATAATGGTTCATTATCTTTGTAATCTTCATACTGAAGATAAATATTGCCATCTTTGCCAATTGTTACCATGGCTGGCATATCTTTTGATTCGATTGGATGGTTATTTGCTTGAGGTAAATCGACCTTGATACCACTGGTAATCATAGGGGCAGTTACCATAAAAATAACCAAAAGCACGAGCATAACGTCAATATAAGGTACGACGTTCATATCACTTTTTAATGGTTTTTTTATGCGCTCAAAGCGCCCTGAACGCTGAATTGCCATTATGCATCTTCCTGTGATGAACCCACAGATTGACGTTGCAATAAAGCAATCATCTCTTCAGCAAATAAAGCGCGATCAGAATAAACACTTTCACTTTTAGCAGTGAAATGGTTAAAAGCTAATACAGCAGGAATTGCGGCAAACAAACCAATTGCAGTTGCAATAAGTGCTTCGGCAATACCTGGTGCAACAGTTGCTAGAGTTACCTGATCAACCGCAGCTAAACCGATAAAGGCATTCATAATACCCCAAACAGTACCGAATAGACCGATGTACGGTGCTACAGAACCGATACTTGCTAAAGTACCTAAGCCGTATTCTAAATGGCTCTGATCACGACTCAAACCTACACGCAAAATACGTTCAGTGCCTTCAATTGTTTGCGAAACAGGAGCCTGACGCTTTTTAAGTTTAAAAAATTCGCTCAACCCTTGATAAAAAATATCTTCAAGCCCAGAGCGCTTTGAGTTGAGTTGAGCATTGTTATAAAGCGTATTGAGTTCGGCACCAGACCAGAACATTTTTTGGAAATGTTCATCGTCTTGATGTGCTTTTTTATAACTCATATGTAACTTGGCAATCAGATACCAACTAAAGATCGATGCTAACAATAAAATTAGCATGACCAACTGAACGACTGGACTTGCTTGTAAAATAAGGTCAGAAATATGCAGGGTTGATTCAATGTTTGTTGCCATAGGTTACATATGCCGGTTGTTTTTTTAGTCTTGTTCCAATTCTTTACGAATAAGATCACGTATTTCTTCTGGAAGACGACGAGCTACAAGTTCTTTACTTAAACATGCCAACTCAACCTCGCCAGAAGCAAGCAAGATTTCACCACGATAAATATTTTGTTGCAACACAAATGACGCAGCTTTACATGAAACTACACGTGCTGTAACAGTAATTAAATCATCCATTAAAATAGGACGCATGTATTTTACGTCAATTTTGTGTACGACAAAGTTGTAGTCTTTTTGATGCCAGTAATGATCAACGCCAGAAGCACGGAGCCATTCAGTACGGGTACGTTCCATATAGCGAATATGGTTGGCATGGTAAACAATACCACCTGCGTCCGTATCTTCAATATAAACACGAATGTTGAATTCAAAATGATTCGCCATGAGAGTATTCCGTTTTTAGTTCACTATAGAGCTTTATATTTAAAATATGGCTTTGAATAAAACATCAGCTCTATTCAACAGCCATACATCTGCTTTTAAATACGGGGCAGTTTAGCAGATTGCATACTAAGTCCTATGGCACAACCTTTCAATTGCGGTTGCTGTATTTCTAATCTAAAAACGCTATATCTTATGGCTAGCAAGCTTTTTAAGTTAAGAGGGCTTCCATGAAGTTTGAACTTGTTTTGATATATTCGGATAATCTAATACGAATCTTACATGTAGCTCGGTCCCAGTTTTTAAAGCCTTGTTATCTACAATAAAATAAGGGCTATGATTTGGTGCCGCCTGAGTTAAGTCTTGATTTTCTGGTGTTGCACCCAAGAAAACAAAGAATGACGGCATTAACTTGCCATAATAGGCAAAATCTTCACTTGCGCTTGCATTATGATCTAAAACATGGAGTTTTGAATCGCCAACAACTTTGGCTAGGGTTGGCTGAATAAACTGAGTGAGCGCTTTATCATTCATGGTTACTGGAGCGTAAGGAGCAATTTCAACTTTGGCGGTCACGTCATTGGCTTGAGCGTTATGCTCTATCATGGCAGGTAAACTTTTTAAGATATTTGCCCGTATCTGCTCGTTGTTAGAGCGAATAGTCCCAATCATATTGACTTGTTCTGGAATCACATTGCCTGCTGTACCCCCTTGAATGTTACCGATGCTGACCACGCCCATGCCTTGGGTGAGATCAGTTCTTCGGCTAATAAGGCTCTGCAAATTATTAATCATTTGTGCCGATGCATAAATGGGATCTCTACCTAACCAAGGGGTTGAGCCGTGAACCTGCTTGCCGTTGACCTGAATACGCAAGTGATCTGCACTATTTAAAATAGCGCCATCTTTATAATAAAGGTGTCCACTTTGCATACCAGATATGACATGCATTCCAAAAATAGCCTCGGGTTTATAATCTCTAAATGCGCCGTCTGCGATCATTTTTCTTGAACCTATTTGATCACCCTGCGTAAAGTTGTCTATATCTGCTCCACCTTCTTCAGCGGGTTGAAAAACAAAGACAACGGTACCCGATATTTTATCTTTATTGGCAGCCAGAATTTTTGCTGCACCTAATAACATTGCAGTGTGTGCGTCATGTCCACAAGCATGCATTACGTAAGTTTCTTTACCTTGATAAATTGCTTTTTGTTTACTCGCAAAGGGGACATCACTTTTTTCTTCCATAGGTAGCGCATCCATGTCGGCTCTAAGCGCAATAATAGGGCCGGGTTTATTCCCTTTTAAAATACCAATAACGCCTGTTTTCGCATAACCTGTTTTGACTTGAATGCCATAAGACTTTAATTCTTTTTGAACTAGAGCAGATGTTTTAAATTCCATATTGCCTAGTTCAGGATGCTCATGAATATGTTGTCTTAATTGAATCACCTGATTTTCATTTTGTTGTGCAGCATCTTTTACCCAATCTGCTAGGCTCAGCTGGCTCATTAGAGCGAGTGGAAAAATCAAAGCGGCTTTTTTGTACATATCCTTATCCTAAAATATTATTGTTCATAATATTTGCTATCTAGATTTCTTATAATTCAGTTTTCAAAAATATTAAAAAATCAATAAGGTATAAAGAAAGACCTAAAAGGTATAGAGGAGCTAATTTGTTGATAAGACAATTATTATTTTAATTGGATAAAGAGATTAAATTAAAAAAGGAAGAGAAAATTCTCTCCCTTTGGTTAGTTTTTAGGCTCAGGTGGTGTCATTCCAAACTGTAAATAAGATTGGTTGGTTGCAATCCGACCTCGTGCAGTACGCATGACATAACCTTGTTGAATTAAATAAGGTTCAATCACGTCTTCAAGCGTACCGCTGTCTTCAGCCATCGCTGCTGCAAGCGCTTCGACTCCAGCAGGACCGCCATCAAAACGCTCGAGTAGCATGCTCAAATAACGTCTGTCTAAGGTATCTAAACCAGCTTTATCAACATTGAGCATATCAAGCGCGCGTTGTGCCATTTCATGGGTCACTTCACCTGTGCCTTTCACTTGTGCATAGTCACGAACACGTCTTAATAAACGGTTAGCGATACGAGGTGTTCCGCGTGATCGGCGTGCTACTTCTTCTGCGCCTTCAACTGTAATGGGTACATCCATTAAGTTTGCAGAGCGTGACACAATGTGAGTCAAGTCTTCTACAGAGTAGAACTCAAGACGTTGCACAATACCGAAGCGGTCACGTAATGGTGAGGTCAACAAGCCCGCACGTGTGGTCGCAGCGACGAGTGTAAAAGGTGGTAAATCGAGTTTAATTGAACGAGCAGCAGGGCCTTCACCAATCATGATGTCGAGTTGGTAATCTTCCATAGCTGGATACAGAATTTCTTCAATCACTGGAGAAAGACGATGAATCTCATCAATAAATAAAACATCGCCTTCTTCAAGGTTAGTCAGCATTGCCGCCAGATCACCCGCACGCTCTAATACTGGCCCTGAAGTAGATTTGAGGTTGCCACCCATTTCACGTGCAATAATATTAGCTAGTGTGGTTTTACCTAAGCCGGGCGGACCAAAAATCAGTGTGTGGTCGAGAGCTTCACCACGACCACGAGCAGCGCCAATGAAAATTTCCATTTGCTCGCGTACGACTGGTTGCCCAATATAGTCGGCAAGAGAAGTTGGTCGAATAGCCCGGTCAAAATGATCTTCAGGTTTTTCTGTTCCACTGATTAGACGGTCTTGCATAAGTGTTTTACTTCATCATGGATTTAAGAGCAGCACGAATAATATCGGCTGATTCTGTGTAATCGGCTTTAACCGCAGCAACAGCTTTTTGTGCTTCAAGTGGCTTATAACCTAAAGATTGCAACGCAGCTTCTGCTTCTGCAACAGGAGAGTTTGCAGCAAATTGAATTTGAGGCATGGTCGCCACAGTTGAAGTGCCTTGAGCCAATGTTTTGAAACGATCACGGAGTTCAATCATTAAACGTTCAGCTGTTTTTTTGCCAACCCCTGGAACTTTGACCAGCGTATTTATATCATCATGTTCAATGGTGTGAACCAATAACTCAACGCTTAGTGTCGATAAAATACCCAATGCCATTTTCGGGCCGACACCATTTACTTTTAATAAGGTGCGGAAAATTGTTTTCTCTTGAGCATCGCTAAAACCGTAGAGTTGTTGAGCATCTTCACGAACAACTAAATGCGTCCATAACGTAACTTTCTGGCCTTTTTGTAATTGGCAAAATGTTGAAAGTGGCGTATCAATTTCATAACCCACACCGTTTACATTTAGTAAGACAGTAGGGGCTTCTAGGGCAAACACTTCGCCAATTAAACATCCGATCATAGCGTAATTTCACTTATTCATAACTGTAAATCTGGTCGTTCTAAAATGAATTGAAAACGACACTGGTTTTATTTCTTTCTATATCAAGCCAGCTTAAAACAAGCCAATTTTATTACCTTGCAACTCTTGCGCCAAGCTATAAGCCTGATGATCTGAGAACTTACTGATAATATCGAGGACTTGCATGATATTGCTGTAGTGATTATTGCTAAAGCTAGCACCATATAGATTAAGGATAGACATTAAACGTTGTTCTTTAAAGCTTAAAGACTTATGTGGTGTTGTGAGCGGTACAAATGCATCCAAAATCGTTTGCAAACTTTGATGAGCAATAATTTCTAAACCAGATTTTTGTGGGTGCTCAAAAATTTTATCACGTGCCAAATTTTTGGCAGTTTCGATACCAATTGCAATATCTGGCGAACAATATTGCAAAAGATTGCCTTTAAGCTGACCTGTAATGATTTCATAGTGATTTTTAGCAAAAGCCGTAGTGACTTCATCAACAAGACGTTTCATGACTCGACCACGTAATGCTGAGATCTTTTGTTGCCATGTACTGTTTGGATGAGACAACTCTTCAGGTTGACCATAGTCGGCAATAAGATTTAGGAATATTGGTTCAACTTCTTGGTAACTCAGCATATTCAAGACAATGCCATCTTCTAAATCAATGAGGGCATAGCAAATGTCATCAGCAGCTTCTAGCAGGTAGGTGAGTGGATGACGGCAATAATGATATTCACCGAGTTGAATCAGCCCGAGCTGTTCAGCAATCTGTTTTAAAATTTCTTTTTCAGACTGATAACAACCAAACTTTGCTCTTTGATGGGAAGGGCGGTCACCCTGAGAAGCAATTGTTTTTGAAAGCCATGGATATTTTAGATAAGCACCTAAAGTTGCATAAGTTAAGCGCATACCGCCATCATTTGGATGATAGTCAATGCGACTTAATAGACGTAATCCTTGAGCATTACCTTCAAACTGACGAACATCAGCTTCTTCTTCGGGGCTTAGTTTCTTTAAAAAATCATCATGTGAGGCATCATCGAACCATTCACGAATTGCATATTCACCCGCATGCCCGAAAGGAGGATTACCTATATCGTGGGCCAGACAAGCTGCCTGAATAATTGCTCCGACATCGGCAGGTGAAATCCAAACGGGTAATTCATCTTTTATTTTTTCTGCGGCAAGCATACCCATTGAGCGACCAATGCAGGAAACTTCAAGGGAGTGTGTTAAGCGGGTATGAATGCCATCATGCTGTGCTAAAGGGTGAACTTGCGTCTTACGGTTTAACTGACGAAAACTTTGAGAAAATATAATGCGGTCATAATCTTTATGGAATGGGCTACGAGCCAGTTCTGTACTACTTTTTTTGCTACCTAAACGAACTGCGGAAAGCAGCTCTAACCAACGCATTTGTTCCATTTATCATTATTCAAAACTATAAAAGCTGATCATGCCAAAAAAAACTTAAAAGCACTAGCTTGGTGCGACATAGTTTGTCTTAGTTCGGGTTTTATTATGTTATTGAATAAACATGCAACAATTTATTTTTAGCAAGAATGACTAAAAAAATGATTTTGAACAAAAAACAAATCACTTCTTGCAGAATTAGGTTACAGAATACTGATTCTACATCTAGCTGATTTTAGCAAGAAGCAGTAGAATATGCGCTCTCTCTAAAGTCACATTGCGGTAAGGTTCACAAGACCTGCCCGTGGAGCCAAAATCAACATGTTTATCGTGGCCGGTGCAGCAGCACATTCTTCTTTTAAGAAAGCTCAACTATTAACACGTTTATCGTCAATTAGTTCTGTTCAATCTTTTGACAGCCAATGGGTCTATTTGTTTGATCAAGCGCTCAACGAGCAGCAACATCAATCTGCTTTGCAATTATTGAATGACGGTGAGTCTTTTGAACTTCGTCAATCTGCAAGTGATGAGATTCAGATTTTAGTTACACCACGTGTGGGTACTATTTCACCTTGGTCTTCTAAAGCAACTGATATTTTCAAAAACTGTAATACACCAGTACACCGTTTAGAACGTGGTCTTTTATTCACGTTAAAAGGCGTTACTGAAATTACGAATGAAGTTAAACAAG
Source organism: Acinetobacter sp. AOR43_HL (assembly GCF_027854635.1). Classification (NCBI taxonomy): domain Bacteria; kingdom Pseudomonadati; phylum Pseudomonadota; class Gammaproteobacteria; order Moraxellales; family Moraxellaceae; genus Acinetobacter; species Acinetobacter sp. AOR43_HL. Next base: position 83,877 of record NZ_JAKTHX010000002.1, read on the forward strand.
TACTTCATGACCGTATGACAGAAACAGTTTTTGCTCAAATTGAAGATGCAAAAGCATTATTCTCAGAAACAGCTCCAAAACCATTAAATTCAATTGATATCTTGGGCCAAGGCAAAGAAGCTTTGGTTAAAGCGAACAATGAGTTCGGTTTTGCGCTTTCTGAACAAGAAATTGATTATTTAACAGAAGCATTCGGTAAGCTTGGTCGTAATCCAAATGATATCGAATTGATGATGTTTGCACAGGCGAACTCTGAACACTGTCGTCATAAAATCTTCGGTTCTGAATGGACAATTGATGGTGAAAAACAACCATTATCATTGTTCCAAATGATTAAAAACACTTATAAAGAATCACCAACTGATGTTTTATCTGCATACAAAGATAATGCTTCAGTAATTGTGGGTTATGACACGATGCGTTTTTATCCAAAAGCGGATGAAAATGGTCACTTTGTTTATAAATATAAGAGCCAAGCAGCTCATATTTTAATGAAGGTTGAAACTCATAACCACCCAACAGCAATTTCTCCATTTGCTGGTGCTGCAACTGGTTCAGGCGGTGAAATCCGTGATGAAGGTGCAACTGGTCGTGGTGGTAAGCCAAAAGCTGGTTTAACAGGCTTTACAGTTTCTAACTTAAATATTCCTGGTTTTGAACAACCGTGGGAAGAAAACTACGGTAAGCCTTCACGTATGGCATCGCCATTACAAATCATGATTGAAGGCCCATTAGGTGGCGCGGCATTTAACAACGAATTCGGTCGCCCTGCATTAAATGGTTATTTCCGTACTTTCGAACAAAATGTAAATGGTGAAGTGAAGGGCTTCCATAAGCCAATCATGATCGCTGGTGGTTACGGTAACATTCGTCCTGACCATGTAGAAAAAGATGCGATTCAACCAGGTGACTTGCTCATTGTATTGGGTGGCCCTGCAATGTTAATCGGTCTTGGCGGTGGTGCAGCATCTTCTGTAGACAGTGGTACAATGGGTGAAAGCCTTGATTTCGCTTCTGTACAACGTGAAAATCCAGAAATGGAACGCCGTTGCCAAGAAGTAATCGATACATGCTGGCGCTTAGAAGACTTCAACCCAATCGTTTCTGTACACGACGTTGGTGCGGGTGGTCTATCAAATGCTATGCCTGAACTTGTGAATGACCATGAGTTAGGTGCAGTTCTTAACCTTCGTAAGATTCCTTCATTAGAACCGGGCATGAGCCCAATGGAAATCTGGTCAAACGAAGCACAAGAGCGTTATGTTCTTGCAATTCGTCCAGAGTCTTTAGAACAGTTCGAATCAATCTGTGCTCGTGAACGTTGTCCATTTGCCGTGTTAGGTGAAGCAACTGAAGCTCGTCATTTAACTGTTGAAGATCCATTGTTCCAGAACAATGCAGTTGATATCCCAATGCAAGTAATGCTTGGTGGTACACCGCGTATGCAACGTTCTTATGAAACAATTGAGCGTAAAGGTAACGAGTTTGACGCTTCAAAAGTTGATTTGAAAGATGCGATTTTCCGTGTATTGAAAAATCCTACAGTTGCTTCGAAATCATTCTTGATCACCATTGGTGACCGCTCAATTACAGGTATGGTTGCACGTGACCAAATGGTTGGTCGTTGGCAGATTCCTGTTGCAGATGCAGCAGTGACGACGACAAGTTTACAAGGCTTCACTGGTGAAGCAATGGCTATGGGTGAACGTCCACCAGTTGCATTGTTAAATCCAGCAGCGTCTGCTCGCTTGGCAGTTGCTGAAGCAATTACTAATATTGCATGTGCAAACATTGAACAAATTAGCGATATCAAACTTTCTGCAAACTGGATGGCTGCTGCTGGTCAAAAAGGTGAAGACCAAGCATTGTTTGAAGGTGTGAAAGCGATTGGTATGGAAATGTGTCCTGCTTTAGGAATTGCGATTCCTGTAGGTAAAGACTCGCTTTCAATGCGTACTACTTGGAACGAAAACGGTGAAGACAAAGCTGTAACATCTCCAATGACAGGTGTAATTACTGCATTTGCTCCAGTAACAGATGTTCGTAAAACTTTAACACCTGAACTTAAGAATTTAGAAGATTCAGTACTTGTACGTATTGATTTATCTAAAGGCCAGTTCCGTTTAGGTGGTTCGATTCTTGCGCAAGTATATAAAGCAATCGGTTCAATCACTCCAGACGTTGATAGTTTTGATGATTTCAAAGCGTTCTTTGCTTTAATTCAAGATTGGAACAACCGTGGCTTGATTCAAGCTTACCATGACATCGGTGATGGTGGTTTACTCGCAACTGTTGCTGAAATGATGTTCGCTGCACGTTTAGGTGTTGCATTAGAAGACCAAACTCCAGCAAGTTTATTTGCTGAAGAAATTGGTGCAGTTCTTCAAATTAAGGCAACTGATTGGGACGCTTTACAAGCAGAAGTTGCTGCATCTAGCTTGAAAGATGCAATTGCTGTAGTTGGTCGTGTAAACAACACAGATCAATTATCTGTAAATGGTTTGACTTTAGAGCGTGCAGAATTGCAACAAGCTTGGTCTGAGGTATCTCATCAGATCCAACGTTTACGTGATAACGTAGAAACTGCTGACCAAGAATTTGCTTTAATTGCAGATAAATCACATCAAGGCTTAATTGCTAAACCAACATTTGACTTGAATGAACCTATTGAAGCACCGTTCATTAACACACGTCGCCCTAATATGGCGATCTTGCGTGAGCAAGGTGTAAATGGTCATATTGAGATGGCGGCAGCCTTTGATAAGGTTGGTTTCAATACCGTTGACGTACACATGAGTGATTTACTTGCTGGTCGCGTTAGCCTAAGTGATTTTGAAGGTTTAGTGACTTGTGGTGGTTTCTCTTACGGTGACGTAATGGGTGCTGGTGGTGGCTGGGCAAAATCTGTATTGTTCAATGCGAAATTACGTGATCAGTTTGAACAATTCTTCCATCGTGAAGATACGTTCAGCTTAGGTATCTGTAATGGTTGCCAAATGTTGTCACAATTAGCGCCACTTATTCCAGGTGCTGAACACTGGCCACGTTTCCACCGCAATATGTCAGAAGTTTTTGAAGCTCGTAGCGTAAACGTTCGTGTTGAAAAATCTGTTTCTGTATTGCTTAATGGAATGGAAGGTTCGATTTTACCGATTGCTGTAGCACACGGTGAAGGTCGTGCAGTTGCGAGTGAAGCTGATATTGCAGGCTTGAATGCAGCGAATCAAGTTGCTTTGCGTTATGTTGACAGCCATGGTAACCCGACTCAACATTATCCATTGAACCCGAATGGTTCACCTGAAGCGATTACTGGTGTAACGTCTAAAGATGGTCGTGCAACAATTATGATGCCACACCCAGAGCGTACTTTCCGTGCAATTCAACACTCTTGGAGTCCAGAAGAATGGACTGAAGATGGTGCATGGTTACGTATGTTCCGTAATGCACGTAAGTTTATCGGGTAATATAAAAGTTGAAATAAGCCACCGTAAGGTGGCTTATTTGTATGTAGTACGATATTAATAAATAGCAGAGAAGAAAAATGAAATCAAAAATCCATTTCCATGAATTTGCATTACTAATGGCATTGCTCATGTCTATTGTTTCTTTTTCAATAGATGCAGTCCTACCTGCTTTGGGCGAAATCGGACGAGTTTTTGACTTAAAAAATAATAATCAGACACAGTGGGTCATTATTGGTATTTTTTCTGGTATGACGATTGGTCAATTGATTGCTGGGCCTCTATCCGATGCAATTGGCCGTAAACGCATTTTATTCACAGGAATTGTTATTTACTTTCTGGGAAGTTTATTGTGCTTTACCACACAAAGTTTTGAATGGTTTTTAGTTGGACGTTTCATTCAAGGGGTTGGCGTATCAGGTCCTTACGTGGCTTCTATTTCAATTGTTAGAGATAAATACAGTGGGGCTCAAATGGCCCGCATCATGTCTTTAATTATGATGGTGTTTATGGTTGCCCCAGCAATTGCACCAAGTTTGGGACAGCTCATTATCCATTTCTTTGGTTGGCGTGAGATCTTTGTTTTATATATGGCCTATGCCACAGTTGTGGGGGCATGGGTTGCTTTACGTTTGGAAGAGACGTTACTTCCCGAAAATCGTTTACCTATGCGCCTACAAGCATTTCAGGAAGGCTTTAAAGAAGTCGTAAGTAACAAAACCACCATGAGCTATTTGCTATGTGCAGGTTTCTGTTTTGGTGGATTCATTGGTTATTTGGGTACTTCTCAGCAAATTTTTATGCAGCAGTTTGGTAAAACAGGGCAAGAGTTTAGTGCATATTTTGCTGTGCTTGCTGGTGTGATGGGAATCGCTTCATTTACAAATTCTAAAATTGTTATGAAGTTTGGTATGCGTCCAATCTGTATTTATGGCTTTCTAGGTTTGTGCTTAATTTCTTTAGTTTTCTTAGGAATTCAACTTTTGGGTGTGGCTGTTTCATTCTGGATGTTTATGCTTTATGCCTGCATTTTATTTTTATTATTTGGAACTTTATTTGGAAATTTAAACGCAATTGCAATGGAACCGATGGGACATGTTGCTGGTATGGCATCGGCCATTATTGGTGCAGCATCTTCTGTTTTGTCACTTATTCTTGCATCTATTATTGGGCAATTATATGACGGTACATTAATACCAATGACTGGCGGCTTCGTCATTTTATGTGGTTTAGCATTTATGATGACAATATATGAGAACAGATATTTAAAGAATTCGAATGCTTAGAATTATAAAAATGCAGCTAGCACACTGAAATTTAAAATTTTGTTCAGAATAAGAGCTACATAAAAATGAGTGTAGCTCTTTTAAGCATTTTAGAAGAATTATAAGCCTATAGACATTCGGCTATTTAACACTTTATAGTTTGTTTAAAATTGGATCAATTTTTGCTTTCTCTGTAACAACGATAAAAATCGGAGATCAAAATGATGAAAAATAAGTATCATATAAGAACAATGTATACCAAAGATAAGGGCTGGCGCCTGTTTGGCTTGGCGCTTGCCATTCAAATCCTCTTTATTGGAGCAAATTATTTGGTAATGATGAGCTGACTTTGATTTAGAAGCTTTTTTAACGGTATGATTTAAAGCAAGTTCACTAGTTTTGAGTCATTCTACTTATGTTAAAGCTGATTTATTACGTGCCTGATTCACATCTTGAGTCGACTAAACAAGCTATTTTTTCTGCTGGTGCGGGGGGGATCGGTAATTACGAACACTGCGCATGGCAAGTGAAAGGAATAGGGCAATTTAAACCAGTCAAAGGTGCAGATCCTTATATCGGAGAGCTGGGTGAACTTGAACAAGTTGATGAGTGGCGCGTTGAAACAATTGTAATTGAAGAAAATGCAAAGGCTGTAGCAAAAGCATTAAAGGCAAGCCATCCTTATGAAGAGCCTGCCTTTGAGTTTATTCAAATCATAGAAATTGATTTTTAATTAAACTGTGAGAAATCTGGTTTACGTTTCTGCATAAATGCTTGTACAGCTTCTAGCATTTCTGGAGATTGAACGCGTTGCATAAAGATTTCAGCTTCATGGTCAATACATTCAATAATTTGATCTAAATCATGTTTCATTAATGCTTTGGTTTGTTTTAATGAGGCAAGTGGCAAAGCTGCTAAATGTTGAGCAGTTGCCTGAGCAGATGCATAAGCATCTTCAACAACTTCATTAACTAAGCTTGCTTGTACTGCGGTTTCTGCATTAAATTTTTTCGCAGTAAATAGAAGTTCAGCTGCTTTGTGATAACCCGCTTGTTTAACCAATAATTGGCTTGCACCGCCTTCTGGAGAAAGGCCAAGACTTACAAATGGAATTTGGAAAAGGGCGGTATTGTCAGCAAAAACTAAATCTGCATGTAATAAAATCGTAACACCAATACCAATAGCCACACCTTTTACTGCAATAATAAGTGGCTTCGATAATCTAGCAGCAGATTTAAGGAGTACAAACGGAGGAACTTGACCTGCTGGGCCTAGATTAGGATTTTGTACAAAACCCATAAAATCTTTCATGTCATTACCAGCGGTAAAATCTTGCTCTACACCACGTAGAACGATTACTCGTACATCTTTGTCTTGGTCAGCTTCATCAAGTGCTTTGGCAATCCATAAGTAAAGTTCGCCATACAGTGCATTTTTTGCTTCTGGGCGATTTATGGCTAAGGTGAGTACGCCACCTTCTAAATTTGCGTGTAAATGTTGATGAGGTTGTTGAATACAGCTAAGTGTCATCGTACTATCCTTGCTTTAAACCACGTTGTTAATTTTTAGGTTCTCATTATGGCGCATATTTTTTGTAATGCGGTTAACTGGTGAGTTCATAAAAAGTGAAAATCTAATTATGTATAAATTTGACTATCTCGTTTTTATAGGGCGTTTTCAACCATTTCATTTAGCTCATATGCAGACAATTGAAATTGCCTTACAACAAAGCCACTATGTCGTTTTGGCATTAGGTTCTGCTCAAATGGAACGTAATATTAAAAATCCGTTCTTAGCAGTAGAGCGCGAGCAAATGATCTTGTCAAATTTCTCGTTAGAAGAGCAAAAACGCATTCGTTTTGTACATGTAGTAGATGTTTATAATGACGAAAAATGGGTCAAACAAGTCAAATTTTTAGTGAATGGCGTAATTGAACCGAACTCAAAAGTTGGTTTGATTGGACACTTTAAGGATGAGTCTTCATATTATTTACGACTATTTCCTGAGTGGATTATGGTTGAACTAGATAGTTTAAAAGATTCAATTTCGGCAACGCCAATGCGTGAAGCTTATTATCGTGGTGAAATCCAAACGGAATTTTTCCCTGTAGGAACTATTCAATTTTTGGATGAATTTAAAAAAACACGCACTTATCAACAGTTGCAACAACGTTTTGAAGAAGATGATCGTTCTAATCTCGATGATTTTGAATAAATGTATATCGATTAAGCATCTGCCCAAAAGATAATTCGGTTAGAAAAAGGATCGGTGATACTGAGTTCAAGTGTCTCCCAATCTGTTTTTTCAACTTGAGGCTTAGAAAATTTATAATTTTTTTGGCTTAGTTCACTGTGCAACTCATAGATATGTTCCCAATAGATACGGATCGCGCTATGAGGACTCGCATCTCCAAAATGCTCGGATAAATGAATAACGCAATCATCTTTAGAAATTTGTAAATATAACGGAAAGTTGTCTTCAAATTGGTGTTGCCAATCAAGCTGAAAACCTAAGAACTCAAGATAAAATGATTGAGCTAACTCGACATCAAAAATTCTTAAAATAGGGGTGATCGAACCTGATTGCATCTTTTTTCCTTTTAACGTGTACCAAATTGTTGAGTCCAATAGCTCTTTTGTTTTACAGATTGATCAGAAGCACAAGCAATTGCATAGGTTGTAAATTTAGGGTTCATTAGGTTACTACAATGTAGGGGACTCGACAGCCACCTAGACATCACTTCATCTAATGTTTTCTGTCCACTCGCGACATTTTCACCATTGGCTTTACCGAGTGTATTATAAATTTTCAAACGTGATTTTAAATCTAGTCCCGTGGAGCCAACATGTCCGAGAAAGTTGTGTGTTGCCATATCTTCACTATGAGAAAGTGCACCTTTATATAAATTATTACTCCAACTTAATGGTCTGGTTGCAGCGAAATGTTGTTGTCCACATTGGCGTGATTGCTGGCGAATTTGATTAATTATTTTAAGTACGGTTTGTTGATAGGCAGGGTTTTGTAAATCTTGGCAACTTATTTTTATAGGTGGAGTTTCAACTTGCGTGGTAGATGGTGTAATTGAGGGCGGCATACTGGATGAACTAACGGAGCAAGCAGAGATAACAAGACCACTAGACAGTAAATTACAAACTTTGAGCAGACTCATGTAAATACCTTAGCGTGAATTATTCTAATGTCTTTATCATACGCCAAAGTAAAGGAGTAAGTAATTTGTTCATATACAAAAAACGAGCATTATGCCCGCTTTTTGTTTCTTAAGTTTATTAAGCTGTTTGTAGAGCTTTTAAGTCTTCTAGAACTTGCTCTGCATGCCCAGCTGCTTTAACTTTGCGATAGCTTTTAACTAAAGTTTTGTTATGGAAAATAAAAGTAGAACGTTCAATACCCATTACTTTTTTACCATACATATTCTTTTCTTTAATCACATCAAAGTGATGACAAAGAATTTCTTCTTTATCACTGATCAGATCAATAGTAAGTGCTTGCTTCTCTGTAAAATTTTGATGGGCTTTTACCGAGTCACGTGAAATACCGAAAATACGGGCACCTAAAGCATCAAACTGATCTTTCAAACAAGAAAAACCCACTGCTTGTGTTGTACATCCTGGTGTTGAATCTTTAGGATAGAAGTAAATGATTAGCCATTCATTTTCGACTTCGGTCAAGTTCACTTCGCCGTGTGTAGTAGGGAACACCTGATTTGGCAGTTGAATATTCTCAGACATTTCTTATCCTTTAAAAGTTAAATTTGATCTAATTCAAGTGGTAAAAAAGCGTATTCCTCATGATAAACAATATTGAGTTTTCTTACAGGGATTGCTTTGTTAAAAATTGGTCCATCAATCACAGTCGTATGAAATTCACCGCCCTCACCACATGGATCAATGCCACGGTTCTCAAGCTCTTGGATATATTCTAAAGTTAAAGTTTTACCTAAATCCTCCTCCTTCATTCCGAGTTTTAGATTCACAGTAACAATGACACTTTTGAATCCAAGTTGAATAAATTCTTCAACAACTTCACGATGCGGACGTAACCAAAGAGGCATTCCTAATTGAAGACCTACTTGTTGCGTTACTCGATCATGCCAACAGCCGTGTTCAGGCATATCAAGGTCACCTGTAACCAGTACCTCGGCTCTTTGTTGCTTTGCTTGATTGAGTAATTCAATAAACTTTACTTCATAGTCATTCCAACTTGATGAAGCCATAAGCACGGGCAAACCGATTGCTTTAGCTTGTGCTTGAATAATATCAAGAGGCATGGCATGTGAGCGAGAACGTTGGCCTTGTTCTTCTAGCATTACGATCAATCCAATCACTTCGCCTGTCTGCATTGCATGGTAGAGTGCTAGAGAACTATCTTTGCCTCCACTAAATGAGACAATAGACCTTTTATGGTTAGCATTAGTTTTCCATTGTTCTTGCATGGCTTACATCAAATGAATTGGTCAAAAGTGCTGTTATTTTAACAGAGCTATAAAAAAGCCTGCATAAATGCAGGCTTAATTTGGAACATTAAAATCTTATTTTTTAGGAGCTTGTTGTTGAGCTGCCTTCATTGCATCTTCAGTTAACTTTTCAAGCTTAGTTGTTAACTGAGGACCGAAACATGCTTTAAGATCACGGTTTTGTTGTTGTACAAATCCTAGAGAACTTGGGCTTTTCTTCGCATTGATTGCGCTTTGGATTTCCCATTTTTGTGCTTCAGTCACTTTACCTTGTGCTTCAACTTGGCAGCTACAGAATTTGCTAACTTCAGATGAACTTAACTTGCCGCCTTTAGCAGTTTGTTCTTTACAAACGTTAACTAATGCACCTTTAACGTTAGTGCTTTTATATGCCGCTTGAACTGGGTTTTCAGCTGCTTGAACTGAACCAGCCATAAGTGCAGCTGCTGAGAATAAAGATGAAAGAATAAGATTTGATTTTAACAACTTCATAAATTTTACCTACTTATTACGGTATATAGCGTGTTGGATCGGTAACACCAGCATCGATAAAGCCTTCTTTACGCAAACGGCAACTGTCACATTTACCACACGCACGTCCTTGAGCATCTGCTTGGTAGCAAGATACCGTTTGACTATAGTCTACGCCATGTTCAATCCCTAAACGTATGATATTCGCTTTGGATAAATGTAACAGGGGTGTTTCAAATTTAAGTGGTTTTCCTTCTACGCCAGCTTTAGTTGCTAAACGGGCCATATTCGCAAAAGCATCAATAAATTCAGGGCGACAATCAGGATATCCTGAATAATCAACAGCATTGATACCAATAACAATAGCTTCAGCATTAAATACTTCAGCTGCTGCTAGAGCATACGAGAGGAAAATAGTGTTACGCGCTGGTACATAAGTTACAGGAATACCTTCTTGTAACTGTTCTGGTACTGCAATGTTGTGATCTGTAAGTGCTGATCCACCTAAATTAGCGAGATCAATATTAATTACACGATGTTCAACACCTGAACGCTGAGCTAATGCTTTTGCAGCATCAAGTTCAGTGGTTGAGCGTTGACCATACATAAAACTAATAGCAATACATTCATAGCGCGCTTGTGCCCAAGCTAGGCAAGTGGTTGAGTCTAAGCCGCCTGAAAGTAAAACAATGGCACGAGAGCGCATATTTTTCTCCATATTCGGAATGATTTATTTTATTGAGTGATTAACGACCTGATTCATCGTTCCAAAGCAGTTTATGTAACTGAAGCTGGAAACGAACAGGTAATTTATCATCAAGTATCCACTGTGCCAGATCACGTGCTAGACGTGGCAGGCCTACAGCACCTTTTTCAACCGCAAAGGCAGGGGAGAACCAAACGGTACTGACTTTGGTTTGCAGTTGATATTTTTCAACTTGTTGCTTTGACCATTCATAGTCTTCACGATTACAAATCACAAATTTGATTTGGTCACGTGGTGTTAAATGGTCAAGATTACTGGTGAGATTGCGATGTTCTTCACCAGAAGTTGGAGTCTTTAAATCTAGGACTTTTGAAACACGAGGATCCACTCTTGATACATCAAGAGCGCCACTGGTTTCTAAAGAGACGTCAAAACCTGCCTCACATAAACGTTGTAATAATATCAAACAGTTTGGCTGAGCAAGAGGTTCACCACCTGTTACACAAATATAAGGTGTTTGAAATTGTGTAGCTGTTTCAATGATATGTTCAAGTGAAAAACGTTCGCCACCTTCAAAGGAATAGGTGGTATCGCAATAGCTACAACGTAATGGACAGCCTGTTAGACGAATAAATACAGTCGGTAGGCCAGAGGCATTTGCTTCACCCTGCAACGAGTAAAAAATCTCGGTAATGCGTAACCCGGACGCAGGGTCTGAGACAGGAATTGCAGAGGAACGTAAGGAAGCCATTCTAGAAATACCACACTATATAAAAAATAAAATCTCTACGATCAGTTTGATCGTAGAGATGAGGAGCGATTAAAGCTCCGCAACAGAGTTATAACAAATTAGTCAGCGCGTAACAAATCGTTCAAGCTTGTTTTTGAACGTGTTTGCGCATCAACTTTTTTCACGATAATTGCAGCATATAAGCTGTAAGTACCACATTTAGATGGCAAGCTACCTGAAACTACAACTGAACCTGCTGGTACACGGCCATAATGGATTTCGCCAGTTTCACGGTCATAAATTTTAGTTGATTGACCAATGAAAACGCCCATTGAAATAACTGAGCCTTCTTCAACGATTACGCCTTCAACGATTTCTGAACGTGCACCGATAAAGCAGTTATCTTCAATAATGGTTGGGTTAGCTTGTAATGGTTCTAAAACACCACCAATACCTACACCACCAGATAAGTGAACATTTTTACCGATTTGAGCACATGAACCTACAGTTGCCCATGTATCAACCATTGTGCCTTCATCTACATAAGCACCAATGTTGACATAAGATGGCATTAACACCACGTTTTTAGCTTGGAAGCTACCACGACGTGCTACAGCAGGAGGAACAACACGAACACCTGCAGCTTTAAATTGCTCTTCAGTCCAACCAGAGAATTTAGTTTCAACTTTATCATAGAAACGAAGATCACATGACTCGATTGGTTTATTGTCATTCAGTTTAAATGATAATAAAACAGCTTTTTTTAACCATTGATGAACAACCCATTCACCATTGATTTTTTCAGCAACTCGAAGTGTACCGTTATCTAAACAAGCAATTGCTTCTTCAACAGCTTGGCGAATTTCGCTTGAACAATCTGCTGCAGTAAAATTTGCGCGGTCTTCAAATGCTTGCTCAATGATCGTAGAAAGCTGAGACATGATCTTCCTTCCATAAAAAATTTTAAAGATTTTACAATAATTTGTGACAAGAATCTTTCAAAAAACGTGTTACGTTTAATTGATGATATAAATGAGGTAAATCAAAATAAGCTTATTAGATAATCAAGTGTTTTTTACACAAAAATGATTTGAAAATAAAAATTTAACTCAATTTGTATCAAAAAATAACAGAAATCTAGCATTTTTTGTATAAAAAAGAATCTAAGCTGTCATTATTATGATTTCAGTCACAAGATGAATAAATTAAAAACAAAGCCTTTTTGAGGAGAAAACTATGAAAGCATTACGTGCGTTAGTCACAACAACAGCTTTATTCGCTGCTGGTGCCGCAATGGCAGATGAAGCTGTTGTTCATGACAGCTATGCATTTGACCAAAAACAATTACTTCCTGTAGGGGTGCGTGCTGAGGTAGGTACAACTGGTTACGGTGGTGCTTTATTATGGCAAGCCAACCCATATGTAGGTTTGGCTCTGGGTTATAACGGCGGTGACATTTCGTGGACAGATGACGTCTCTGTAAATGGTACTAAATATGACCTAGATATGGATAACAATAATATTTATCTAAATGCTGAAATACGTCCTTGGGGCGCTAGTTCTAATCCATGGGCTCAAGGCTTATATGTAGCTGCGGGTGCTGCTTATTTAGATAATGATTATGACTTAGCTAAACGTATTGGTAATGGCGAAACATTATCAATTGATGGTAAAAACTATCAACAAGCAGTTGCTGGCCAAGAAGGTGGTGTAAGAGGTAAGATGAATTATGAAAATAATATCGCCCCTTATGTAGGTTTTGGTTTTGCACCGAAATTTAATAAAAATTGGGGTGTATTTGGTGAAGTAGGTGCTTACTATACAGGTAATCCAAAAGTTCAGTTAACTCAATATAATCTTGCTCCTGTGAATGGTAACCCAACGTCTGCTCAAGATGCAGTAGATAAGGAAGAAAATGAAATTCGTAATGACGATAAATACAAATGGTTACCAGTTGGTAAGGTTGGTGTGAACTTCTACTGGTAAGATCACAAAAGAAAAAACGAGCTACGGCTCGTTTTTTTGTACCTAATAAAATAAATAAAAGAGCTAAAAAGCCCTTTTATTTATTTGAATTTTTATTCATCTGGGTAAGCAATTTTCTTAAGTGCTTTAATATCCGCATCAGGTGAGCATAAAGAAATAAACTCGTAACCATAGCCGCGTAAAAGATGGCCTTTGCGAACCGCAATCCACGTTGTATTAACACCAAAAATATCAGTTTTGGTTTGTTTTAAACGATAATCACGTTCTGTATCATAAGCCACGTCATTGACAATACCCACACCCATGCCAAGTTCCACATAGGTTTTGATAACATCGGCATCAAGAGCTGACATTACGATATCTGCATCTAGATGAGCCTCTTCAAAGGCTTTATCAATTTTAGATCGACCTGTAAAACCACCATGATAAGTAATGAGTGGATATTCTGCTAAAAGTTCTAGAGTGATTTTATCCGCCTGCACTAAAGGATGATTTTGCGGGGTAATAATACTGTGCTGCCATTGATAGTAAGGAATGCTAGCCAGATTTTCTTCAGTCGTTAAAGACTCGGTTGCAATTCCAATATCCGCTTCGCCTTGTAAAAGCATTTCTGAAATTTCGACAGGGCTAGCTTGTTGTAAAATCAAATGAACTTTTGGAAATAATTTCTTAAATTGATTAACGATTGGAGGTAATACATAACGCGCTTGAGTATGCGTAGTTGCGATCGTTAATGTTCCTTCGTCAACCTTATTAAAATCTTCAGCAAGTCGTTTAATATTTTCAGCATCCACTAACATGCGTTCAACAATGCTAAGAAGTGACTGTCCTGGTTCAGTTAAACCTAAAAGGCGTTTACCTTTACGAACGAAAAGTTGAACACCTAATTCATCTTCTAAATCTTTGATGTGTTTACTTACACCCGATTGAGATGTGTAGAGTGCAGCCGATGCTTCCGTCAAGTTAAAGTTTTGGCGTACTGTTTCTCGGATAATTCTTAATTGTTGAAAGTTCATTTACACTTTTCCTCAAAAGAGGTGAGGAGCGTCTAAAGATCCGCAAGATATTTCCTCACCAAATATATTTCTTAAGCAACTTGGTCTGCAAATAAGTGCAATTGAGATGCGCTCACCCAAACAGTTTGATTAGGTTTAAATGCATGTAATTTTGCAGCTTCACTGCTCAGAGCAATTTCAATTAAACGTCCATTACGGTCTTGTAATTCGGCCACTACTTTTCCAGCAATCCAGATTTCACGTACAAAAGTCGCTTCAATGGTATTCGCTTGCGGTTGCGAGTGAATATGTAACTCATCTGGACGGGCAAAAGCAATCACTTTTCCTTGAGGTGCCTCAACTGCTGTTGGCAACTGAATACGGTCATTACCGATACGGATAATACCTTCCGTATGTTCACCTTCAAATCGATTTGCCTGACCCAAGAAATCAAACACAAATGGCGTTGCAGGTTTTTCATAAACTTCACGAGGTGAGCCGATCTGCTCGACATTCCCCTTATTCATTACAATAATTTGGTCTGCAACCTCAAGTGCTTCTTCCTGATCGTGGGTTACAAAGATTGACGTAATATGCAATTCATCATGCAAGTTGCGTAACCAGCGGCGTAACTCCTTACGGACTTTTGCATCTAGTGCACCAAATGGTTCATCAAGCAATAAGACTCGTGGTTCTACTGCCAAAGCACGGGCTAAAGCAATACGCTGACGTTGTCCGCCAGAAAGCTGAGCAGGGTAGCGGTCTGCTAAAAAGCCTAGTTGAACTAGATCAAGTAAACGAGTGACACGTTTTTTAATTTCAGCTTCTGAAGGACGGGTTGCACGAGGACGAACACGTAAACCAAATGCAATATTGTCAAATACAGTCATGTGACGGAATAAAGCATAGTGCTGAAATACAAAGCCGACCTGACGCTCACGGACATGTACATTAGTCGCATCTTCACCTTCAAGTAAAACCTGACCGCCATCGGCTGATTCTAGACCTGCAATGATACGAAGCAGAGTCGTCTTACCGCAACCAGATGGACCGAGTAGGGCAACCAGTTCGCCTTCCGGAAAATCTAGAGAAATATTTTTAAGCGCATGGAATGCACCAAAGTGTTTTTCAATATTTTTAACTTGAATACTCATGATTTCATTCCTTACGAATCAGTTGAATGCGGTTCTGGTTTATCTTGATGTAGCTCTAACCAAGTTTTTAAAATCAGTGTTAAAAGAGCTAAGAAGGCAAGCAGTGAGGACACGGCAAAGGCTGCGCTAAAGGTGTACTCGTTATATAAAATTTCGACATGCAGTGGCAGGGTATTGGTTTCACCACGGATATGACCAGAAACCACTGATACTGCGCCAAACTCACCCATTGCACGGGCATTACACAAAATCACGCCGTAAATTAGACCCCATTTAATGTTAGGGAGTGTGACCTTCCAAAAAGTTTGCCAACCTGATGCGCCGAGTACAATTGCTGCTTCTTCTTCCTCTGTTCCCTGAGCTTCCATGAGTGGAATTAACTCACGTGCTACAAATGGAACCGTAATAAAAATGGTTGCTAAAACAATTGCAGGTACGGCATATAAAACTTTGATGTCATGTTCCATTAACCACCCACCAAACCAGCCTTGAGCACCAAAAATTAGAACAATCATTAAACCTGCAATAACGGGTGAAACAGAAAAAGGCATATCAATGATAGTGGTTAAAATTGCCTTACCTCTAAACTGGAACTTAGAGACAGCCCATGCAGCGCCAACACCAAATATCACATTAATTGGAACTGCAATTGCTGCAGTGAGTAATGTTAATTTCACTGCTGATAAGGTATCTGGATCAATCAAAGCCTGAACATAGACTTCAAGTCCCTGTTTAAATGCTTCTACGAAAACTAAAATGAGTGGCAGCATGAGGCAACTGAGGAAAAAAATCAGTGCAATTGTAATAAGGGTATAACGTACCCAAGTTGGCTCACGTGTCGCATCACGAGACTGTAACTTCAAAGCAAGTGCGTTGCTGTCGGTATGTAAATTCATGTGATGTTTCTCCCTGTACGACGGTTTGCCCATGCTTGAAGTAAGTTAATGACAAATAGAATGATAAAAGAGAGAACTAACATGACCGCTGCAATGGTCGTTGCACCTGCATAATCATATTCTTCAAGACGAGAAATGATCATCAGCGGTGCAATTTCTGTTTTAAATGGCTGGTTACCTGCAATAAAAATAACAGAACCATACTCACCCACGCCGCGAGCAAATGCTAAAGCAAAGCCTGTAAATAGAGCAGGTAGTAAGATGGGTAAAATAATTTTAGTAATGGTCTGCCAACGATTTGCACCAAGTGCTGAAGCTGCTTCCTCAAGTTCGGTTTCAATATCGCTGAGTACCGGTTGAACGGTCCGAACAATAAAAGGAATACCAATAAATACCAATGCCAGCGTAATTCCGATAGGCGTATAGGCAACCTGAATACCAAGTGGTTCCAGATATTGACCTAACCAACCAGTAGGTGCATAGAGTGAAGTCAGTGCAATACCTGCAACTGCCGTTGGAAGAGCAAATGGTAAATCGACCAAAGCATCAACTAGACGCTTTCCGGGAAAGTTATAGCGAACAAGACACCAAGCCAAAAGCAGACCAAACACAACATTAATAGATGCTGCGATTAAAGCTGAACTAAAGCTGAGTTGAAGCGATTTTAAAATACGCTCAGAGGTTAAAATTTCCCATAATCCGTCCCATCCGATTCCAAATGATTTGATAAAGACTGCGGCTAATGGAATAAGCACAATAAAAGACACATAGGCGAGGGTGAAGCCCAAAGATAGACCAAACCCAGGCAGCACTCGGGATCGCTGCGACATGATATTTCCTCAAAGAGAAAAGCCTGCTGAAACCAGTAAGCGAATAAATAAAGATAAACAGTGAGGTATAAAGATTGGTATTAAGCAAATTTCAAAGAGAAATGTGTTTTTACCGGGTCGATAGATGAGTGACTACACATCGAATCTTCTGGGATCAAATAGTTCAGCAAATCCGAAAATGGCCCAAAACCTGAGGCAACGTTAATATGGCCCACTTCACCAAGATTAACGGGATTTAACTTCCATGATTTTGCAAGTTGTAACGCATCAAAAAAGCCGAGCCATGGATCATTTTCACTAATGAGTAGCGTTGCAGGCACATCAATTTTTAATTGATGAAAATAATCTTTGTAGTCGGTCAAGCTATGGCGAGCAAACCCTGCTTCCCCAAAGCGTGCCGGATTCGCTGGAGCGACTAAAATTAGTTTCTTAACTTGGCTTCTTAATTCTGGATGCTCAGCCAAAGCAGCTACACTCGTTAAGCATCCAAAACTATGTGCAACAATTTGAACAGGAGCTTGAGCTGCTTGAACTGTTTTAACGAATTGCTCAACCCATTCGCTTAATACAGGTCTATCCCAGTTTTTTTGCTCAACACGAGAACTAGACACGAGTTGACGCTGCAACCAAGATTGCCAATGCTGATGTTCACTGCCACCTACACCCGGAACAATTACAGTGTGAATCATGTCTGTTCTCCTTACCTTTAGTGCAAAGAATTACTTCTCTGCACTATTGATTTTCACGATTTGATCGAAAACACCACCATTATCGAAGTGTTGTTTTTGTACTTTTGTCCAACCACCAAACTCTTTGTCGATTGTTACAAGCTTTAATGGCTTAAATACATTGCTGTATTTTTTAAGAACAGCTGCGTTACGCGGACGGTAGAAGTTACGTGCTGCAATTTCTTGACCAGCAGGTGAGTACAAATAGTTGAGATAACCTTTAGCAATCGTTAAGTTGCCTTTTTTAGCTGCATTCTTCTCCACAATTGCAACTGGAGGCTCAGCTAAGATCGAAAGAGACGGAGTAATAATTTCAAATTTGCCTGGCTGTTCACGAATAGCTAAATGAGCTTCATTCTCCCAAGCCAGTAATACATCACCAATGCCACGCTCAGCGAAAGTAGTCGTCGCACCGCGAGCACCAGAGTCTAGAACTTTAGTATGTTTATAAATTTGGCGAACGTATTCTTGTGCTTTCGCATCATTGCCACCCGGTTGATGTTTTGCCCAAGCCCAAGCTGCAAGATAATTCCAACGAGCACCACCAGAAGTTTTCGGGTTTGGTGTAATGATTTCTACGCCTGGTTTGATTAAATCAGCCCAGTCTTTAATTTGCTTTGGGTTGCCTTTACGCACCAAAAATACAATGGTTGATGTATATGGCGTTGAGTTTTGTGGCAGTTTTTTCTGCCAGTTGGTTGGAAGTAATTTTGCTTTTTCAGCAATTTCATCAATATCTGCTGCAAGTGCTAATGTCACCACATCTGCATTTAAACCATCGATAACCGCACGAGCCTGTTTACCAGAGCCGCCGTGTGATTGCTTAAACTCAATATCTTGACCAGTACGTTGTTTCCAGTATGTACCGAACTGTTTGTTGAAATCTGTATATAGCTCACGAGTAGGATCGTAAGAAACGTTTAAAAATTCTTGGGCTGCAAATGACGAAACAGAAAGAAGTGCAGCGATAACCCCGACTTTTAATTGAGAAAAACGCATGAGATAAGTCCTCAAAAAATATGAAATGTTCAAAACATGAACGCAGAATAGCGCTAGTCTTTATTCTAAAAAAATAATAAAAAACGAATTTAATATGAAAAAAATAGAAATAATAAAAACAGATAAACTATTCTTAAATCTTGATATATAACAAGTTTCAAAAGCAGATACGAAATCGGTATAATTTTTTAAAATCAATCATTTATTATTTAAATGAAAGGTGTTGTATTGTTGTGCGGCTTTTAGCAAAGGATGGAACAAACATGTGGTGTTTTAAAAATGGGCAACCCGTTGAGACTATTCCTTTATTAGATCGAGCCTTTCATTATGGAGATGGATGCTTTACCACAATTCGTGTTTTTCAAAATCAGATTGAGCTTAAAGAAAGGCACTGGCAACGTCTGAAACTCGCATGTCAAAAACTGTCTTTAACTGTAAATTTTGAATTAATTGAACTGAGTTTACAGCAGCTGCAAAAGCAGAACCTCATACTCAATGGCACTTTGAAAATTGTGATTAGCCGTGGGGAAGGCGACCGCGGTTATAGTTTGCCAAAGCATGAAGCAGATATTTATATCTGGTTTTATCCAAAAGCTTTAGAGCCGTTTGTGCCTGATTTTATCCAGTGTGGTGTTTTAAATCAGGCCCTAGGTTTAACCATGCCGAGCTTAGTTGGGCTTAAATCTTTAAACCGCCTTGAACAAGTATTGCTAAAAAAAGAAGCAGATCAACTCGGGTGGGCTGAAGCATTAGTTACTGATGTACAAGGTTATATTGTTGAAGGGGTCAGTAGTAATTGTTTTATTCGTTTAAATGATAGATGGATTACTCCTGAACTTCGCTATAATGGCGTCCACGGTGTAATGCGGGCAGAAATTCTGGCACGTATGCAGCACCATGGTATTGCCTGTGAAGTACGCGTGATTGAATTAGATGAAGTATCTGAAATACAAAGTCTATTCTTTTGTAATTCTTTAAACCCTATGCGAGTGGTAACTCATTTAGGCGAAAAAACGCTAGATACACAGGCATGCATAGATTTATTTCATATCCTTAACTTAAATCAGATTCATTAATATGCCGAAGCCACCTGTGAATGCGAAAGCAAAAAACGCCAAGAAAAATAATAAAAAACAAGCTCCAAAATTTTCTAAGCGATTGGTTCTAATTGGCCTTTTTATTGTTTTAATTTTTACGTTTGCCATTTTATGGTCAAGTTTGTTTAAGGCTTATCCTATCGAAGGCAAAAAACAGATGTTATCTATTACATCTGGGGAAACTTATTCTGGTTTTATTGATCGTTTGGCAAAAGAAGATAAAGTTAGTTTTCCTATCATATTGAAGCTTTATCAAAAGTTTATGATTCATGACAGCATGAAAGCTGGTGTATATGAAATTGAACAAGGGATGAGTGTAAGACAAGTGTTAGAGATGTTATCTGATGCGGATAATGCTCAGATGAACCGTGTTTTGGTGATTGAAGGTACAACTTTTAAGCAGCTTATTACTGCACTCAAAAATGATAAAAATGTAAAAAATACAATATTGGATTTACCTAATGATCAGCTTATGAAAGCGCTTGGGATTCCTTACGATCATCCAGAGGGCTTATTCGCGCCGAATACTTATTTCTTTGCCAAAGGCGAGACTGACAAGAAAATTCTTACCGATTTATATCATCGCCAAAAAAAAGCTTTAGATACAGCTTGGGCAAATCGTGCTCCGAATTTACCTTATAAAGATAAATATGAAGCATTAATTATGGCTTCTATTGTTGAGAAAGAAACAAGTTTAGACAGTGAACTTACACAAGTTTCTGGAGTTTTTGTCCGCCGTTTAAAACTCGGTATGCGTTTACAAACGGATCCAACTGTTATTTACGGAATGGGTAATAACTATAAAGGCAACATTACCCGAGAAGACCTCCGTACTCCAACACCATATAATACTTATACCATTAATGGTTTACCGCCTACTCCAATTGCTTTGCCAAGCCAAAAAGCAATTGAAGCAGCATTACATCCAGATGATTCAAATAATATCTATTTCGTAGCGACTGGTAATGGTGGACATAAATTTACGGCAGACTTGCAAGCTCATAATCAAGCAGTGCAAGAATATTTATCCGTGTTGAGATCGAAGAAATAAGGAAAAGAGATGTTTATCAGCTTTGAAGGCACGGAAGGGGTAGGTAAAACTACACTCATTCGAAAAATTCATCAGCATTTTGAAGAGCAAGGCAAACAAGTTGTTTTAACTCGAGAGCCGGGGGGCACACCGTTAGCTGAGCAAATTCGTTCTATGCTTTTGGCGGTGAATCATGATGAAAATATGAGTCATGATACTGAGCTATTACTCATTTATGCAGCACGAGCTCAACACTTACAACAGGTTATTTTGCCTGCTTTAGAGTCTAATAAAATTGTTTTAAGTGATCGTTTTACCGATGCAAGCTTTGCTTATCAATGTTCTGGTCGTGGTTTAAGCCAAGATAAATTACAGCTTTTAAATCAGAACTTTGTTTCACGCATGCCTGAAGTGACTTTTTGGTTAGATGCACCGATTGAATTGGGCATGAATCGTGCACGTGAACGCGGAGCTTTAGACCGTTTTGAACAAGAAAAGTTAAGCTTCTTTACTAAAGTTCGTGAAGGTTATAAAACCTTATGGAAGGCTGAACCAGAACGTATTAAGCGAATAGATGCAACTCAAAGTCCTTATCAGGTGTTTGAACAGGCATTGCAATATTTAGGATAAGCAATGGGATGAGCCACTCTTATAAAAATATGGGAGTGGTGAAAAATGATGTTAATTCTGATTTAAAACGTCATAGAAAATATCTGTTATTTTCTTATGCTATCTTACATATGATTTGTAGATTGAAGAATAACAAGGATGAAAAGCTCAAAAGAAGAAATCGTGGCATTTCTTGAAAAGGAATTTCCACCAAGTCTTGAACATTGCACAATTGAATCAGTCACCCCCAAAGCTGCAGTTGTTTATTATCATGTCGATCAAAGGCATCAACGCCCTGGTGGTACCATATCTGGTCCAACCATGATGACTTTGGCTGATTTTGCTTTATATATTGCGATATTAGGTGAGATCGGTATTGTTGGTTTAGCCGTAACCACCAACTTTAATATTAATTTTTTAAGAAAACCTGCGGGTGATCAAGACTTACGTAGTGAATGTAAACTCATGAAGGTTGGAAAGAGCTTGGTTGTTGGGGAAGTCTGGATTTATTCAGTTGGTCTGGATGAACCTGTTGCGCATGTGACCGCGACTTATTCAATCCCACCTAGACCATAAATATCAAACCAAATAAAAAAGCACAGCCAAAGCTGTGCTTTTTTATAGAAGAACAACTTAAATGTCAGTATTAACCAATGGTTGTTCTACTGCAAAATTTGGAGGAGTTAAAACCGTTTTACGAATCTCACTCGAAGTTTCTGGATAATCGAGTGTGTAATGTAAACCACGTGATTCTTTACGTTGCATAGCACAGCGAACAATCATTTCAGATACTAAAACAAGGTTACGCAGCTCAATCAGGTTTTTGCTAACACGATAGTCTTGATAATATTCAGTGATTTCACGCTTTAACATTTCAATACGGTGTAAAGCACGTTCTAAACGTTTTGTGGTTCTGACAATACCAACGTAGTTCCACATGGTCGAACGTAACTCATCCCAGTTTTGTAAAATCACAACATCTTCATCAGGATTGGTTACTTGTGAGTCATCCCAAGTTGGTACTTCTGGTAATTTGAAGTTTTCATCAAATTTATTTTCGATATCTTTTGCCGCACTCATACCGTAAACGAAGCACTCAAGTAATGAGTTACTTGCCATACGGTTTGCACCATGTAAGCCTGTATAAGACGTTTCACCAATCGCATAGAGACCATCAATATCCGTCTGGCTATTTGAGTCAACCACAACACCACCACATGTATAGTGAGCTGCTGGTACCACTGGAATCATGTCTTTGGTAATGTCGATGCCTAACTCAAGCAATCTTGCATAAAGTGTAGGGAAGTGCTCTTTAATAAACTCAGGTGATTTATGGGTAATGTCTAACCACACATGACGAATACCGAGACGCTTGATTTCATGGTCAATGGTACGTGCCACAATATCACGAGGAGCCAGTTCTGCACGATCGTCAAAACGCAGCATAAAACGTTCACCATCAGGTAGGCGCAAATAAGCACCTTCACCACGCATAGCTTCAGTAATTAAGAAAGAGCGGGCTTGTGGATGGTACAGGCAAGTTGGATGGAACTGATTAAATTCCATATTAGCTACACGGCAACCTGCACGATAAGCCATTGCAATACCATCACCTGTAGCAATATCTGGATTAGATGTGTACAGATAAGCTTTCATCGCACCGCCGCAAGCCAGCGCGGTGAATGGTGCAAGGAAAGTATGAACCTTTTCAGTATTTTCATCTAATGCATATAAACCAATAGCACGATTCGCTTGGTCGGTATGGCCTAATTTATACGAGGTGATTAAATCAATCGCAATATAGTTTTCAAAAATAGTAATATTTTTACGTTCTTTGGCACGCTCAACTAAAGTGGTTGAAATGGCTTTGCCTGTTGCATCAGCAGAATGGATAATGCGACGCTGCGAGTGACCACCTTCGCGAGTTAAGTGAAGTTGCTCATCTTCATCTAAGGTAAATTGCACGCCTTGTTTTAAAAGAAAATCAACAGAAGGGCGGCCGCCTTCTACCGTATGTTGTACCGCGTCCATTTCACATAAATGAGCGCCTGCAATCATAGTGTCATTAATATGCTGTTGAATAGAGTCAGTCTCATCAAGAACAGCAGCAACGCCACCTTGAGCATAAAAGGTACTTGCTTCGGTTAGAGCAGCTTTGGCTAAAACTGCAATATTAAAATGATTTGGTAACGATAAAGCCAGACTTAAACCAGCGCCGCCGCTGCCCACAATAATCACGTCAAAGTGGTGAATTGTCTGTAAATTAGGCATGTCCATTCGCATCAATTTAAAACGTCCGCTAATGACACCCCTTTTTACCTAAAAAGGCAAGAGCTTAAGCGCTCTAACTCAGAGAAAAATTGCAATTGGCTTAAAAAGTTGCAATGCGTAAAATAATCCTTGTGATGACGTATTACAAATAAACATATTGTTACGCACAACCTCAAAGCGTTGTGATACAACAGTTTTATCCTTATTCTCGTAGACCAATTGTGGGTGAGCACCGAATGAAATCTCGCTATTTACAACAAGGAATGTATGCAGCGGTATTTACAGTTGCTGCTGTTCAAGCAAATGCTGCTGTTGATT
This sequence comes from Acinetobacter sp. AOR43_HL, assembly GCF_027854635.1. NCBI lineage: Bacteria > Pseudomonadati > Pseudomonadota > Gammaproteobacteria > Moraxellales > Moraxellaceae > Acinetobacter > Acinetobacter sp. AOR43_HL. The sequence continues at coordinate 107,898 of NZ_JAKTHX010000002.1, forward strand.
TTTCAAATCTTGTTGAACAAGTTAGTCCAGCAGTCGTGAGTGTAAATGTCGTAAAAAAAATGACTCAGGATGAACTGTTGCAACAGCAAGTTCCTGAAATTTTAAAACGTTTCTTTGGCAATCAGGTCATCATTCCACAGCAACAAGGTCCACAAGAAAAGACAGCTTACGGAAGTGCATTCTTCATTAGTAAAGATGGTTACTTACTTACAAACCACCATGTGATTGAAAATGCCTCTCGTATTAGCATCACTCTAAATGACCGCCGTGAAATTGATGCAACCGTAGTGGGTAGCGATGAGCGTACAGACGTTGCTTTATTAAAAGTAAACGGAACTAACTATCCAGCTTTACGAGTAGGAAATGTTGATCGCTTACGTGTCGGAGAACCTGTTTTAGCTATTGGTTCTCCGTTTGGCTTTGACTACTCAGCTTCGGCCGGTATTGTCAGCGCAAAATCACGAAACATGAGCGGTGAAACTTCGGTGCCGTTTATTCAAACTGATGTGGCTTTAAACCCAGGTAACTCTGGTGGTCCATTGTTTAACCAAAATGGTGAAGTGGTCGGGGTAAACTCTCGAATATTTAGTGGTACTGGCGGTTATATGGGCTTGTCTTTCTCTATTCCGATTGATGTAGCAATGGATGTTGCCGACCAGCTTAAAACAAAAGGTAAAGTCACACGCTCTTATCTAGGGGTGATGATGCAAGATATTGACCGAAACCTTGCTGATGCCTACAAATTACCAAAACCTGAAGGTGCTTTAATTACTCAAATTTCTCCGAACTCACCTGCACAAAAAGCAGGGCTAAGAGCGGGTGATGTGATTTTAAAATTAAATGGTGCGCCTGTACTCCGTACGAGTGATTTACTGTATGCATTAAATAAAGTACAGCCAAATCAAACTGTTCAGTTTGAAGTATTACGTGATGATAAAACACGTAATATTTCAGCAACCTTAACGACGGCACCAGATGAAACACCTGCTACTGGTGCACAAGGTGCTGCATCTAAAGGGCCAGTTTTAGGCATGAGTATTCGTGATCTAGCTGAACCAGAAAAAAATGCGTTGAGCGTGAAAGGAGGTATTTATGTACAAGATGTTCGCCGTGGTGGTTTAGCATCATTGTCAAATATCATTCCAGGTGATGTGATTACCCAAGTCAATAATAGCCAAATTTTAAATAGTCAGGATTTTGCAAAAGTTGTTTCTAACTTGCCGAAAAATACCGTAGCACGTGTTGCTATTATTCGTCAGGGACAGCGCGCAATGCTTGGTTTACGTATTCAATAATCCTCAACCGAATCAATAAGCCATCCTGAAAATGGGTGGTTTTTGTTATTTATCTTGAGCGTTTAGCGATATCTACCTACACTTATTTCAGTTTTAAGGTTAATAAATAAGAGTGTTCATTTGTGAGTAGTATTTTTGATTTACATATTCAGGTGCAGCCACATCACATTGATGCGTTAGGGCATGTAAATAACGTAATGTATGTTCAATGGATGCAGGATGTAGCTGCTGCTCATGTTGAAACTTTGGGAGTAGGGGTAACTAAATATCTTGAGTTAAAACACGCCATGGTCGCGGTTGAGCATCATGTGCAATATCGTAAAGCTGCATTTGAAGGCGAACAAATTGTGTTACGTACATGGTTAGATGACATTAATGCACTTTATTCATTCCGCCAGTATGTGTTTTTTCGTCCATCAGATCAGGCCGTATTATTTGTTGGAAATACCAAATGGGCATGTATTGAAATTGCTACAGGACGCCCAAAACGAATGTCGCCAACTTTTACTCATGCATATACGCCGCTTGATTCAAGCATAAATCCTTATGATTTTAGCGTTTCATATGCTCAATAGTTGGACGTAATACGCTTACTTTGACTGTCCTTTTTTAAAACATAAGTACAAAGCTCATGATTATTTTGGATACTTTAAAATATGCATCTGTTATAATCTCACGCAATTTATTTAACTGCTTTGGCTGTGTATTAAAACAAGCTACATAGCACTCTATATTTTCTCAAGGTAACCCATGGCGCAAGCTAAAAAATCCGTCGATATCAAAAATATACGAAATTTCTCGATTATTGCCCACATTGACCATGGTAAGTCTACATTGGCTGACCGTTTTATTCAGATGTGTGGCGGTCTACAAGATCGTGAAATGCAAGCTCAGGTCTTAGACTCAATGGAGCTTGAGCGTGAACGTGGGATTACCATTAAAGCCGCTTCTGTCACGCTGTATTACACTCATCCAAATGGTCAGGAATACCAACTTAACTTTATTGATACGCCTGGGCACGTTGACTTCTCCTATGAAGTTTCTCGTTCATTAGCTGCATGTGAAGGTGCGCTACTGGTTGTAGATGCTGCACAAGGCGTTGAAGCTCAATCAGTTGCAAACTGTTATACAGCAATTGAACAAGGTCTAGAAGTTCTTCCTATTCTAAATAAAATTGATTTACCACAGGCTGAACCTGAACGTGTAATTCATGAAATTGAAGAAATTATCGGGATTGAAGCGACAGATGCACCAACCTGTTCAGCAAAAACTGGTTTAGGTGTTGAAGGTGTACTCGAGCGTTTAGTCGATGTTATTCCGGCGCCAGAAGGTGATCGTGAAGCACCATTACAAGCATTAATTATCGACTCATGGTTTGATAACTACTTAGGCGTAGTTTCTCTTGTTCGTATTAAACAAGGTCGTATCCGCAAGGGCGACAAAATGTTGGTTAAATCGACAGGACAAACTCATCCGGTCACTTCTGTAGGCGTGTTTAATCCTAAGCATACTGAAACAGATATTCTTGAAGCTGGTGAAGTAGGTTTTGTTATTGCGGGTATTAAAGATATTTTTGGTGCACCAGTAGGTGACACGATTACTCTTGCTTCTACACCAGATGTTGCAACTTTACCAGGTTTCAAAAAGGTTAAACCGCAAGTATATGCTGGTCTTTTCCCGATTGACGCGAGTGACTTTGAACCGTTCCGTGAAGCATTACAAAAATTACAGATCAATGACTCGGCTTTATTCTTTGAACCAGAAAGTTCAGATGCTTTAGGCTTTGGTTTCCGTTGTGGCTTCTTAGGTATGCTGCACATGGAAATTGTACAAGAGCGTTTAGAGCGTGAATACGATCTTGACCTCATTAGTTCTGCACCTACCGTAATTTATGAAGCATTAACCAAGAAAGGCGAAACGATTTACATCGATAGCCCATCAAAAATGCCGGATGGATCGACTGTAGAAGATTTGCGTGAACCAATTGCTGAATGTCATATCCTTGTTCCTCAAGAATATTTAGGGAACGTAATGACGCTCTGTATCGAACGTCGTGGTGTACAAAAAGATATGAAATTCTTGGGTAACCAAGTTTCTATTACTTTTGAAATTCCGATGGCTGAAGTCGTTATGGATTTCTTTGACAGATTAAAGTCATGCTCTCGTGGCTTTGCATCTTTAGACTATAACTTTGTACGTTTTGAAAGTTCAGCTTTAGTTAAGGTTGATGTGTTAATTAATAGCGAAAAGGTTGATGCCTTGGCTATGATTTGTCACCGTAATGATGCACGCCATCGTGGTATTGCATTGGTTGAGAAAATGAAAGACTTAATTCCTCGCCAAATGTTCGATGTTGCTATTCAGGCAGCAATCGGTGCGCAAATTATTGCCCGTTCTACCGTAAAAGCGATGCGTAAAAACGTATTGGCAAAATGTTATGGTGGTGACGTTTCGCGTAAGAAAAAACTACTTTCTAAACAAAAAGAAGGTAAGAAACGTATGAAACAAGTGGGAAGTGTTGAAATTCCACAAGAAGCGTTCTTGGCTGTATTGAAAGTAGAAAGATAAGAAATGAGGGTGGGGGAAGTGAACAATTTCTTTTCCCCACTGTAATACAAGCAGCGAGGCTGCGAGTGAGGTCATGTGGATTTTGATTTTAATTTAATTCTTGTTCCAGTTACGCTGATTCTATTTGCAGTGTGGTTGTTAGATAAACTTGTATTAAAACAGCGTGCAAATAAAGGACGCGGGAACGAAAATTTTGTCATTACATGGGCCTATGACTTTTGGCCAGTTTTAGCTGTAGTACTTGTGCTTCGTTCATTTCTTTATGAGCCATTTAATATTCCATCGGACTCTATGGTACCAACTTTAGAAACTGGTGATTTTATTCTGGTGAATAAATTTGATTATGGTGTACGTTTGCCTATTGTTAATAAAAAAATTATTGATGTAGGTGAACCGAAGCGTGGTGATGTAATTGTATTCCGTTATCCACCTCAACCGACTATTAGTTATATTAAACGTGTAATCGGTTTACCTGGTGATCATATTGTTTATGACCATGGGCAATTAATTATTAACGGGCAAAAAGTACCGAAAGTATTAACACAGTTCAGTCGTGAAAAAGATGTGATGGATACGCCAACGTCTATTTATCATAAAGAGACGATTGGTGAGCATACCTTTACGATGCGTGAGCTTGAAGGCGTAAATGTGGCGCGCCAAGCACCGTTTATCAACTATGTTGAAAATGGTAAATATGCGAACCAAGACGGTTTATATTGGGAAGTGACTGTACCAAAAGGACATTACTTTGCAATGGGGGATAACCGCGATCAAAGTGCAGACAGTCGTTTCTGGGGGTTCGTTCCTGAAGAAAACTTAACAGGACGAGCATTCTACGTGTGGATGCATAAAGAACCGGGTTTACACCTTCCTAACTTTAGCCGAAATGGAAAAATAGATTAAAAACAACCATTAGGAAAAAAAGAAATGCGTAAGGCACAACAGGGTACTTCGTATTTAGCAATTTTATTTGGGGTGGTTATATTTGCAGTTGCAGTAAAAGCTGTACTTGCAGTTTGGCCAGCATATTGGGATGATCGGCTGATTAATAATCAGATAGAAGAGCTTTTACAAGAAAGCTCTTCTGAGATCACACCACAAAAGTTTGTAGCACAAATGGATCAGCGACTCGAAATGAACAATATTCGTGATCTCCATTTTAAAGAGATCGCTCAAGTGTTTAATCAGTCAGGTCTAACGGTCAAAAAGAAATATGAAGTAAGAAAACCTTTCTTATTCAATATTGATTTAGTTTTAACATTTGAGAAGAGTTTTGATAAAACATCAGTTCAAACTAAGTGATCCTCGCTTACTGAGTCGAATCGGATATCAATTTAAGCAGCTTGAATTGTTACAGTTAGCTTTGACTCATCGTTCGGTGAGTCACAAATACAATTACGAGCGCTTAGAGTTTCTCGGTGATTCATTATTAGGCATGATAATCGCCAATTATCTATATCATGCTTATCCAAATGAAAATGAAGGTCGTCTCACGCGTATGCGTGCGACCTTAGTTCGCCAAGAAGCGTTAGGTAAGATTGCAACCGATTTGCAACTTAGTCGGTGTTTAATATTAAGTACAGGCGAGTTGAAATCTGGTGGTCATCATCGTGAGTCAATATTAGCAGATACGGTAGAAGCGATTATTGGTGCAATTTATCTTGATAGTGGTGATCTCAACTTACTTAAAGATATTGTGCTAAAATGGTACATACCCTATTTAGACCATATAGAACCTACGGATCAACTCAAAGATCCGAAATCACGTTTACAAGAGTATCTACAAGCACGTAAAAAACCTCTCCCTGTTTACGAGGTTGTAGATATTCAGGGTGATGCACCTCATCAGCACTTTAAAGTGGAATGTGTGGTAGATGGTTTACCGAAGATTTATGGTGAGGGTTCAAGTCGTCGTTTTGCCGAGCAGGCAGCAGCGGCGGAAATTTTAAAGTTATTGGAGCAATAACCTGCATGTCGATGCATTCTGATCAAATCAATCCAGATTCAAATGAAAACCAAGATCCTAATAATCTGATTGATCAATTTTTTAGTTCCAAAGGTGTAACAATCCCTTCGGATTTTAAGAGCGGATTTGTGGCGATTGTGGGACGTCCAAATGTGGGTAAATCTACCCTCATGAACCATTTATTGGGTCAAAAGCTCTCTATTACTTCGCGTAAACCTCAAACAACACGTCATAAAATTATTGGTATTGATTCGCGCGAAAAGATGCAGGCGGTATATGTAGATACCCCAGGTATGCATAAAAAAGAAGTGCGTGCTATTAATAAAATGATGAACCGTGCTGCTCATTCTGCATTACGTGACGTTAACTTAGTTTTATTCGTTATCGATGCTTATAAGTGGACTCAAAACGACGATTTAGTGCTTGAAAAACTCAAGAACGCTGAAATGCCGGTTATTTTGGTCATTAATAAGGCGGACACTTTTGAAGATAAAAGGGAGATTCTTCCTCTCATTCAAGAACGTGCCAAACTTATGAATTTTGCTGAGATTGTTCCTGTTTCTGCTTTGCGTGGTGCAAACTTAGAACACTTGAGTGAAACGATTGAGAAATACCTTCCTTATCAACCACCATTGTATTCATTTGATCAGATTACTGACCGCTCTGAACGCTTCTTGGCAAGTGAAATTATTCGCGAAAAAATCATGCGTCAGTTGGGTGAAGAGCTTCCTTATGATTTAACAGTACAAATTGAATCTTTCAAAACAGAAGAAGCAACTGTTAATGAAAAAACTGGTCGTTTAAAACCAGCTTGTACCTATATCGATGCAACGATTTTTGTAGATCGCGCTGGTCAAAAAGCCATTGTGATTGGTGAAAAAGGTGCCAAGCTTAAAACGATTGGTATGGATGCTCGTAAAGACATGGAAAAAATGTTTGAGCAAAAAATTATGCTCACACTTTGGGTGAAAGTGAAGGGTGGCTGGTCTGATGATGAGCGTGCTCTCAAAAGCTTAGGATACAGTGATATCTAAAGGATAAGGATGCTGGTATGAAAACAATTACATCATTAATCGCTATAGTTGGATGTACATTGATGTTACAAGGTTGTGTATATAAGCTTGTAACCGTACCAGTAGGTATCGCCTATAAAACTACTAAAGGTGTAGTTAAAGGTACAGCAGCTGTTGTAGGTGCTGTTATTCCTGACGGCGATGATGAGGATGATAAAAAAGAAAAAGAATCTGAGGAATAGATTCTTTTTATGATGCGCAATGAAGTCCTCCATGGATATATGATTCATCACCGTAAGTACCGTGAAAAAAGTCATATTGTGCATCTTTTTACTCAGGAATATGGGCGAGTCGATGGTATCTTAAGGCAGACTCCGCCCCCTCAATATCAGCCTATTCGGCTACAAGCGACAGGTAAAAGTGAACTCAAAAATTTTACTAAGCTGGAAATATTAAATCAGCCTGTTTTCTTTTTTGGTGATGCTTTTTTTGCTGGTTTTTATCTAAATGAAATTGTTCTTAGACTTTGCCCATTAGAAGAGGCAATGGCACAAACTTTTGAGCAATATCAATTAACTTTGCTTCAATTACAGCAATTATCTTCCCACGAAAATCCTGATCTTTTTCTGAGACAGATTTTGCGCCAGTTCGAACATGTTTTGCTTCCTGAGCTGGGTTACGCGATTGATTTCTCAATTGATACTCAACAACAGCTAATACAGGCTCACCAGTTTTATCAATTTCAGGTGACTGAAGGTTTTGCGCCCGTTGTTCAGGCAAGTCGTTCTTCATTGTCAGGTAAAGCAATTTTATCTATGTTGGATTATGAACAAGGCCAGGATTTTTCTCACGAACAATTGCAATTATTAGGTAAACTATACCGTCAAATGATTACATCGCTTTTAGGAGATCGTCCCCTAAAAAGTCGACAATTGTGGATTCAAAATACTCAAACTCAATCGTAATTAGGATTTATTTATGGCTGCATTGCTTGGTGTAAACATAGACCATGTTGCTACTTTGAGACAGGCGCGCGGTACTACTTATCCAGACCCTGTAGAAGCTGCTCTTATTTGTGAAGAAGCGGGTGCAGAGGGGATTACTTTGCATTTGCGTGAAGATCGTCGTCATATTCAAGATGATGACGTACGCCGCATGCGTCCATTATTAAAAACCCGTATGAACCTAGAGTTGGCTGTTACTGATGAAATGGTCGAGTTTGCGAAAGAAATTCAGCCGCAGCACGTGTGTTTTGTGCCAGAAAGACGCCAAGAAGTAACAACTGAAGGTGGTTTGGATGTAGTGGGTAACTTTGAAAAAGTTAAAGCAGCAACTCAAACTTTAGCGGCTATTGGTTGTGACGTATCATTATTTATTGATGCTGATTTAGCTCAAATTGATGCAGCAGTTGCGTGTGGCGCACCTACGATTGAGTTGCACACGGGTGCATATGCGGATGCGGAAACGGAGCAAGATCAACAAGCCGAGTTAGAGCGCATTATCAAAGGGGTTGAATATGCAGATTCAAAAGGTTTGGTTGTAAATGCAGGTCATGGCCTTAACCTTAAAAATATTGCGCCAATTGCAGCTATTCCACAAATTCATGAATTAAACATTGGTCATTCAATTATTGCTGAAAGTGTTTTTGTAGGTCTGGTTCAAGCTGTTAAAGATATGAAAACAGCGATTCAGGCAGCAGGATAGTTGGTTATGTCGAGTATCAATTACGATGAATTAATGCAACCTGTGGTGGCCTTTTTAGGATGTCAAACACCAACTGCATGGTTGGATGAGGCAATCAATAATTTAGATATCTTGATGCAAGATCATGCTAATTGTGAAAAGAAAGCTGCTAGTACAGCAATGAACTTAATGTTCCGCTATAGCTTCTTTCCTGACTTACAAGTAAAACTTGCTCAACTTGTACGAGAAGAAATGCTTCACTATGAACAAGTACTTGAGCTTATGGCTAAGCGCGGTCAAGAGTGGACTGGTTTAAGTGCTGGGCGTTATGCAGGTGGTTTACGTAAAGAGATTCGTACATATGAGCCTGAAGCTTTAATTGATGTGCTGGTGATTGGTGCATTCGTAGAGGCTCGTTCATGTGAGCGTTTTTATGCACTTGCACCGCGTGTAGATGATGAGTTAGGACGTTATTATCGATACTTGCTTAAGTCAGAGTCTCGTCATTTTGAAGACTATCTAGCTCTTGCGCTTGATGTGGCAACCACTGCAAAAATGAAAGATCCTAAAGAGGATATTCAACAGCGAATTGATCATATCCGTGAAGTTGAAAAGAATCTGATTTTAACACCAGATGATACTTTCCGTTTTCATAGTGGTATTCCTGCTTAGTCTTGGATGTCTCAAATAAAAAAGTTTACCTTTCACGGTAAACTTTTTTATTTGGTGAGTATTATCTCTTTGGTGGTAAGCATGTTCTGCTTTTAGTTTTTTAATACATATAATTATTTAATAAATATATTTTTTATAGATTTTAATTTCTCTTAAAATTTTTAAAAAAACTTTTATTTTTTTAGGTTAATAATAAATATTGTGTAAATATAAAGGTTGATATGTTCATCATGAGTTCAACTGAAATAGTTGATCATTTCTAAGGATATAAGAATGTTAGCATTAGTTACAGGTGCATCGGCAGGTTTTGGTTATAGCATTTCAAAAAAGCTGATTGAGTTAGGATATAACGTTATTGGTTGCGGAAGACGAGCAGAAAAACTAGAAGAACTAAAACAAGAACTTGGTGAAAAATTCTACCCATTAGTATTTGACATGACGGATACGGCAGAAAATATAAATAAGGCATTGGTTGATTTACCAACTGAATTTCAAATCAATCAAATTGATTTATTGGTGAATAATGCTGGATTGGCATTAGGATTGGAACCCGCAGATAAAGCAGAATTAGATGATTGGTACACGATGATTGATACCAATGTTAAGGGGCTTGTTACGATTACCCGATTAATTTTGCCAAGTATGGTAAAGAAAAAATCAGGTTTGATTATTAATATGGGGTCTATCGCAGGCACATATCCATACCCAGGGGGCAATGTGTATGGGGCAACCAAAGCATTTGTGGAGCAATTTAGTCTAAATCTTCGTGCTGATTTGGCTGGTACTGGTGTGCGCGTAACTAACATTGAACCAGGGTTGTGTGGAGGTACTGAATTTTCTCTTGTGCGTTTTAAAGGTGATGAGGATAAAGTAAACAGTCTATATGATAAAAAGAATCCACTTTTGCCTGAAGATATTGCAAATACAGTAGCTTGGATTGCTTCACAACCTCCACACATTAATATTAATCGTATTGAAATGATGCCGACCACTCAATCTTTTAATCCTTTAAAAGTGGTTGAAGTGGAATAATAATTTAAGAAGAAAATATATTCTTTCGAGTTAGGTTAGAGCGTTAAACCTAATAAAGACTCTAAGAAAAAATTAAATCCTCTATCTGCTGATAGAGGATTTTTTATAGTTATTGATAAATTTATGGCAAAAAAAAGCCCGCTTTAATGCTGCGGGCTTTTTAGTATTTGGCTCTCCCACCTGGGCTCGAACCAGGGACCTGCGGATTAACAGTCCGTCGCTCTACCGACTGAGCTATGGGAGAATCTGCATGCGATTATAAGGAGATTTTGAGAAGGGTCAAGTCTAAATTGTCATGTTTACTTCATTTTTGTGTCGTATGCTTTTTATTTGATCAGTTGAGTGATGAGTTAAGAAATTACTTGCACTTTAAAAAATCAATTGCTAGATTCAAAAAAGAACAAGCGTTTGGAGAAATCCAAACAGTGTGGATTTAAACCAACTTGCCAGCACTAAAATGGCTAAATCGGAGATAAGTATGAAAACGCTTACGATAGCTTCTATTTTTTCTAATTTTGATTTCTATCAACACAATTATCTCAATATCTTAAATCAATCAGAATCTTATTACACACTTGTAGAAGATGCATGGATTAATGCTTATCCTTTCAAAAAGCAGGATTTATATTTAGGCGATTTATTGCAGCTTTGGTTTAGCGCTAAATGGAATGTGCATAATTCACTTAAGATTTTAAAAAGCTCAAAACCATTAAACTCTTCTGAATCTTTATATATTTTTCAATTAGAAGGGGAGTTATTGTTGGGTAAAAATAAAGTTTTAGCTTGGTCTGTAGAGCATCAAGAAATTATAGAACTCCAACTTAAAAATATTTGGGCGCCGTATGTGATTGCACAAACTTGTGAACGTCCAGATAATTCAGATGACTTAATAAAAAAGGCAGCGTTTTAAGGCTGCCTTTAATGATTATGGACGAATAATCATGCAGGTTGCTGTTGCATAGGCATACAGTTTACCTTCCTCATCAATAATCTTTCCTTCAGAAATACCTAAATTTTTACTTAAATTAATAACTTTGCCTGTTGCAATTAAAGCCTGATTTTGGGGAATAGGGCGGCACATTTTTACGTTAAGGTCGATTGTGCCGTAACCTACACCCGCAGGTAACATCGTATGTACTGCACAGCCAGTCACTGAATCTAGGACGGTGGCTGCAAAACCACCATGTACGCCACCGAGTGGATTTAAATGGTTATGATCTGCTTGGGATTTAAAGGTAACAGATCCTTCTGAAATTTCAGTAGGTTGCATAGGTATTGTTTTACTAATGCTGGCAGGTGGAATATGGCCTTCTATCATTGCTTGTAAAAATTCAAGGCCAGTCATTTCCATCGGATTTTTCATTTTTTGGGTCCTTTAATTCTTTAAGTTCCAAAATAGAACTTGATATTAGCCTATTATTAAGTCATCGATAAGTCAATTCTATAGTTAAAGATTGAACTGATAAGTTGAATTTTAAAATTTTGTTCATTTAATATAAAATTCCTTTATTATAAAAATTGAATTAAATGAGTTGCATAATGAATTAGATAGATAAGAAAGACTTCTTTTACACTATAAGAAATAACAGGAGCATAAGGACAATGCTTTTTAAAATTGCACTCATAATGGCGGCTTTTGCAGCAAATTCTGTATTGTGTCGTTTGGCTTTGGTTGGCCGACATATTGACCCAATGACTTTTAGTCTAATACGAGTGGGAAGTGGTGCGGTTGTTTTATTTGGACTGTTTTTATATTCAAAATCGTCTCAAACCAAAGTCCAATGGAGTTTAAAAAACGCATTTTTTCTAGCGGTTTATATTTTGGCATTTTCATATGCTTATCTTCAGATCGACGCTGGTATTGGTGCTCTGTTATTGTTTGGGGTTGTACAGCTGACTATGGTGCTTTATGGCTATTGGCAGGGTGAACAGATTGGCATATACCGTGGTATAGGCTTATGTATTGCTTTGGCTGGAATCATTGTTTTGTTATTACCCGATACTCATGCGCCTGATTGGGGATATGCTCTAATTATGGTGATATCTGGGTTGGCATGGGCAGGATACAGCATTGCTGGTCGTAATATGACACAACCGATTGGTAGTACGTTGGCAAATTTTACGCTAGCTGTGCCAATGGTTTTGTTGGCGAATGTATTACTTGCCCAAGATCGCTACATTGACATGCAAGGATGGGTCTTAGCGATTTTGTCGGGCGGTGTCACTTCAAGCGGGGCTTATGTACTCTGGTATGCAATTTTGAAGCATATTGATCGGGTGACAGCGAGTACAGTACAGCTAAGTGTGCCATGTTTGGCGATTATAGGTGGAAGCCTATTTGTAAATGAGACTGTGACAGGGCGAGTGATTTTATCGAGTTTTATGGTTTTATTTGGAATTTTATTAGTCATTTATATAAGACCTCAAAAAGCCAAAAATGCATAAGTGAATGAAAAAAAGGGTTCTCTCAAGAGAACCCCTTTTATGCAAAATGCAGATTATTTCGCAGCTTTTTCAGCTTCAATTGAAGCAATAGCAGCGTCTACACCTTCAATTGAATCAGCAGCTTTTTTGATACGTGCTAACGCATCAACAAGTACTTCATCAGCTGTTGCATATGAAATACGCATAAAACCGCCTAAACCAAATGCGTCACCAGGAACAACTGCTACGCCAGTTTCTTCCAATAACCATTCAGAGAACTCTGTGCAAGATTTTAAGCCTTTTGCACGAATAAGAGGGCGAATGTTTGCATAGGCATAGAAAGCGCCATCAGCAGGTAAGCAAGAGATACCTTTAATATCATTTAAGCCATTTACAACTAAGTCATGACGGCGTTTAAACGCTTCAATCATAGGTTGTAAAACGTCTTGTGGACCATTCAATGCAGCTTCAGCAGCAACTTGCGAAATAGAAGTTGGGTTAGAAGTTGACTGTGATTGGATCTTTTTCATTGCACCAATGATTTTTGCTGGACCGGCTGCATAGCCAATACGCCAACCTGTCATTGCGTATGCTTTAGAAACACCGTTTAAAACGATTGTGCGATCATATAAATCAGGAGCAACAGTTGCGATGTTGTAGAACTCATCTTCCCAACGAATCGGTTCATACATATCGTCAGATGCAACAAATACTTGTGGATGACGACGTAATACTTCAGCTAAAGCTTCTAATTCAGCTTTGCTATAAATCATACCTGTTGGGTTAGATGGGCTGTTTAATACAACTAAACGAGTGTTAGGTGTAATCGCAGCCTCTAATTGTTCAGGAGTGATTTTGAAGCGTTGGTCTTCGCCACATTTCACAATGACTGGAGTCCCTTCAGCAATAATGACCATATCTGGATAGCTTACCCAGAAAGGTGCTGGAATGATCACTTCATCGCCTTTGTTTAATAGAGCAAGTGCTAAGTTAAAGAAGCTTTGCTTACCACCACAAGAAACCAAAATCTGGTTCGCTTGATAATCAAGATTATTATCACGCTTAAACTTAGCAATAATTGCTTTTTTTAACCCAGGAGTACCATCTACAGCCGTATATTTGGTGAAACCATTATTAATCGCTTCAATTGCAGCATCTTTGATGTGTTGAGGGGTATCAAAATCTGGCTCGCCAGCACCTAAACCAATCACGTTCTTGCCAGCAGCTTTAAGCTCAGCAGCTTTATTCGTTACAGCAAGTGTAGGGGACGGTTTGATAGCATTGACACGATCAGAAAGACGTACGTCCACGGCAATATTCCTCTTATGGGATTAAAAATAAAAAGCATCCTATCTTATCGCAAAAATTAAGCAATTTGCGGAAGTGATTCCTCTCAGATGTAAAAAAGTTTAGTTTGGTAATAAACTTAAGCAAGATTTATACAATTAAAGCTTTTTTGAAAAGAAATGAGAAAAATCATTTATAATAAGTCGCAATCGAAATTTCGAGAATGAATCATGACTGAGCAACAGCCAAAACAGAAAAAGGCTTTGGTGAAATTGCCATTCCCAATGCCGAATGAAAGCAATCAAGCCGACGATGCGGTACACAACCAAGTGCGTCCAAAGCCAGAGCAATACGCAGATAGAACGTGGATGCCGCCACGTGGTACTCGTCGTTCCATGGGAAAACGCTAATTTTGAAAAACAGGCAATATGCCTGTTTTTTTATTGATTAAATAAAATTTCCTGATAATAAGATTTTTTCCTTTGGTACATGTGATGGTCTGCTCGCTTTAACATGTCCTCAATTTGTTCATTGACTTGAGTCGTTGCATGTCCAATTGCGATGCTAATTGGATGGCTTGAATAATATTGATTGTCGATATTAAAAAGTTCCTGAATGGTTTGAAGCATAATGAGAACATTCGTCTCATCTGCCCCCGGCATTAAGATCACGAATTCATCACCACCGATTCTGGATGCAGTATATGCTGTATTTGAAATAGCCTGACTTAAAATATTTCCAACACGGCGTAATAAACCATCTCCAATATCATGCCCAAACTGGTCATTTGTTTCTTTTAAACCGTTCATATCTAAAAAAATTGAAGAAACTGGTCGAATAATACTTCGATTTAAACGATTAAGTTCCTCTGTAAAAAAAGCACGGTTATATAGTTTAGTAAGAACATCATGTTGCCCTAAATATTCAAGATAGTTTTCCGCTTTTTTCCGTGCAGTAATATCTGTCAGTGCAACTTGTACTAATCCCCAAGTCTCTTCATATCCCGGAAAAACGGTAAATTGAAGCAAAACATTTCTTATTTGGCCATCTAAAGCGTAGTTAACGGCTTCACGTTTATGATGGATATTGCCTTGCCATAACTCGATGAGTTGTTCTCGAAAGGTTTCAACCATTTCTTCAGCAAAAATCTTGTGTGTATTTCTTAAAAGTGTCGACTTATCAGGAGCTTTAAATAAATCTATCGTGGCCTGATTAACATCTAAAATTAAAATATCTTCTACACATTGGCGGACAAACTCAGGATGAACATCTAGAAAAGTTCTGAAGTCTTCAATTCCCAATAGCCTAAGTTGATCAATTCTATTTTTTATACGGCTGAAATCCTCGACCCAAAGCGAAGTAGGCGAGTAGATAAACATAGATTCAGCTAAGCGACGATTTTTTTCTTCCTGTCGAAGTGCATTTTGATAGGGGGTAATATCTTCGGTAGTAAGTAGTACCCGCTCAAAATTAGATTCAGAACCAGGTAAAATAGACCCTCTTAACTGAACATCAATACGTTTGCCTGATAAGGTGTAATTCACAGTAGTGCTTGAAAAATGGGTTTTACCATTCCATAACGCTTCAAGCTCATAAATATGTGATTCGAACATTTCCTTTTTAAAAATAAGATTCAAATTTGAATATAGTTCTTCGCGTGTTGTTGCTTCAAAAAGTTCCAAGGTTTTTTGGTTAACACGAATAATTTTAATTTTATGAGCGCATTCGATAACTAAGTGTTTATTTTGATTTAAAAATTCATGAAGGTTTTCAATTCCTTGCTTTCTCCATAAATCAAATTGTTGTTTAACTTCACTGAAATCCTCAATCCACATCGGAATTGGGCTAAGGTCAAAAATCGAAGAATCTAAAGTTTCCATATGTTTCTTTAAGTATTCAGTTTGCCTTAAAGTATAATGAGAAAAATTAAGATTTGGGAGGATAAATAGTTTAAATATATTAGAATAATTAAAAATAAAAGGATTAAATGTAATTAAAAATAAAATAATGAGAAAGCAGAGATTATCTGCTTAACTCATAAATTTATAAGAAAACTTAACGATTAATAGGGTGATCAATGTTTTTTTCACCACGCCATAACTTAATAAAATCTTGCTCATCAAAATCGTAAAGTTCCATCAGTGCAACAACAGCACTCACAAAAATCATGGCACCTTCAGAGTTTCCATGAAGATTGAAAATTTTACCGTTTAACTTCCCTAAAATATCACTAAGCTCATGATCACGGCCTCGTCCATAACGATCTCGTGGATACAACTCTTCATTTAAAACAATAAGAGCTATGGCTTTTTCAGCATCTGATAAATCAGTTTTATCTAAAGCTTCTTCAAATGATTCACTGCCATGATTAAAGTAAAAAATAACTTCATCATTAATGAAACTTTGTACCATCTTTTGAGTTAAAGTCGGAAATTGAGATACTGCATTATCTTCTACATAGGGTTTAAAAGATTCCGGAAAGATAACGTTGTGATAAATACCTTTAAAAAGAGGAGCGATTTCAGAAACTTTATAGCCTGCGATGCCACAACCTAATGCAGTAATGAAATATTTCATTTTAGGATGATTTTTTGTGTATATCTTAAAGTCTTCAACATAATGCTGAATTTGTGAAAGTGGCATTTGTTGAATGTGTTCATTTAAAGTTGGAATTGCAAAGCTTTGACCAGCCCAGCCACGACCTACACCTTCAACTGCTCCGAAGTGCTGACTTGCAACGCGCGCTGCACCACTACCGTGTTGTCCAGCAAGATTACTTCCAAATACAAAAACTGTATCTTCGGGAAGTTCAGTTACAATACTTTCATCATGATATTGATAAGTCATGGTTATACTTTTTGTTTAATGGATAGCTTCATGTTGCAACCGATTAGGGTATTGGTCAAGTGTTAAGATGCTTAATCTTTTACATTGAATTTCCAGCTCAATTTAGACTTTAAATTAAGATAAAAATCCCCATTAAAAGGGGAGACGTTAAATTCAATTTTTCATAAAGAGAGATAACTTTGAACGAAAATCAACCTTTTGATTTGGTCACTCATTATCAGCCAGCAGGTGATCAGCCACAGGCCATTGAAAAGCTGGTAAATGGTATCGAGCATGGTTTTCGTAATCAGTTATTGCTGGGTGTAACTGGCTCGGGTAAAACCTATACCATGGCGAATGTGATCGCTCAAACACAGCGACCTACAATTGTGATGGCTCATAACAAAACTTTGGCTGCCCAGCTTTATGGAGAGTTTAAAGCGTTCTTCCCTAATAATGCAGTTGAGTATTTCGTAAGTTACTATGATTACTATCAACCCGAGGCTTACGTTCCATCCTCAGATACTTTTATTGAAAAAGATGCTGCCATTAACGATCACATTGACCAGATGCGACTATCAGCAACACGTGCTTTATTAGAGCGTCGTGATGCAATTATTGTGGCCTCGGTTTCTGCAATTTATGGTTTGGGTGACCCAAATGCTTATATGCAAATGTTACTGCATGTGGTTGAGGGCGACCGTGTAAGTCGTGATGAAATTATCCGCCGTTTGGTTGAAATGCAATATACGCGTAATGAACTTGAGTTCTTACGTGGTACATATCGAATTCGCGGCGAAATTATTGATATTTTCCCTGCCGAATCTGATCAACATGCGATTCGTATTGAACTATTTGATGACGAGGTCGATTCGATCCGTTGGTTTGACCCGTTAACGGGTAAAATGGTCCGTAAAGTTCCACGTGTTACGATTTATCCAAAAAGCCACTATGTAACGCCGAAAGATCATCTAACTCGTGCTATTGATACAATTAAAGATGAGTTACAAGATCAACTTAAATTCTTCCGTGAACATGACAAATTGCTGGAAGCCCAGCGTATTGAGCAGCGTACCCGTTATGATTTAGAAATGATGCAACAGTTGGGCTATACCAATGGTATCGAAAACTATTCACGTCATTTATCGGGCCGTCCAGCTGGTGAAGCGCCTCCAACTTTATTTGATTATGTACCAGAAGATGCATTACTGATTATTGATGAGTCACACGTTACAGTTCCGCAAATTGGAGCGATGTATAAAGGTGACCGATCACGTAAAGAAAATTTAGTGAATTACGGGTTCCGTTTACCAAGCGCACTTGATAATCGACCAATGAAATTTGAAGAGTGGGAGCGCATTGTACCGACGACTATTTTTGTCAGTGCAACACCTGCTAAATATGAGCTAGAAAAGTCTGACCAAGTGGTTGAACAGGTGGTACGTCCAACAGGACTAATCGATCCTGAAATTGAAGTTCGTCCTGTATTAACTCAAGTTGATGATGTTCTTTCTGAGATCAATATTCGTAAGAACCTAAATGAACGTGTGTTAGTGACCACTTTAACAAAGCGTATGGCGGAAGATCTGACTTCTTATTTAAAAGAATATGGGGTTAAAGTCGCTTATTTACACTCGGATATTGATACGGTTGAACGTGTCAAAATTATTCATGAACTACGTACAGGTGTATTTGATGTTTTAGTCGGCATTAACCTGCTACGTGAAGGTCTGGATATGCCAGAAGTCTCTTTGGTTGCTATTTTAGATGCAGATAAAGAAGGCTTTTTACGTTCAGAACGCTCACTCATTCAGACGATTGGTCGTGCTGCGCGTAATGTGAAAGGTAAAGCAATTTTATATGCTGACCGAATTACCGATTCTATGCAAAAAGCAATAGATGAGACTGATCGCCGTAGAGCCAAACAAATTGAATTTAATGAGCTGCATGGTATTACACCACGTAGTGCTGTGCGTCAGGTTGTCAAAGAAATTGACTCGGGTGAGGTACTTTCAGACGACGAGATTGATGAAAAAGTACTTGAACAAGCACAAGCATTGAGTGCCGATGAAAGACATATTCTTTCAGATCCTAAACTGTTTAGTAAGCATATTACTAAGCTTGAAAAAGATATGTTAAAGGCTTCGAAAGATTTGCAGTTCGAGCAAGCAGCGCGGATACGTGATGAAATCATTCGATTAAAAGCGCAAATGTTGCAATAAACGAATACATAACGCTACATAATGTGTTTAAAAAACAAGCTACTGTAGATGTTTGAGTTCTTTTGTATTCACAACTAATCGTTGAGGGCAACAATGGCATTTCGAAATAATGTTCCGCAAGCCAGTTGGCGTTTGGCTAAAATTGCGTTGGGCGGTGTTGTTTTGGCTGGTTTAGCTGTTGGAACGTATGTCTATGCTCAGCCGAAACCTTTGCAAACCGTTTATAAAGTTGAACTGGACCGATATTTAGGTGTCTGGTATGAGGTCGCTCGTAAGCCTGCTTTTTTTCAAAAAAAATGTGCTTATAACGTATCTGCAACTTACACTTTAAATGAAAATGGAAATGTGGTTGTAGATAATCGCTGTTATGACAATAGAAAACAATTACAGCAATCTATTGGTGAAGCCTTTGTCGTAAATCCGCCATACAACACGAAATTGAAGGTGAGTTTTTTACCAGAAGCTGTGAGATGGATTCCAGTCATTCGTGGAGATTACTGGATTTTAAAAATAGATGAAGACTATCAAACTGTTTTAGTAGGAGAACCTTCTCGTAAATATCTTTGGGTTTTATCAAGAACACCTCATCCTGAACAAGAAGTGGTTGATGAATATCTAAATTATGCAAAAACATTAGGTTTTGATATTCGCGATATTATTCATACAGAACATAAAGAATAGCTGTAGATGTCTGATTAATAAAAAACCATGTTTTTACATGGTTTTTTCTTTTTTATAGTGGATAAATCAAGTATTGTGGTGAGCTGTTTTTACTAAAGTATAAGAGGGTGATGATGTTTAAGGGCGTGAGCTTGTCTGTCATGGCATCTATCACTTTTGGTGTACTTTATTTTTATACTCAATTGTTAAGTCAGCTTGATAGTGAACAGACTTTTGGATGGCGGATTATTGCAACACTACCAGTTCTCACTTTGTTTATGTGGTGGAGCGGTGATTTAGGGTATATAAAAAATATCTACCAGCGTATTTTGGCAAAGCCGTCTTTATTATTGTTGTTAATCACAACCTCCATTTTAACTTCAGTACAACTTTGGCTGTTTTTATGGGGGCCAATGCATGGTCGAGGCCTACAAGTATCTTTAGGGTATTTTCTATTGCCGCTTGTTCTTGTCTTGGCTGGAAGTGTGCTGTATGGCGAAAAAATATCTAAATTTCAATGGGTCGCAATTATTCTTGCAGTCATTGGAGTCGGCCATGAGATCTGGCGTTTAGGAAGTATTGCTTGGGAAACTGCACTGGTTGCAGTTGGCTATTCTGCCTACTTTTTATTACGTAAGACCATTAAAACAGACAATTTAGGCGGCTTTTGGTGGGATTTAGTCATTATTCTGCCGATTGCAATTTATTTGACCCATACGGGTTTACTCCCTTATAGCAAATTTATAGACCAACCGAGTCTTGCTTTGGTCATTGTTGGGCTTGGAATTTTAAGTGCTATTGGTTTAGGAAGTTATATTCTGGCAAGTCGCTTTTTACCATTAGTCGTGTTTGGACTTTTAGGATATTTGGAACCTGTATTACTTGCTCTCGCTTCTTTAGTTTTAGGGGAGAGTATTGGCCAAGAAGAATGGTTCACTTATATTCCGATTTGGTGCGCAGTATTTGTGTTAGTTTTAGAAGGTGCAGTTCACCTTTATCAGCAACGTCAAAAAGCCAAAAATTTGCAGCTCAACATCGCAAAATATCAAAAAAGATTAAAAAATGATGAGTTTGATTAGAGGAGCAGAATCTAAAAAGTAAGAAAAAGCAAAAATTTAGCTGCTTTAAACAATAAAATAATAAAAAATAATTATAGGTATTTTATGAATTTATGATGAATTTTAGGAAAATCTAATCACTAACGTCAGCTTTTGATTCATTCTTGCCAATAATTCCATTACAATTACGGGGTTTAAAAAATCACGCCTAGATATAATTAATTAGAGGACGTATCTGTGAGCAAAGACACTATCATCGCCCTGCATGCTGAACACCAAGGCCGTTGGAAAAACCGTGAAGAAATCGCGGAACGTATGATTGCATTAATCGGTCAATTATACCGTGAAAAAAATATTGTCGTATCTGTTTACGGTCGCTCTTTAATTAACCGTTCTGTTATCCAAATTTTGAAAACTCACCGTCGTACACGTGTTGTAGACGTTGAGCTTTCTGTTGTAAATACTTTCCCAATTTTAGAAGCTTTAGCAAAAGTTGAAAATATTGGTTCTGCAGAAGTTGATATCGGTAAACTTGCTGTTGAATACAAAGAAAAAGGCGGTGATGTTGATGCTTTTGTTGCTCAATCAGTTGAGTCAATCAAAGGTAGCGCAACTTCTGAACAACCTAAAGATGTAGTTCTTTACGGTTTTGGTCGTATTGGTCGTATCTTGGCTCGTTTAATCATTAGCCAATCAGGTTTAGGTCGTGGTTTAAGCCTTAAAGCAATCGTTGTACGTAAGTCTTCTGACGGTGACTTAGCAAAACGTGCTTCTTTACTTCGTCGTGACTCTATTCACGGTACTTTCGCTGGTACAATTTCTGTTGATGAAGAAAACGAAGCAATCATTGCTAACGGTAACTTCATTAAAGTGATTTATGCGTCTAGCCCAAGTGAAGTTGACTATACTGAATACGGTATTGAAAACGCACTTTTAATCGACAACACTGGTAAATGGCGTGATGCTGAAGGTCTAAGCCAACACTTGAAATGCCCAGGCGTTGCACGTGTTGTATTGACTGCACCAAGTAAAGGCGAAATGAAAAACGTTGTATTTGGTGTAAACAACACAGATATCTTAGATGAAGACAAAATCATCTCTGCTGCAAGTTGTACAACAAATGCAATTACTCCAATTCTTAAAGTATTGGATGACAAATATAAAGTTCTTAACGGTCATGTTGAAACTGTTCACTCATTTACAAATGACCAGAACTTAATCGATAACTACCATAAAGCAGATCGTCGTGGCCGTGCTGCTACTTTGAACATGGTAATTACAGAGACTGGTGCAGCTAAAGCAGTTGCTAAAGCATTACCTGCATTGAAAGGTAAATTAACTGGTAACTCTGTACGTGTTCCTACACCAAACGTATCTCTTGCAATCTTGAACTTAACGCTTGATAAAGAAGTTGATCGTGAAGAAGTGAACGAATACATTCGTCAAATTTCGATTAACTCCAACCTTCAAGGTCAAATTGGTTATACCAACTCGACTGAAGTTGTATCGAGTGACTTTATCGGTTCTCGTACAGCAGGTGTATACGATGCTCAAGCAACGATTACTTCTGGTAACCGTTTAACTGCTTACGTTTGGTACGATAACGAAGTTGGTTATAGCTGTCAGGTATTACGTATCGCTGAACAAATGTGTGGCGTAAGCTACAAAAAAATCCCAGCAGAATTGAATGCTTAAGATCATTTAACGATCTATAAAATATTTTCACAAAAAGACCCAGTTTAGACTGGGTTTTTTTACAACCGTACAAAATATATGCTGACTATTTTTTGTAAATAAATGAGAATACAAATTAAGGAAAAAAAGAAAATAGTAAGGGATAGGAATTGTCGCAGTTTAAACGTTTGTTGGTCGTTTTTGTATTCATCATTATTGCCAATTTATGTGGTGTACTCATTGCAATATGGGTATTTAAGCACTTTAATATTTATATTCCACTGAAAAATCAGGCAGTTGCTATTGATTTGCAAGAGCCTCTACAGGTTAAGGTTAAAGTACAAGATGCTTTAAATGTGGATGTAAAGGGGCGCGTAAATGCCAGTATTCCAATTGATGAGAAACTGAATATTCCTTTAACACAAACATTAACTCCGCGTGTTTACTTCGATAATATGGTGCCGATTAGCACAACCATCCCGGTCAAAGAGACATTAAAAGTTGAGCAAAATCTACCAATTGATACCAAGGTTCAGGTGCGAGTTTTAGGACGTGATATTACCTTGCCATTGAAAGGGACAATTCCACTAAAACTTGATGTACCAATTGATATTAATGTCCCGCTTGAGCAAAAGGTTCATTTAAAATTTGATGCCCCAGTACGCACGGTATTAAAAGAAAATCTACATATTCCTTTAAAAGCAAGGTTAGACACGAATATCCCAATTGAGGGTAATTTAAATGTACCTGTTAAAACTGCATTAAATGCTTCAGTTGATGTGAAAAATACTTTGCCTGTTAAGATTGCAAATGGTGAGTTAAAGATTCCTCTATCCAGTATGCGATTAAATCGGGTATTAGGTTCAGAAACGTCGCAGACGACAGCTGATCAATAGGGTGGATGGTAATGTTTCGTTCACTCAAGAGTATGCTCATCAGTTTCATTTTAATGATGATACTTGCCGCTGTTATGTTTTGGGTATATCTCAATATTCAGGCAAATGTAGTGGTTTCGGCTCATAACGCAGATATTAGTTTACCTGACTCTTTAGAAACAAAGATTCAAGTTGGCAATACTTTGCAAGTTCAATCTATTGGTAAACTTGATACAACATTGGATATAGACCGCCAACTGACTCTACCGCTGAAAGGGAAATATTTAGCAGATATCAGTTTTGCTATAGAAACACCAGTTACAGTAAATGTTGATTACACAACGACTCTAAAAATTGATCAGGTTATGCCTCTTGAAACAACGACAGACTTAATTTATCAAAATAAGTTTTTGCCTAAATTTCCACTTAAACTTGATATTCCCATAAAGTTAGATGTGCCTTTTCAGTTAAAGCGTAGTTATACCATTCCGATTAAAATTGTTTTTGATGGTCCTGTTTATTTTGAATTCGATGAGCCAGTAAATTTATCGGTTAAACATCAGTTTAAACCAAGTCTACAAGTGAATGATCCTATGGAAATGGGGAATGTCTCTTCATTTAATGCCATTATGTATAATTCGGTTCCAAAAACAAAAGCAAATCTTGATATGCAAATGACCTTACCTCTACGGAATGTTCATCCTTAAAAATTAAATAGTCATCCTGCATTTTATTTTCAATATCGGCTGTATTTGTAGGTCTAAAATGCTTCTGATGACTTAAATATAAAAACAGATCGTTATAAATAGGAATTGTCCCATTTTATATTCGAGAATTTTATGAAAATATGGCAGAATAGGCGGTTTTAGAGTTTTTAGAGGATTGGCAGATGCGCTTTGTTGATGAAGCAGTCATTACCGTAGAGGCTGGCGACGGTGGCAATGGCGTAGCCAGTTTTCGCCGTGAAAAATTTGTACCATTTGGTGGCCCAGATGGTGGTGATGGCGGACGTGGTGGAAGTATCTATATTCAAGCTGATGATGATACGAGTACGCTAGTCGATTACCGTTACACACGTAAGTTCCGTGCTGAGCGCGGAAAGAATGGTGCAGGCGCTAACTGTACCGGACGTGGTGGTGAAGATGTGGTTTTAAAAGTACCCGTTGGTACAACAATTGTTGATACAGATTCAGGCGATATTATTGGCGATTTGGTTGAAGATGGCCAAAGAATTCTGGTTGCAGGTGGTGGTGACGGTGGTTTGGGGAATACCCACTTTAAATCATCAACTAACCGTGCTCCGCGTAAATGTACGACTGGTATAAAAGGTGAGTTTCGTGAAATTCGCCTT
Organism: Acinetobacter sp. AOR43_HL; assembly: GCF_027854635.1. NCBI lineage: Bacteria > Pseudomonadati > Pseudomonadota > Gammaproteobacteria > Moraxellales > Moraxellaceae > Acinetobacter > Acinetobacter sp. AOR43_HL. The sequence goes on from NZ_JAKTHX010000002.1 coordinate 132,504, forward strand.
GAATTAAAAGTATTGGCAGATGTTGGTTTATTGGGCATGCCAAATGCTGGTAAATCAACCTTTATTCGTGCTGTAAGTGCTGCAAAACCAAAAGTGGCAGACTATCCATTTACAACCATGGTTCCAAACCTAGGTGTAGTAGATGCTGACCGTCATCGTTCATTTGTAATGGCCGATATTCCTGGGTTGATTGAAGGTGCAGCAGAAGGTGCAGGTTTGGGAATTCGTTTCCTTAAACATCTGGCACGTACGCGTATCCTTTTACACATTATTGATGTGCAGCCAATTGATGGTTCAGATCCGGCGCATAATGCAAAAGCAATTATGAACGAGTTAGTTAAGTTTTCACCTACTTTGGCTAAACTACCAGTTGTTTTAGTACTGAATAAACTTGATCAGATTGCTGAAGAAAGTCGTGAAGAGTGGTGTCAGCATATTCTAGATGAACTAGAGTGGACTGGACCTGTCTTTAAGACATCGGGCTTATTAAGTGAAGGAACGAAAGAGGTTGTGTATTACCTCATGGATCAGCTTGAACAACAACGTGAACGCGAAGTTGAAGATCCTGAATATGCAGCAGAAGTAAAAGCTTTCCGTGAACAACTAGAAGTTGAAACACGTGAACAAACCATTGCGGCAAAAGAAGCATATCGCGCTATGCGTCGAGCACAACGTCTTGAAGGCATGTTAGGCGATGATGATGATTTTGACGATGATGAAGACGACAATGATGTAGAAAGCGTCTACGTTCGTGACTAGAAAACCGAGGAAAACATGATAGAAGTGGTCGATGGGCAACGTCAGCTCAGTGAGTGTAAACGAATCGTTGTTAAAATCGGATCATCTTTACTCACAGCCAATGGGCAAGGTTTAGATTTGGATGCTATTTCGCATTGGGCGAAACAGATTGCAGATCTACACAATGCTGGACACGAAATTATTTTAGTGTCTTCTGGAGCTGTGGCTGAAGGTATGGTTCGTATGAAGCTTGCGAGTCGACCCACCGATCTACCCAGTCTACAAGCCTGTGCTGCGATTGGGCAGATGGGTTTAATTCATACTTGGTCTAGTGTGCTTGAAGAACATGGTATTCGTACTGCTCAGGTTTTACTGACACATGATGATCTGGCGGACCGCCGTCGTTATTTAAACTCATGTGATGCTTTACAAAACTTGATTGATTGGCGTGTGATTCCGGTCATTAATGAAAATGATACGGTATCTACCGATGAGATCCGTTTTGGTGATAACGATACTCTAGCTGCGATGGTTGCAGGTCAGGTTCATGCAGAATTGCTGATCATTTTAACGGATCAGCAGGGTATGTTTGACTCAGACCCACGTCATAACCCTGATGCTAAATTACTCTCTACTGTTCGTGCCATGGACGATGTTTTATTCGAAATGGCTGGCGGTGGCGGTGTACTTGGCAGAGGTGGTATGGTGACTAAGGTTCGTGCCGCACGTTTAGCTGCTAAGTCGGGTTGTCCAACGCTCATCGCAAGCGGTGAAAGTGATAATGTCTTGTCACGTGCGATGGCGGGTGAAATGCTAGGTACGTTGTTTACGACAGATAAAGACCGTATGACTGCTCATCAACAGTGGCTCGCTGCTCATTTACAGACAGCAGGCCGTCTTGTGATTGATGATGGTGCTGTTGAAGCGATTAAATTGAAGCATCGCAGTTTGCTCCCTGTTGGAGTTAAAAATGTTGAAGGACATTTTGATCGTGGTGATGTGGTTGAATGTGTCGATAAACAAGGTAAACGTATTGCGGTAGGTCGAGTGAACTTTAGCTCACGATCAGCCGAAATTATTAAAGGCTTAGCCTCAGATAAGGTTTATCAAGTGCTTGGTGAAGCTCGTTCACTTGAAATGATTCACCGTGATCATATGGCAATTTATTAAGTTTTACTCAAATAAAAAAGCTCGCTTTAAGCGAGCTTTTTTTCTGGTGTTAAACGAGGTAAAACACGGTCTTCACCTACCATATATGGATGTGTGGCGAGACTGAGCATGTCTAAGTCTTCCGAGCTATTACCATAAGCATAAATCTGGTGGTAATGCTGTAGTGTATATTGCTGATGTATTCTTAACTTCTTTTGTTCACTACTACAGTCTGGAGTGGAATAGTAACCCGTCATCATGCCGTTTTTAATTTGAGTTTCAGTACAAATTAATTCGATATCTAGTAACTTGCAAAGTGGAGCAAGATAGACATCAATTGAAGCTGAAACTAATACGACCTGATCACCACGCAATTGATGGTTTTGTAACTGATTAAAAATTTCAGGCGAAAGCGCAGAGACTAACTCTTGTGCGTATTCTTCACCTAATTTTTGTAATTCAATTGCAGGCGTATTTTTAAACATGCTACGGAATAACTTGGCACGCATAGCATGGGCAGGATAAAAGTTAAGATAGTAGGCTTGAATCCATGGCAGAATTTTCAAGCCTTGCTTAACAATGTGAGGCTTAGATAAAGCATAAAAGATAAACCCTGTAAAACTATCTTTACTACACAAGGTTCCATCAAAATCGAACAGGGCGAGACTTTTTATAGTCTTATTCGTTTCGCTCGTTGCATACATGTTTCATATCGTCCGTTTACGCGGGTTGCATACCAATTGGTATTATAATCACGACTTAATTTAGGCCCGGAAATCACCACTTGAGGCATAATTGCATAGAGCGGTTCTTTGCCAGTTTTTGATTTATAAAGTTTAGTCAGCGCAATATAAGTTTGAGTACTTTCAAACTTTTTCTCTTTTTCTAATTTAAGATCATCACGAATTTGTCGTGGGGTAACCAATACATTATTTTTTGCAAATACCGTGATCAGTTCTTTTTCTGACTCGCTTTGAGCTGCGCGTGGATCACCATCTTTTGTATAAAGAAGTAGATCGCCATCAAGACTTATATCTGTATCAGTAAGTTCTTTTAGCATTTTTTGAAAAGCTGCATTACGGCTAGAGTACATACCAGAGTTATAATCCGCAAAACGATAAATGGCTTTATCGTAGTCTGCCGGATAAACCATTAAACGATGTATGCCGTAATATAAACCACCGTATTCAGTATATAGGTCATCGCGGAGCGCAGCAGTACTCATACTCGAACGCTTATTGGCTTTCGCATAATTAATATGAACTTGCATTGAGCCCAAAGTCGTAATAGGGTTCATTTTCTCGCCAATATCTTGACCAACCAATTTGGCTGCACCAGTTAAGGCACTCACATGATAGTGTTTAGCCATGAAGTCGAAAATTTCTCGGTAAAGTAAGTCGAGTTCTTTCTCGGTTTTAACTTTACGCATTTGACTCATATAGTTGTTATCAGGAGAGGGCTGAGTTCTTAGAACTTCTTCAAAGTAACCAGCAATTGTTCCACCAACGGTTTTGCCAAGCTTATCTTCAAATTTTTCATTTAAACGTGTACTAACTTCTTCAACTGCCTTTTGTCCTAACCCAGGCACTTGAGGGTTGGCAACAAAGTTAGATTCCTGATCCACTACAGCTACAATACTACAGACATTTTTCTTGGTTTTAGGAATATCCAAGTCTTTCATAATGTCATCAATATCTTTAGCCCATGACTCACGGTCATGCACACGTGATGGAATTAGACGTTTAATCTGTTGGCTTTCTAGTTCAGGCTCATCATTGTTTGACCACCAAGCTTTATCACCACAAGCAGCTAAACTCATGCATACGGCAGCCATGCCGAATGATTTTAATAAAAAACGGGAAGACAACGGTTTGTTCATGGCGAGGAAAGCACCTGCATAAAAAGATGAGCCGATTAAGCGGATGAAGTATACTATGTTGATCATCAATTGTATGAATATATATGTATATTGGTCCCTATCAACTGTCAAATAATTTAATTGTTGCTCCTATGGCGGGAGTTACTGACCGTCCATTTAGAACACTCTGCAAGTATTTTGGCGCAGGCCATGCAGTCAGTGAAATGATGACTGCTAATAAAACTTTGCGGATGAGCAAAAAGAGCCTCTACCGTGCGAACTTTGATGGTGAGCTCGCTCCGATCTCTGCTCAAATTGCAGGCTCTGATCCTGAGCAATTGGCAGAGGCTGCACGCTATCAAGTAGCAAATGGCGCACAAATTGTTGATATTAATATGGGATGTCCTGCCAAGAAAGTATGTAATAAGCTCGCTGGTTCAGCGTTATTACAAGATGAAGACTTAGTGGCTCGAATTCTTGATGCGGTTGTTGCTGCTGTTGATGTTCCCGTGACTTTGAAAACCCGTTTAGGCTTTTTAAATGGTCAGGAAAATATTTTAAGAGTCGCAAAAAGGGCAGAAGAAGCGGGGATTGCCGCGCTAGCTTTACATGGCCGCACCCGTGAAGACATGTATTTAAATACAGCACGTTATGATTTGATCAAACATGTCAAAGAATTAATCAATATTCCACTTATTGCGAACGGTGATATTGATAGTCCTGAAAAAGCAAAATATGTACTCGACTATACAGGGGCCGATGCAATTATGATTGGTCGAGCTGCTCAAGGTCGACCATGGATTTTTCGTGAAATTGCTCATTATTTAAAAACTGGTGAACACTTAGCTGCACCTAATATTGAAGAGGTGAAGCAGGTGTTACTAGGACATTTATCAGAACTTTATCAATTTTATGGTGAATACTCTGGCTGCCGTATTGCCCGCAAACACATTGCTTGGTACACAAAAGGTTTACGCTCAAGTAACGAATTTCGCCAAAATATGTATAAAGTTGAAAGCACTGCTGAGCAGGCAATAGTAGTCGAAAATTATTTTAATCAGTTATTAGCTGAAGGCAATTTGATGAGTGATGTTCAGGTTGAGCAGGTTAACTTACTAGAAACCCATTAAGTAAAAAGCCAGTATATGATTACTGGCTTTTTAAGATTTACTCATCTTCTAGCATTTCTACAACTAACTGGTTAACCAGATCAGCAGCATCTAGCTCTCGTATTTGAGAGACATTACTACCCGCCCAAAAAGCACCGAAGCCATAGTCTTTATTCTTGCTTGCAATGGCATTTAATTGCTTGGCTAGATCGTATGCATATGGATATTCGGGTTGAGGAGGGCGATTAGGTAAATCAATTTGTGTGTGCCAATGGTTGAGCAGGCCACGGGCTGGACGCCCAGAAAGACTGGCGCTGATTTGTGTTACAGGTTCATTAAATAAAGCTTTACGATACTCGGCAGATGCATTTGATGTATGGCATTGAACAAATGCTGTTCCGAGTTGAACAGCAGCAGCTCCTAAGCTCAACATATGCCGTGCTTGTGCTCCATTCATAATTCCGCCTGCGGCTACCACAGGCTGTTTGCAATGCTTGACAATAAGGTGTACTAAATCGCTTGTTTTAATTGCTGCATCAAAAGTTTTATTAAAGATTCCACGGTGTCCGCCTGCTTCAATCCCTTGAGCAATAATAATATCTATACCAGCCGCTTCAATGGCTTGTGCTTCAACTAAATTGGTAGCAGACACCATCGTAATAATTCCGGCATCTTTTAATGCCTGAATTTGGTGGGGATGGGGAATCCCAAAATGAAAACTTACCGCTTTAGGTTTGGTTTCTAATACGACATTTAGAAAATCATCGTTATCAAGAAAACTTGGATAAATACAGTTTAACTTTTGAGGAGGCTGTTCTCCGAACTTTTCAAATTGTGGGCGTAAATATTCAATCCATTGAGCAGAAGTTTGAAGATTAAGTTGCTCGGGTTGATGACAGAAAAAATTAACCTGAAATGATTTTTCTGTAAGTGTTTGGGTTTTTAAAATCTGTTCACGTGCACTTTGTGCCGTATTTGCACCTAGACCTAAGGACCCAAGACCACCCTGATTAGAAACTTCTGCTGCAAGTTCAGGTGTAGATACACCTGCCATAGGGGCAAGAAAAATTGGATGTTTAATTTCAAGTTGTTGTAATAGGTCCATTTTATTCACCTCATTTCTTTCTGTTCACCATAACGTGAAAGCAGAACCAAGAGCAAATAATATTGGGCATTTAGTTTTTAAATATTTAGTTCTTAAACATTGATAAGTTGTGATTTTTTAAAGTGGAGTAACATGAAATAAAGAGCCGATCCAGCTTGAAAAGCCCATCGCTAAAATTCCCCACAAGGTAATGCGTAGACTCCCTTTAAGCTTGGAAGTACCTGCGAAATGACTTGATAGCGCTCCTAAAAAAGCTAATGAAATAATGCCAAATATTAAGACTGTTTTTTCGATCCATATCTCTGGACTGAGTAAAATAGCCAGCATAGGAAACAATGCCCCAAATGAAAATGAGCCAGCTGAAGCTAATGCGGCTTGAATAGGATTTGCTGCGGTATTTTCATGAATACCTATTTCATCACGCGCGTGAGCCCCTAATGCATCATGATTTGTAAGTTCAGTAGCAACTTGTAGCGCTAAATCAGGTGCTAAGCCTCTGGATATATAAATTTGAGTGAGTTCGTCCAGTTCACGCTGCGGATGCTTTTTAAGTTCTTGTTCTTCAAATTTTAAGTCGGCTTTTTCAATATCTTCTTGTGATTTTACTGAAATATATTCTCCTGCAGCCATAGAGGTTGCACCGGAAATTAAACCAGCAATACATGCAATAAGAAGTGTATGAGCAGAAGCCCCACTTGCAGCCATTCCCATAATTAGACTAGTAACAGAAATAATTCCATCATTTGCCCCTAAAACGGCCGCCCTTAACCACCCTGAGCGGTGAATAAAATGATGTTCTGGATGTTGAGAAAAGGACATGTTTTCTCCTATTTGTAGTTATAAATTTTTATCTTATCCTATAAGATTATTTACAATAATACGATTAAAAAATGTGTCATTATAGGAAAAACAAACAGATAAGAACTTTTTAAAACATCATATTAAAGGAGATAAAATGAACAATTTAAAGAACTCATCTACTTATATAAACAGTGTCATTTATGGGTTTAATTATAATACTTATTGATTAAATTTTAATTTGATTGCTACGCAAGCATTCTACCTATTTTACTCTAGAGGTCCCAATGAATAGCAAAACAATAAAATCTATAACCCGTTCCTTTATCGTTATTGGTTCGATCTGTCCAGCTTTAGGCCTCTTAAGCATGGAGACTAGTTTTGCACAAGAGATTGTTAATCAAGAATATAAACCAGGTAATCCAATTTATGATAAATGGGATCAATTTTATAAAATTGAAAAGACTCAACCTGAAAATGCCGAGAAGTTATTATTAGAACTTGGAGAGATGACGCCACAAGATATCAAAGTTTGGAAAAGCTTAACTTATTTACAGATTCGACTGGGGAAACAAGATGCAGCTTTGCAAAGTCTGAGAAAAGCAGAGGCATTAGATCCAGCAGATGATAATTTAAAACTCCAAGAAGCCTATCTACTGAATTCTCAAAAAAATAACAAAGAGGCTCTGGTGGTTTTTAAGGAGCTTACCCAGTCTAAAGATGCTGATATTGCGACTAAAGCGACACAGGCTGTAAAAAATCTGAGTGGAGGAGAGGTCAAAACTTATTTCCGTGATGTGTATTTTGCGCCTTCATATGAATCACGTTACGACGATGTAATTTTCCCACTTAAAGCTCGCTATGGTAAGAACCTCGATAATGGTCGAGCGCAAGTGTATGGCTTTTTAAATCTAAACCGCGATACTCAATCTCAAGGTGGTGTAAGACCTGAAATTATTGATGAAAATGCAGTAACTCTAGGTGTGGGCGCTAATTATCAACCTTGGACTTCTATACCTGTGCGCATGTATTTAGAAGTAGGTGGAAGCTATGATCTGATCGATCGAAATAGAGATAAGTTTCGTGAAAGTGTTGTGGGTGGGGTGACGGGTTATCAAGAGTGGTATTCTCAAAATAATTGTAATCAGTCACTTTGTTTTAATGATTACTTCACTGATTTATATGGCAACGCAGCAACTTATTCTAGAGAAGATTATAACGTTATTGGTGACTTGCGATTACGTACGGGTTTGAATGTCTATAAGGGGGAAACGGGCACTGTACAGGCGTATGTGAAATTGCATGGCTTAGCTGACAGCAAAGATGAGTATTACAATAATTTATTTGAATATGGCCCAGGTATTTCATGGCAGCCTTTTAATTATCAACCTATAAAATTACGTGTAGAACGGCTATATGGCAATTACTTTAAAGATGTGCCAATAAATACGAAAGATCATTACAACAATACTCGAGTAGAGCTCGTTTTTTATAAGGATTTCTAAAGTGAATAAAATTTTTATATCTATTGTATTTGGAACCCGTCCTGAATTAATCAAACTTGCCCCTGTTATTTTATTGGCAAAACAAGACCCTCGCTTTCAAGTTGAAGTGATTTTTACTGGACAGCATGACGAACTAGTAAGAGATGCGATAGATTTCTTTGGGGTTGAAATTGACCATCGTCTTAAAATTATGAATGCTGGACAAAGTTTAAATCAGCTACTAATACACGGTTTGAGCCAAATCGAGAATGTATATACTGATGGGCAAAAAAGAGATGCAATTGTTATTCAGGGAGATACAACAACTGTTTTAGCAGCTGGCTTAGTCGCATTTTCAATGAAAGTTCCTGTTGCGCATGTTGAAGCTGGTTTACGTTCTTATGATTTGGATCATCCTTTTCCAGAAGAGGGAAATCGTCAGTTAGTGTCACGTATTACTAAATGGCATTTTGCCCCGACTGAACAATCAAAAAGAAATTTACTCAATGAACAAATTCCGCCAGAGCTCATTACGGTTACTGGCAATACAGTTGTTGATGCGGTGTATTTAGGGCGTAAATTAATTGCTGAAAAATCTGATTTGAAGAACCAGCTTGAACCTTATGGAATTCAATTAAAGCAAGATGACAAAGTAGTACTTATTACTGCCCACCGTCGTGAAAATTTTGGCGGTGGAATTCAAAATATTTGCAATGCGGTTGAGCACTTAGCTCAAGCACATCCTGATTTACATTTCATTTGGCCTGTCCATTTAAACCCAGCCGTCCATGACGTAGTCCATGATAAGTTTAAAGACCACTCCCAAATTCATCTTGTTAAACCATTAGACTACCCAAGTCTATTGGCAGTGATAGACCGATCTACTTTTATTTTGACGGATTCAGGAGGCTTACAAGAAGAAAGTCCATCATTTAATAAGCCAGTTTTAATCTTGCGAGACACTACCGAGCGACCAGAAGTTGTTGAGGTGGGAGCAGGCGTTTTGGTGGGTACAAATCAACAAAAAATTATTGAAGAAGCTGAAAAGTTACTCACTGACCAACAGCACTATGAAAAAATGGCGCATGTAGAAAACCCATTCGGCGATGGGCAAGCAGCTCAACGTATTCTCAATCAAATTGCTAAATCTTATGAATTGGCATAATCATGATTTAAGGATCTCGTCTCATTTATGGTTTTGTTGGCATGACCATAAGTGAGGCGGTACCATAAGCTCACAATATTAACGCACCAGCGGCTCATGTAATGAGGACCATCAAAAATATAAACAGTTTTACCTTCATATGCTTTTAGCTGAGAAATAATTTCCCAAGGATATGCGGCTCTAAATTGCCCATTCTTTTTCACTCTAAAAGCTTCTAATACTATAATTACTTTGTCTTTTCCAAGTTTATGTTCAAGCTGATCTAAAATATGTTTGGCCTGTTTAGGTGATCGAACGCCAACGCCAACACCATCTTGGAAAAAAACTCCCGTATGGTCAGGCAGCCAGCTTTTAACCCATAAATCATAATTTTCAGGCTCAGTTTCGCCACTATAAATACTCACCCAGACTGGTGAAGGAAGCTTCGACAACACATGACCTAAAGCACTGACTCGTAGCCAAGTTGGATCTGCTTCTACCGGAAAGTAATAACCTTTAAATGCTGTTTTTTGTTCTTTTATAATTTGGGCAGATTTTTCGCCTAACTCAATGACATTAGCTCGAGCTTTAGGTTCATTATATTCACCTGCTAAACCCAAGATTAGATTTTTAGCCCAAGGTTCTTGTTTAATTTTTTCTAAATTAATTGCTTTTTCCCATTGAGGAAAGTTTGATTCTTTCCACCATGATTTAGACTCAACAACAGACCACTGAGGAACAAATGTATCAACACCCAAATAGTGCCAGTTTCCCTCTGGTGGGGTCGTGTTATTGTCGGGCTGCCAGAAAATTCCTTCAATACGCGGGGCTTGACCTTGATGTTTGAACAACCCCGCATAAGCTATAACACTACATATAATTAAAATAATAAAAGCAGCTATTTTAATTGGTATCTGTTTTTTCATTATTTCGTCTTAACCAGTACCACAAGAAGATAATTATTATCATAATTGCAGATATAATCACAACTAATAAGAAGAAAGAAGATTGTTGGACTAAAGGTGCTTTTTGATTTCCGACAATGAGCTTTTGTAAAACATAAATATTTCCATTTTCTGAAACCAACATTTTTGTCACGTTATTTGGAATTTTATGCTGTATTTTTTCCCAAAGATGCATAAAGCTTTGTGCGCCACCTTCTGAGTCGGTAATAACATCAAAACGGTTATTGTTATAACTCACAATAAAACCATTAACAGCAGCAGGCGCATAAATAATATCTTGATGCATTAATACCTGTTGTTGATAAATATCTTTATTCACACGAACATTTATTGATTGAGGTGCACTCGGTGTATAGCGAACTAGGTTTAGAGGAATAGGGGCTTGTGTTAACAACATTTTTTTAGCAACTTGGCCCATAATAATAGCAATATTTAAAGCACCAGATTGATCATCAATCGCAATGGTTGGAGTAGTGGCTAAAGTCATAGAAATTGCGGCTACGCCATTTTTGAGTTTATGGGGTAGCTTTAAGGTAGATTTAGCTGTATCAATCCAGAGCGAACCATGTGCAGTGGGTAAACACTGTGAATTAGCAATCACCGAGTTTTCAAGCTTTAAACTAAAATTGGTCGTATTAGAAATCGCTTTTGCAAAAATGTTGAATTGTCGGTTGACGGGATCGGAAGCAAGGTCGGCTGTTTTCATGCTGCCTGCAAGTCCGCCATCAATCCAAGCCGTAATATTTGAACCTTGCAATAAACCACTTTGAATACGAAGTGCAATTTGCCCTTGCAAGATATCGGTTGGTTGCCATACCGCTGGGAAATCAAGGAATAAGTTCTTTTCAGCGTGATTTAATCTGAAGTCCTCAATGCCTAAATCAGCAAGTGTATTGATTTTTTTAAATTGTGCCCAAGTTGGGGGGGAGATCGTTGTGGGAAAAATTGCACTTCCTGTATCAAGTTGCTCTACATATGAGGGATTGATTAGTCCATTTATGGCAGCAGTGAGTTCTTGTGGTGTGTGATAAGTAATTGAAAGAGTAGCCACTCCATTTGCTGGTTTTGCAATTTGTACTAAAGCTCCCCCTTTAAGTGGCGTAGCTGAGCGAATCACTTCAATAATGAAATTTGTTTCATCATTTAAATTAGTTTGTCCTGAATCAACCCATTCAATTGGTGTGATAGAAGTCCATGAACTTGCTAATCTAGCGAGCATAGAAGCTTCTATAATCTCTTTACGGTTATATTTTAAAATACCAACAAACGGAGTAGGCCGTCTCGCTTGTGGATTAGCTAAAGCATCTGGTAAGTCTTTTAAACGGTATACATTACGGATAGGCGTAAAGTCGAGTTGGGAATTGCTTAAATAAGTTAAGTGATCAATATCTTCTGTACAGAATGTTTCTTTGGTTTGATTCAGTGTAGTTGGTTTAGCATACTGTTGAATAATAAAATCTAAACGATGAAAGCCACTCTGACTTGCTGGAATATCAAATTTTACTTGACCATCCCCACTTAGGGTAGTGTTATAAATGAGTTTATCATCATATTTTACGAGTAAAGTTGTATCACTTTCAGTGGAATAATCACTTGAAAATTGAATGTTTTGCCACTGGGCACCTTTGCCAATATAGAAAAAATGAGGCTCGACCGTATATTTAGTTGAAGTACTAATATCGTCGAGTTTCCATATGTATGCATGAGCAGACATGGCGAGCATAAGACTGGTGCTGGCAAGGAGCACTTGAGCTGTTTTGTAAAGATCAAAAGTCTTTTTCATTTATTTTTTCTCCTTGCTACGTTCCGTTTTGTACCATTGAAGGGAGTTGCCCTGTATTTTATTTTTAAGCATGTCATATGCGGCTTTAAAAACAATAAATAGAAATATTTGTGAGTAACTTACGTAAGATAGAACTGAATAAAAGTAGAGTTCTGGTTTGACCCTTTCTAAAGAGAGAGTAAACCACATTTGTGCCACATATAGGCAAAATGACAGTCCCCATAGAGTTGTGAATGGGCCTGGAACTGAAATACCCGCAATATCAAGTATGCCAAGGGTTAAGGTGATATGACTCCAGAATAAAGCGGGTACAAAAAGTATGTAGCACATAATGTTGTTAAGAATTTCAATTCCGATAGGAAAAGGCGTTCTTAATGCGACGGGTAAATATTTACGAGTCACATAAAAATTACCTTGGGTCCAACGTGAACGCTGTTTAACAAACACACTCAGAGATGGAGGATCTTGCTGCCAACCAATTGCATAGGGCACCCATTTAATCCGTTTTTGACCAATGAAAATCCTAAAACTCATTTCTGTATCATCGACCAATGACTTTTCATCAAAACCGCCTAAGGTTTCTAAAGCATCACGCCAAATCACATAGTTAGTACCCATTAATGTCGATAGCTCAAAACGTTGCCAACGGCCGCCTTGGAAAATCCATTGGAAAAAGATGAACTCAATGGCAATAAATCGGGTCAAAATACTATCTTGCCAATTACGTGTTCTTACTTTTCCATTAACGGCCACTAATTTTTTATCGGCAAGGAGGGTTTGAGCGAGCAGACGAACACAATCGGGTTCAGGTGTACTGTCTGCGTCATAGACAACAATCAATTCACCTCGAGCATGGGGGAGGCCATTATTAAGCGTTCTAGACTTGCCTTTACCGCCCATTCCTTTAGGAACATTGACAATTTTTATGCAAGGATAAATCTGTGCCAAATTTTCGGCAATTTCTAAGGTGTTATCCTTTGACCCATCATTAATGAGTAAAACTTCATATGCTTCGGCTGGGTAATCTTGTTGAGCAATTGCATGCAAAGTATCTTCAATCACAACACCTTCATTATAGGCAGGGATGAGGACACTCAAAATGGGCCATCTCTCTGGTATTGGAAGGTTTTGTAACTCTTTTTCTGCTGTTTTTGAATATTTCCAAGCTTGATAACTTAACCACGCCCAAAATGCTTGTGGAATCCAAATCCCTAAAAATCCAAATAAGAAGAGAATATCAATGGGAGCCATTTGATTTAACCCTCCTGATAATAGACGAGATGAGCAAGACTAATAAAATCAACCCGATTACAAGAGAGAACCATGAAATATAGCTGCCAAACGTACCAAGGAGGTCAGGGTAGGTACTCGTGAGAATTAGATCGAGTGGAACTACAACAGTACTTAAACCGATAAAAATGTATCCAAGGAAATTAGTTTTTACATACTCTGGCGTACTTATGTAATTAATCTTATTAAATTTCCAAGATATTCCGAGTTGAGGATATCGAATATTTGTTGTGGGTAGATCAGCAGGAGGATTAATAATAATTTCATACCCAGAAATATGACCGTTAAAACGTTTAGCCGAATAAAATAAATGCTGTTTTTGCTTAATTTCTCTAGAGGGTAACGGGAGCTGCGAAGGGTTAAATTGAATAATATAACTACCAGCGGTCTGTGAAATTAAATTTTCATCCCATCCCGTTGAGACAAAAGCAGCCATTGGGCGTAACCCAATTGCAGTCGAAAATGTGGCTTTAGCCGCAAAATATTGAGGTTGCTCTGATTTATAAAGTGCAATCGGAATCGCACCTTGGCTGACTGCTTCTTTGAGCAAGAAATAATGAGAAAAGCTAAAAACTTCATCCGGCAATATAATGCCAGGCTTGATCCCTTTATGAATAAGTCGTTGAAAGCTATCCGAGCTGATCTGGTCAATTGTAAAGATAGGCCACCATGTATCCTGATATGGAAAAAACATTGAAAGATCATCAGTACTCTGAACTTCTGTTTTTGTTTGTTCCGTTTTAATCTCACAATGATAATATTGCCGATAGAACTGCTGTAAAGTGGCATCAGGATACTGACTAGATGCAATAATAATTCCACAAATATTAAGAAGATTAGACATTAAGTAATCTCCTCTTCAGGTGGAATCTGAATAACTTTATATTCGACTTCAAGCCGCAAAGTCATAATTTCTTTTAGCTTTTTAATAAATTCAGGTTCTTCATCCGTTTTTTGCTTGCGAATTACAATGCTGTATATAGTTTCAAGATCATCATCAGCAAACTGGAAAACGATTTCTTGTGGATGATGTTGGCTCAAAATTTTGATCATCTCATTTTGCGTGGTTTTCCACACATCGTCGCCTAACATTTCTTTAATTAAGCTTCGGTTGAGAATTCTAATTTCAAAGACTTCATAGTCTTGAATGTGATGATGATCAAGAAGCTTAAAGAAACTGCGTTGAAAATATTTGAGTGCGCTAAGCGGGAAAATATCACGGCGATAATTACGGTCATAACTTTGAATATCGCGGTATTTTTGAACGTTAATTTCGATATTATGGCGAACAGCACTCAGAAAAAGAGGAATGAGGGGAATAATAAAAAGTAAAAGAAGCTGACGTTCAATATGCGTCTGAGCCCCTAAGTCGAGTAGAAAATATACTGCAACACCGATAAAAGCGAGTAAACCCACAATTAAGGATGCACCAACTTGTAAAAAAGCTCCAGAAATTAAAAGAATGAGAATAAAAATCCAGCTTCCTCTAAAACTTACAGGCAACCACTCATACGCCACCATGCCCATAAATAGATGAGCTGCATCCATAAGACGAGTGTTCTTCCAGGGTTCTTTTGTTGCATGTGAGCTATAGCTACCTTATTGTAATGTTAATTTTTTTATACTTTTATTTATTACTAAATGTGAGACATTGCGAAGTTGTTGTTGTTTATGGCCTTTTTAAGTATCTATTATGTTTATTTGTAGAACAAAGTCTCACTATAGTCAAATACTGTTATTATTTTTTAATTAAAAATAAACACTTAAGACGTAATTCTTATTTAAATACTCTTGAAAGTTTCAATTGCTTTAAGACGAGTTTCCTTTAAATCTACAATTGGTTTTGGATAATTTAACTGAATATTCGTTTTAGTCGAGTAGGGCTCATGAATGGCTTTATTATCTAGATGAGCTAATTCTTCAACCCATTGACGAATATAATCTCCATTTGGATCAAATTTCATTGATTGAGCAATAGGGTTAAAAATTCTAAAGTAAGGTACGGCATCAGTTCCGGTAGAAGCGCACCATTGCCAGCCACCATTATTTGCTGCTAAATCCCCATCGATTAAATGCTCCATAAACCATTGTTCACCTACTCGCCAATCGATGAGTAAGTTTTTACATAAAAACATAGCGGTAATCATACGAACACGATTATGCATCCATCCCGTTTTTAAAAGTTGACGCATTCCAGCATCAATAATCGGTATACCTGTCTGGCCCGTTTGCCATGCGGCTAGGTGCTCTGGATTGTGACTCCACTTAATTTTTTGAGTATCTTTTTTAAATGGAATATGTTTAGAAACATGTGGGAAATCAAATAAAATATGCTGATAAAATTCTCGCCAAAGCAGTTCGTCTAACCAAGTCTGCTGGCCTTCATTTGTCAAATGAAAGTTGCCATGTTCAGCCCTAAAAAGAGCTTGCAGGCACTGGCGGATAGACAAAATCCCAAGGTTTAAATAGGGAGAAAGTTGGCTAGTTCCTTTTATATTGGGAAAGTCACGTTCAGATTTATAATCAGATAGATGATCTTTAATAAATACGTCGAGTTGATCTAGAGCAAAAACTTCTCCGGCTGGCCATAAGTCTTGTTGCTCTTTAGAAACAGAAGGTTCAAAAAAAGCTTCAATATCTTCTAGGGTTAAGCTGTTTATTTTTGAAAAAAACGATGGATAGCCACTTTGCTTTTCAGGAATCGGATAGCATTGAGGTAACCCACTGATATCCAATTTTGAATAACATGCTTTTTTGAATGCACCGAAAACCTGATAGGGCTGCTGTGACTGGTTGCGAATTGAGCGTAAAGGAAAAATCGTACGATCATGAAATAAAAAAAGTTCTTTGCCTTGTTGATTTAAAAAATCTTGTACAGTTTTATCTCTTTTTAATTCATTAACGCCGGTCTCTATATTTGAATAGATGTTTTCAATATTAAGTTGAGTGCTAAGTTCACCAATATAATCAGCGATATCTTTCCAGTAAGGAATGACTTGGATAATAAGGGGAATATTAAGTTGTTCTAGTTCTTTTTTTAGTTGTTGAAGTTGGCGTAGATAGAAATTAATTTTTATAGGTGCATCGTGATGCATTTTCCATTGTTCAGGCGATAAAATAATTAACCCAATACAAGGCCCTTGTTGAGAGGCATGCCATAAAGCAGCATGGTCTCGAACTCTCAAATCTTGACGAAACCAAATTAGCTGATTTACGTTTGACATGAAAATTGGCCCTTTTAGAGTGAAGTGAGTTAAAGAATTATTATCAAAATATTATATAAAAATAAATACATAAAAAAAGCAAAGCCGAAGCTTTGCTCTTATCATCTTTAAAGATGAATTAGTGGTGATGACCACCAGCACCGTGTACGTGACCGTGATCTAATTCTTCTTGAGAAGCATCACGGATTTCTACGATTTCAACTTCAAAAGTTAAATCTTGACCAGCAAGTGGGAAGTTAGCATCAACAACAACGTTGTCGCCTTCAACCGCTTTAACAGTAACGATCTGTACGCCGTCATCTGTTTGAGCTTGGAATTGCATACCAGGTTGAATGTTCTCAACACCTTGGAACATTTGAGCTGGAACTTCTTGTACTAGGTCTGGGTTGTATTCGCCATAACCTTCAGCAGCTGGAACGTTAACAGTGAATTTTTCACCAACAGTTTTACCTGTTAATGCATTTTCTAAACCAGGAATGATATTGCCTGCACCGTGCAAATAGGCAAGTGGTTCACCTTGAGATTGATCAAGTGTTTCACCCTCAGCGTTTGTTAATTTGTAGTGGAATGAAACCACGTGGTTATTTGCAATAGCAGTCATGTTTTTGATCCATTCAATCAATTGAAGCGTACATCATAAAGTGAAAAATAAATTTTGTAGACTACAAAATCTTAATCTTTGGCACTTTTTCTGATGCGTTTTTATATAAATAGGGACGAACTTAAAAAATTCAACTTAATACAGCTTAATTTTTGGACGTACACGTCTTGTAAGTAAATCTTTCATTGTGAGTAGTCCAGCCTGAGTATATCCGTGAATCGTTGCTTGATGTAAACGATATAAAGAGACATACATTGTTTTCGCAATATAGCCTTGCACGCTGACATCCCCAAGTAATTCTCCAACGGCTTTATGACGACTTAAAGACACGAGAGAACCTTTGTCGTTAAATGTAAACATTGGCTGTGATCGGCCATTTAGTCTGGCAGCCATAGCATCGACTAAGAAGCTGGCCTGTTGGCTTGCAACTTGAGCACGCGGGCCAAGTGGAGGATGTCTTGCATCAAGTTGGCAATGAGCACAGTCACCAAACGCAAATACATTTGGATCAGAATAAGTTTGCAAGGTTGCATAGACCATCAGGCGGTTAATATTGTCGCGTTTAAAATCGGTAAAACTTTCTAATACCTTCGGTGCTTTTACGCCTGCGGCCCACACGGTAATATCACTTTTGAGTTGATTACCATTACTAAAGTAGATGCAATGTTTATCAATTTTTTCAACACGATGTTGAGTTAAAATTTCAACACCCATTTTTTTGAGTTGCCCAGCACTGTGTTCAGCAGTTTTATCATTTAAAGCAGGTAAGATACGTTCAGAAGCTTCAATCAGTGTGATTTTGACTTGGTTTGGATGAATCTTCTTTAAACCATATCGATAAAAGTTTTTAGTCGTTTCAATTAACTCAGCTGCAAGCTCTACACCTGTTGCTCCCGCACCAACAATTCCAATATTTAAAGTTCGCTGATTGGGTTGATTTTGAGCTTCAATATAAAGATGTAATAAATCTTGCTGGAAAATATCGGCTTGCTTTCTGCTATCAAGGAAATGGCAGTTTTCACGCACACCTGCTGTATTAAAGTCATTTGATACTGAACCAAGCGCTAAAATAAGTGTGTCATAACTTAGCTTTTGCGAATGATTCTGCTGATCCTTAGACACTTGAGGGGGCATTAGTTCAATTAATTTTTTATCTTTATTAACTCCAACTAATGTTCCGAGCACAAATTCGTAATGATGTTTTTCTGAGTGTGCAAAATAGTTAGTTTGTTCTTCGTGGGGATTTAAAGAACCAGCAGCAATTTCATGAAGCAATGGTTTCCAAATATGGGTAAGGTTTTGGTCAACCAATGTAATCTTTGCTTTACGATTTTTCCCAAAAGTTTCACCGAGTTGTGTTGCCAGTTCTAAGCCACCAGCACCACCACCAACAATTACAATATGATGTAAATTTTGGGTCATTTTTTCACCTAATTATTTTTCTATAAAAAAAGATGGCTAAATTATGCCATCTTTTATTTATAAAAATTATTGTGCGTCTGTGCACAATTTGATGTTTTTAGTGCGAATCTACTGGGTAAAGTTTTGCAGCACTATGTTCACTTGATGAAAAAATAGAGAAGAGGCTAGAAAACCACATTGCGATTTTTTGGAAAATGTTGGCTTCTTCAATATGTACGTTATCTTCGATTTGAAGACTACGGATCAGTTGATTATTTTGATAAATCGATACTGTTGCCAAACTTACGACTTTCATTAATGGCGCAGTTAATTGTTTTTCATTGAGCTCAATGTTTACACGGGTTTGAGTCGTTTCAAGTGGAGCAATCACCTTGAGCTGTTGATTGCTATCAAGTACTTGAACGCGTTGAGTTGCATTATCAAAAGTATTTAGGTCAATTGGTGCTGGGTCTGCGTATAAAGATGTCGTTACAATTGTCGGTTGCTTTGTTTCTACCTTAAACATTTTTAAAGTCGACTTTACAACAGGTAGTTCAGCAATTAATTTTTGCTCAGGAATAATCACTTCATCACGTGTATAGGCGTAAGCAAGATTCATTAATTTATCTGCAATCTCAGCACGTTTTACAGCACTCGGCGTACCTAAAACAATGACTAATAAACGTCTTTGACTTAAGTCAGATGAGAATGAAGGACGTGAAGCTGTTAAAGCCAAGTTATAACCTGCTGCCTTGGTATATCCCGTTTTTAAGCCATCTACAGATGGATCATATTTCAAAGCAAGATTAGTCGCGTGGTGGAAACGTTGGTTATAGCTAAAGCTTGGCATTTTTGAATAATGTAAATATTCAGGGGTTTGTTTAATTAATGCCTGACTTAATAAGCTAAGGTCGTGTGCTGTAGTGAAATGGTCAGGCATTGTAATTCCAGCAGGATTACTAAAATGAGTATCTTTCATACCCAAAGCTTGAGCTTCCTGATTCATACGCTGCATGAAGCGCGGAACATCGCCAGAGATTTTTTCAGCTAAAGTCACGGCTGCATCATTAGCAGACATCACGATTAGACCTGCCAATAACTGATCAACTGAAATTTGTTCACCAGCTTTAAGATACATTTGTGATTCATCCCACTGCACAACACTAACCACTGGAGTTGCAGTAATGATTTCTTCTTTTTTCAGTTTTCCAGCTTTAATCTCTTTTAGGGCAATGTATGCAACCATCATTTTGGTTAAAGATGCTGGTGCACGTTGCACATGGCTATTATGTTCAGCAATGATTTGACCCGATTGAGTATCTACAATAGTCCATGCAGCAGCTTCAACACTTTCAGGTGCAATATTGAGTAATGCAGCATTGGTTAGGGTAGTACAAAAAATACTAAAGAGGGTAAAAAGAGATAGAAAAAATTTCACGGATGACCTTAACTTCACTGGCAAATACGGGACACAGATGCACAGCATGCTATGCCTTTTTTTCATGGAAGGCTAGTGTGAATTGTTGCCAAAAAATACATCTACGCAAGACGATACAAAAAAGTGATAATCTAATGTGAAGCCGTTCTTATTTTTAAATTGAAGAATTTATGTTGCATTATCAAATTGAGTTCGATGATTACAAACAGCACCTTGTTCACGTGACAATTCGTTTTTTAGCCAACCCGAATCAGGAACTTTGGTTACCAACGTGGATTCCGGGTAGTTATCTAATTCGAGAGTTCTCAAAACATATTGAATCCGTTAAAGCTTATGATGAAGCTGGACGTCTGCTGGACATTAAAAAAACGAGCAAGAATCGCTGGCGTTTATTTAATACAGACCACGAATTAATGACGATTGAATATGATGTGTATGCATATGATTTGTCTGTACGTGGTGCGTATGTAGACCAGACTCGTCTATATATTAATCCTGCGTGTGTATGTTTGGCTTTAGAAGGGCAGGAGCAGTCCGCTTGTGAAGTCGAAGTTTTCTTGCCGGATGAATTAAAGCATTTTCAGTTAGCAACAGGCTTAGCTTCAAAAAGCTTAGTTAAAGGTCGATTTACTTTAAAAGCAGATCATTACGATCAACTGATTGATAGTCCATTTGAGTTGGCTGATCAAACACGCTTTAGTTTTGAGACGAACGGCATTGGACATGAGTTTGTAATTTCTGGTTCGCATAATACCAATATTGATCGCCTAAAAGCCGATATTGAAAAGATTTGTGCAGCTGAAATAAATATGTTCGGTTCAGCACCATTTAAAAACTATACCTTTATGACCATGGCAACAGGTAATAGTTATGGTGGATTAGAGCATTGCAATAGCACAAGCTTGATTACACCGCGTGACGATTTGCCAAAGTCGAATGAACCAACTGAACCTTCTAAAGATTATCAGCGCTTTTTAGGCTTATGTAGTCACGAATATTTTCATTCATGGTTAGTCAAGTTTATCCGCCCAGAAAACTTTGCAAACTATAATTTGCATCAAGAAGGCTACACTTCTTTACTTTGGATATTTGAAGGCTTTACTTCATATTACGATGACCTGATTTTATTACGTAGCGGCGTGATTTCTCAGAAGTCTTATCTTGATTTACTCAAAGCACAAATTGACCGTTATTTGCAAAACCCAGGCCGTTTTGTTCAAACAGTTGCTGAATCAAGTTTTGACGCATGGATTAAATTTTATCGTCAAGATGAAAACTCGAATAATGCAGGCACCAGTTACTACAATAAAGGTTCGTTAGTTGCGTTATGTCTAGATTTAGGTTTACGCCTACGTGGTTCTAGTCTCGATGCTTTAATGCGTCGGTTATATGAAAACACTCAAAATGGTGTGCAAGTAAACGAAAGAACCATTTTTGATTTATGTAAAGAACTGACGGGTGATAGCTGGATTGAACAAATTAATCATTTGATTAATACCACTGATGAATTGCCACTTGATCAACTGTTCCCTGAGTTTGGCTTAAGTTATAGAGTTAAAACTGACAAATCTTTGCCACTTGGTTTGAAACTTGTTGATAAGCCAGAAGGCGTACTCGTGCAAAGTGCTCGCCGTGATAGCGCAGCAGCGAAAGCAGGTATTTCTGCCAATGATGTAATTATTGCAATTGATGGTTTAAAAGCGACCACTAAACTTGTTGAGAAGTATGCAAAGCAGGGCGGTATTTATACCTTGTTTGCTTTCCGTCGCGATGAGTTACTATCTTTTGAAGTTGAGTGTGCTACATCTGATTTAACTGAAGTTGAACTTATTATTGAAGATCAGGCTAAAACTGAAAAATGGTTAAAAGCTTAAATAACAGTTAAATAGTTTATAAAAAACCGATGTTTTGTACATCGGTTTTTTATTTTTAAGTGCTACTAAACGATGAGATTCGTTTTATCTTTGAGTTTGTTTTGAATGAAAAGTATAATAATTGTCAGAACACTGAAAGATATCTCATGTAATTTAATGATGTTTAATGCCTGAAAAGTGATCTGAATGTGCGTATTACAATGACTTAGATATCAGAAAATTATCTATATATTTGAATTATGTATTATTTCGCTGCGAAATGTCGTTATCACTGGATATTTCGTTGACTGGAAGGCAATGAGAGCCGATACTCTCAGGGTTTTATTTAAGCATATCGGTTCGTAGGCACTGGGCCAAAAGCTCGGTCCTCAACACTCAATCAAACGGAAGGGGCTATATATGGCTGGTGAAAAGTCAACTATTATTTACACACTGACTGACGAGGCGCCATTATTGGCGACCTATTCGCTACTGCCGATCATTGAGACCTTTACTAAGCCAGCTGGCATCGAGATTATTAAAAGTGACATCTCTGTAGCTGCACGTGTGCTCGCAGAATTCGCTGATTACCTAAGTGAAGAGCAAAAGGTATCCGACAACCTTGCAGAGCTAGGTCGTCTTACACAAGATCCAGATACAAACATTATCAAACTCCCGAACATTAGTGCGTCTGTTGCGCAATTAACTGCATGTATCAAAGAGCTTCAATCAAAAGGTTACGCAATTCCTGATTATCCGGAAAATCCAACGACTGAAGAAGAAAAATCAATCAAAGCTCGTTATGGTAAGTGCCTTGGTTCAGCAGTAAACCCTGTCCTTCGTGAAGGTAACTCTGACCGCCGTGCTCCAGCAGCAGTTAAAAACTATGCGAAAAAACACCCTCATTCAATGAGCGAGTGGAAACAGTGGTCACAAACTCACGTTTCACATATGGAAGAAGGTGACTTCTACCATGGTGAAAAATCAATGACACTTGATCGCGCACGTAATGTGAAAATGGAACTTATCACGAATAGTGGTAAGAGCATTGTTCTTAAGCCAAAAGTTGCGCTTCAAGAAGGTGAAATCATTGATTCAATGTTCATGAGCAAGAAAGCACTTTGTGATTTCTATGAAAAAGAACTTGACGATTGTAAAGAAGCGGGAATTTTATTCTCTTTACACGTAAAAGCGACAATGATGAAAGTTTCACACCCGATCGTTTTCGGTCACTGTGTGAAAATCTATTACAAAGAAGCTTTCGAAAAACACGGTAAGTTATTTGACGAGTTAGGTATTAACGTAAATAACGGTATGGCTGGGTTATACGAGAAAATCGAAACTCTTCCAACTTCGTTGCGTGAAGAAATCATTGAAGACTTGCATGCTTGTCAAGAACACCGTCCTGCACTTGCAATGGTTGACTCAGCAAAAGGCATCACAAACTTCCACTCTCCAAACGACATCATCGTAGATGCTTCTATGCCAGCAATGATCCGTGCCGGTGGTAAAATGTGGGGTGCTGATGGTAAGCAATACGATGCTAAAGCAGTAATGCCAGAATCAACATTTGCCCGTATTTACCAAGAAATGATCAACTTCTGTAAGTGGCATGGTAACTTCGATCCGAAGACTATGGGTACAGTACCAAACGTTGGTTTGATGGCTCAAAAAGCTGAAGAATACGGTTCTCACGACAAGACTTTTGAGATTTCAGAAGCTGGTATTGCAAATATTACCGATCTTGACACTGGTGAAGTGTTATTGACTCAAAATGTTGAAGAAGGCGATATCTGGCGTATGTGTCAGGTTAAAGATGCTCCGATTCGTGACTGGGTTAAACTTGCAGTAACTCGTGCACGTAACTCAGGTATGCCTGCAATCTTCTGGCTTGACCCGTACCGTCCACATGAAAACGAATTGATCAAGAAAGTACAAAAGTACTTAAAAGATCATGATACGACTGGTCTTGATATCCAAATCATGTCTCAAGTACGTGCAATGCGTTACACACTTGAGCGCGTAGTACGTGGCCTAGACACGATTTCTGTGACTGGTAACATCTTACGTGACTACTTAACTGACTTGTTCCCAATTATGGAACTTGGTACTTCTGCAAAAATGTTGTCTATCGTTCCGCTTATGGCGGGCGGTGGTATGTACGAAACTGGTGCAGGTGGTTCAGCTCCTAAACACGTACAACAACTTGTTGAAGAAAACCACTTACGTTGGGATTCACTTGGTGAGTTCCTTGCGCTTGCAGTATCTTTAGAAGAAATGGGCATTAAAGAAAATAATGCTCGTGCTAAGTTACTTGCGAAGACACTTGATGAAGCGACTGGTAAATTGCTTGACAATGACAAGTCTCCATCACGTCGTACTGGTGAAATCGATAACCGTGGCAGCCACTTCTACTTGTCACTTTACTGGGCTGAAGCGCTTGCTGCTCAGAACGAAGATGCTGAGTTGAAAGCTAAATTTGCTCCTCTTGCTAAAGCTTTAGCTGAAAATGAAGAGAAGATTGTTGCTGAACTTGCTCAAGTACAAGGTAAACCAGCGGACATCGGCGGTTACTACGCAATTGACCCAACTAAAGTAAATGCTGTAATGCGTCCAAGTGCTACATTTAATGCAGCTCTTGCAACAGTTGAGGCTTAATTACTAACTCGTTAGTAAATAGCTTAAGAGCCGGTGCATATGCACCGGTTTTTTATTGCCTAAAATAAAAGACATTAAAAAAGCCCACTGATGTGAGCTTTTAAAAGATTAAATCTTATCGACCATTGCGGCCACGACCACGTGGTGCTTTGGTATTTGGACGAGTTGTACCATTAGTCTTACGACGTGGTTTCTCGCTTTCATCCATTTGCCAAATACGTTTTGTCCCAGACTTTTTAGCAGAACCATCTTTGTTCTTGCGAACCATTGGTTTGCCACCCGTACCGCCTGGCTTTTTCACATATGAACGTGAGCGATAAGGCTGTTCAGCTGGAACATCTTTAAAGTCAGGGTAGAGTAATGGTTCAATTTCTTTTACATCACCTGGTCTTAAACCAAGTTGAACTAAATCGATTGAGCCAATTTTAGTACGAATTAAACGTAAAGTTGGAAAACCTACCGCAGAAGTCATACGACGAACTTGGCGGTTACGGCCTTCACAAATTGAAATCTCGATCCAAGAAGTTGGAATATTCGCACGGTAACGTACGGGTGGATTGCGTTCCCATAACCATTCAGGTTCACTGACTTTAATGGCTTTGGCAGGAAGTGTCATACCATCATTCAGTTCTACACCTTTACGAAGTTGCTCAAGCGCTTCTTCGGTTACATCGCCATCAACTTGAACTAAATACGTTTTGTATTTTTTATTTGCAGGGTTGGTAATGAACTGATTCAGACCACCATGATCGGTTAAAAAAACTAAACCCTCAGAGTCCATATCAAGACGGCCTGCCAAGCGCAAAGTCGGGTCATCAACAAAGTCAGAGACGGTCATGTGCGCTTCGTCTTTACGAAACTGGGAGAGAACGTCATATGGCTTGTTGAGAATCACAATTTTCATAAAAAATGGCTTCTTCTTTCAAATAACTAGAGAAAACATTGAGCTATATTTAAGTGGGAAATTTGCTTATTTCCCACATAAATCTCAAAAAGAATTAAATTCGATTAAGCTATTATGCGTTAATAAAAGTTGAAAGTATTGTTTATCGATAATTATTTTTAGTTAATTAAGTATTATAAAAGGGAGAATCTACACAATGGGTTATCAGAAGATCGTGGTTCCTGCCGACGGCGACAAAATCAAAGTAAATGCAGACCTATCACTGAACGTACCAAATCATCCAATTATTCCTTTCATTGAAGGCGACGGTATTGGTGTGGATATTACACCAACCATGAAAGCAGTCGTAGATGCTGCGATTTTAAAAGCTTACGGTGGCAAACGCTCAATCGAATGGATGGAAGTGTATTGCGGCGAAAAAGCCAATAAAATTTATGGCAACTATATGCCTGAAGAAACTTTTGAAGCACTTCGCGAGTTTGTTGTATCAATCAAAGGTCCTTTAACCACACCAGTAGGTGGAGGTATTCGTTCACTCAACGTTGCATTGCGCCAAGAATTAGATCTATATGTTTGCGTACGTCCAGTGCGTTGGTTTGAAGGCGTTCCATCACCCGTTCAACACCCCGAATTAACCGATATGGTGATTTTTCGTGAAAACTCGGAAGATATCTATGCAGGGATTGAATGGAAAGCTGATTCTGAAGAGGCAAAAAAAGTCATTAAGTTCCTTCAAGAAGAAATGGGTGTCACAAAAATCCGTTTCCCTGAAGGATGTGGCATTGGAATTAAACCTGTATCGAAAGAAGGAACACAGCGTTTAGTCCGTAAAGCCATTCAGTTCGCAATCGAAAATGACAAGCCTTCTGTGACGTTGGTTCACAAGGGCAATATCATGAAATACACCGAAGGTGCATTTAAAGAGTGGGGTTATGAATTGGCTCTAGATCGTTTCGGTGGAGAACTGATTGATGGTGGTCCATGGGTTAAAATTAAAAACCCTAGAACGGGTAAAGACATCATTATCAAAGATGTCATTGCAGACGCATTTTTACAGCAGATTCTCATGCGTCCAGCCGATTACTCTGTGATTGCCACGCTAAATTTAAACGGTGATTATATTTCTGATGCTTTGGCAGCAGAAGTCGGAGGTATTGGTATTGCACCGGGTGCAAATATTGGTGGTGCTATTGCAGTATATGAAGCAACTCATGGCACAGCACCTAAATATGCAGGTCAGGATAAAGTAAACCCTGGTTCTATTATTCTTTCTGCGGAAATGATGCTGCGTGATATGGGGTGGACAGAGGCAGCTGATTTGATCATTAAAGGAATTTCTGGAGCGATTGCTGCCAAAACCGTAACTTACGATTTTGAGCGCCTAATGCCGGGTGCAACCTTGTTACGTTGTTCTGAATTTGGTGATGCGATTATCAAACACATGGAAGATTAAATAAATCTTATATAGGAAAGCCCTCGGTTGAGGGCTTTTTTTATTGCATAAACTCGGGATGTTTCGGAGTTTTAATAAAGCCAGTTTTCTTTTGATAACTCTGGTCTAGGGCTTGAATAATAAGAACGAAAGCAACTAGAAATAAAGGAAAGAGCAGAGTTTTCATGATTTGGTTTCTCCGAAAGTTGAGGTGAAAGAAGGGCGTAGGGGAATTAAAAGGCAAACCGCAAAGAGAAGAACAGTTCCACCCAAAAGAAAGAGATGGGCATAAGACCAATGCAAATGATGCAAAGTACTAATGACAACACCACCCAAAAGTTGAGTACTGGCAAAGCCAATGGTGGCAAGGCTCCAAAGCTTTTGATAGCGTTGCTCATAAATCTGTAGCAGGCTAAAAGAACTAATAAATACTGTTGCGGGAGTCAGTAAGCCTGTCAGAAGCGAAGATAAGGCTAGTAAAGATGCGGTATGTGAAAGGAACGGTAAAACAACGGCTAAGCAGTAAATGGTATATAACCATTTAATGGCCTGTAGATATCCGATTAGTCTGCTTAAGCAATAAGCGACAAGTGCACCAATACAGCTTCCTACTCCATAGAGAACCCAAAATAAATTTCTTTGCTGTAATGGGAAATGCAGAGTTCCAGATAAATAATCCATCCAAAACAAAGAGTGTGGAATATATGCAAAGGCACTACACATATAGGCAATAATAATGACAAGGCCTAAACGTGATTTTTGTGAGGCTTGAAGAGCGCTCGATTGTGGCTTAATAAATTGGGCAGTATTACGGCTTAATAATCGGTAAAGAGTTAAGCTTCCTAATAGCGAAAGACCCGCAAAAATATTCCAAACATAATGAACAGGCATATTTTGAAGTAGAGGAATAATAATAGTGGCGGATAAAACCCCTACACCAATCCCGCTAAATCCTAAAAAGTTAACTTTTAATCTTTGCGTGGTGGGAATGTATTTCATTGCAAAGCTAGGCGCCAAAATCATTAGTAAGCCGCCAGCAATACCTGAAATCGTACGCCAGACAATGAACCACACCAAAGGCATATCCATGAATGAACAGCAGAGTAGGCTAAGGCTGCCCGCTATAGCTGAAAGTACGATGAAGGGTGAGATGTACTTCTCTTTAATACTTAATAGCGCTAATAAGGCACCAATGAGATATCCCAATAAATTTGCACTACCTAAGAAACTGGCAAAATCGTGAGTCCAGTGGTATTGCTCGATCATGATGGGCATAAGCGCAGTATATGAAAATCTAAAAACACCAATTCCCAAACAAGTTGCCAAAAAGACAATTAAGCTCATTCGATAAAACGTAGACATGAGAGGACGCTCATTTTTTTTATTATTAAAAGCGAGTTTTTAAATCTTTAAAAATGATTTAATATGATGGTGATTATCTTGTTTTGAGATAGTGAAATGTTACTTAAGTCCCTAGAGTTTTTTTTAGCTGTTGCAGAGAGTGGAAGTTTTTCCTTAGCTGCACAAAAAATGTATACCGTGCAATCGAATATCACGAGCCATGTGAAAAAACTTGAAGAAGAGTTAGGGGTTATTTTATTCAATCGTAATAACCCTGTGACTTTAACGAATGCTGGACAACAGCTGCATAGTTATGCTGTTCAAATGATTGCTCTACATAATAAAGCGAAAAAAATCTTTCAAGAGGGTGATATTGACCCGAACGAAACCATTCGTTTGGGCAGTATGGAAACGACAGCAGCAATACGTCTACCTCAATTACTCAATCAATGTATGCAGCAATATCCGAATTTGCCGATTGAGCTGCAAACTCACCCGACACGATATTTGTTAAGCGCTGTGCAGCAAGGAGAGGTCGACTGTGCTTTTGTTGCTTCTAAATATTTAATTCCAGAGTTGTATAGTTTACCTGTTTGGCAAGAACAATTGGTTTTGGTTTGTCCGAAACAGCAAACTCACTTTCCAGATGTTGCCAAGCTTGCAAAGACCCGATTTATTGCGTTTCGACAAGGTTGTTCTTATCGTCATGCAATCGAGTTATTTTTAAATGATCACAGTGTCCCGCCTTCACAAATCATGGAAATGGGCAGTCTGGACGGGATTGTAAGCTGTGTGGAATTAGGTGTTGGTTTTGCTTTATTGCCAAAGTCATATCTAAACAAAGTAGTCGAGAAAGTGTCATTAAGTTGTTTTGAACTTAATACTGAATCCGCTCATTTTACTACCTACTTGGTTGCCCAGTCGCCTGAAACCTGGGGAACCAATTTAAAGCAGTTTATTAATTTTATTGAGCAACAATTTGAATTAAAGGTTGCTTAAGTTGTGATTGATTTTCATACGTAAATATCCAACTTAATTTATAAATTAAAAGTGATATATATGTATGAAAAAGTCATTTTATATTCTCACAGAGGTTTGTAATCATCTTGATGCTATAAAATTGTTGAAAAGGGTAGTTTATATAGGCCGGCTATGGTCAAATATGCCCCCTTGAAAGATGACACAAGCAATAATTTGGAGTTTGGGAATGAATATACCCTTAATCATCAATATTGTGGTTTTTGTCGGGTTAATATTTTTACTCGCCCAAACACGTAAAACGGACTGGAGCTTATCTAAAAAAGTTCTGGCTGGCTTAGTTCTA
Organism: Acinetobacter sp. AOR43_HL; assembly: GCF_027854635.1. Lineage (NCBI taxonomy): Bacteria > Pseudomonadati > Pseudomonadota > Gammaproteobacteria > Moraxellales > Moraxellaceae > Acinetobacter > Acinetobacter sp. AOR43_HL. The sequence continues at coordinate 162,103 of NZ_JAKTHX010000002.1, forward strand.
GGTGTGGTGTTTGGTTTAGGACTACATTTGATTTATGGCGGTGGCCATCCGATTCTTGCTGAATCTATTAGCTGGTTTAATATCGTTGGAAACGGCTATGTAAAACTTTTACAAATGGTCGTGATGCCTTTGGTATTTGTGTCTATTTTGGGAGCGGTTGCAAAATTACACCAAGCCTCATCTTTAGGCAAAATCAGTTTTTATACGATTGGTACTTTACTCTTTACAACGCTGATTGCTGCACTGGTAGGGGTATTTGTTACCAACCTGTTTGGCTTAACGGCAAAAGGTTTAGTGCAAGGTGCTGCTGAAACTGCACGCTTAACTGCGATTAATACGGATTATGTAGGTAAAGTTACCGATTTAAGTGTACCGCAGTTTATTCTTTCCTTTATTCCAAGTAATCCATTTGCTGAATTGACTGGTGCAAACCCAACATCAATTATCAGTGTAGTTATTTTCGCCGTCTTTTTAGGTATAGCAGCGCTTAACCTAATGAAGGACGATGCGGAAAAAGGTCAACGTATTCTGACTGCGATTCAGACGTTGCAGTCATGGGTAATGAAGCTTGTGCGCTTAGTAATGACACTTACACCATATGGCGTATTTGCGCTTATGACAAAAGTCGTGGCAAGTTCAAACGTCGCAGATATCTTAAATCTAGGCGGATTCTTGGTTGCATCTTATTTAGGCTTGGCGATTATGTTTGTCGTACATGCCATTATTTTGACTATGACGGGTGTTTCTCCGCTTAAGTTCTTTAAGAAAGTTGCTCCAGTTTTAACGTTCGCATTCACTAGCCGTTCAAGTGCAGCAAGTATTCCACTGAGCATTGAAACACAAACTCGTCGTTTGGGTGTGCCCGAATCTATTGCAAGTTTCTCTGCTTCTTTTGGTGCCACTATTGGTCAAAATGGCTGTGCGGGTTTGTACCCTGCAATGTTGGCAGTAATGGTTGCACCAACTATGGGTATTAACACCTTAGACCCAATGTGGATTGCATCGTTAGTTGGTATTGTGACCTTAAGTTCAATTGGGGTTGCCGGAGTAGGTGGTGGTGCGACTTTCGCTGCGTTGATTGTGCTTCCTGCAATGGGTTTACCTGTAACATTGGTTGCGCTTCTTATTTCAATCGAACCCCTCATTGATATGGGACGTACTGCGTTAAACGTAAATGGTTCGATGACTGCTGGTGTTGTTACGAGCCAATTGATGGGTCAGACTGATAAAGAAATATTAAACAGTGAAGATGAAATTGAGTTAACTCAACATCATTAAGAATGAGTATTAAACGGCTCTCCACTCTGGATGAGCCGTTTTTTTTATATGCATAAATTGCCACTGTGATGTTAATTTTAAAAAAACTGTATCTGTTTTTCTTTTAAATAATTTTCGAAAATGAGTCTATTACAAAAGAGAGTACTATCATGAAAATGTATCAAGTTGATGCTTTTACAAAACAGTTATTTCGTGGAAATCCGGCCGCTGTCGTTGTTGAAAAAGAGTGGTTAGATGTAGATTTAATGCAGAAGATAGCACTTGAAAATAATTTGTCTGAAACTGCTTTTGTAAAAATTATAGACTCTGAAAACTATGAAATCCGTTGGTTCACTCCAACAGTTGAAGTTGATTTCTGTGGGCATGCAACACTTGCCAGTGCTTTTGTATTATTTAAAGATTTTACCGAGAAAAAGACAATTAATTTCCATGTACGAAACTTAGGTCTTTTTGTGGTTCACCAAGATGAAGACGGTAAAATCAGAATGGATTTTCCAATTCGCAAAGCTCATCAAGTTGAAGATTATCCAGCTATTTTACGTCAAGCATTAACAAAGCCTTTTAAAGCGGTTTATCAAAATGTTCAAGCCTACATTGTTGAGTATGAATCAGTGCAAGACGTGTTAGATGAGCAGCCTGACATGAACTTACTTAAAGCCTTGGGTAAACGGACTGCGATTACCACTGCAGGGATGGATGTTGCAATCACCTCAAAAGCCGATCAACAATATGATTGTGTATCGCGTTATTTTGCACCTGTCGCGGGCATTGAAGAAGATCCAGTTACGGGTTCAATTCATACGGCAATAGCGCCATTATGGGCAGAGAAACTTGCTAAAAATAATATTATTGCTTATCAGGCTTCTAGCCGTGGAGGCGTTTTATATTGCAATGTCCTGAATCAGGAACGTATTGAAGTTTCAGGGTATGGGAAGCTTTATATGCAAGCTGAAATTTTTCCTTAAAATATAAGGCCGTTTAAATAAACGGCTTTTTTTTCAAAACTTTACTATGAAAGTTAGTTCAAATTTCCTACTATAGTCCCACAACTATTGATTTTTTATTATTCAAATTAATTGGTATTTATATGTTTATGCAGTTTAAACAACTGACACTCTCCCTATGTATTCTTGGTTTAAGTGCTGCGTCTTGGGCACAAACTACACTAGTAAAAAGTAAGCAAAATATTGAGGAATATAAATTAGATAATGGTTTTCGGATTGTGCTTGCACCGAATGACAAAGAAAATAAAATCTTTATTAATACCATTTATTTAACAGGCTCATTAAATGACCCGCAAGGTAAAAGTGGCTTAGCTCATTTGCTTGAGCACTTGGCTTTTAAGGGGACACAAAATGTTAAAGGGGAAGAATTCCAGCGTCGTTTAGATCAATATACATTGATGACAAACGCCAGCACTGATTATTATTCAACAAAATATACCAATATCGTTCGTCCAGAAAAAACTGCGCTTGATCAGGTACTGTATCTTGAATCTGAGCGTATGGATAAATTAGTTCTTCAAGAAAAGTTTGTTCCTTCCGAGATTGAAATTGTAAAGCGTGAGCGCGAAGTTCGCATGGATCAGCCATTTGCTGTGCTGATGGATCAAATGTGGAAGTCAGCTTATGGTAACCAATATTTAGGTCGTTTACCGATTGGTGATTTGCCTGAACTTAAATCTATTAAAATGCCTGAATTGAACCAGTTTTATCGTAGCTGGTATGCACCTAATAATGCTGTTATGGTGATTTCAGGTAAATTTGATAAGACTGATGTCTTAAAAACAATAGATCAATATTTTAGTCCAATTGCGGCAAGAGCGGTTCCTAAAACTGTACAGATTCCTGTGCTTGACTCTACAAAAATAAAAAATCGTCAATTCATGGTGAAAAAGGGCAGTGATCTGGCTAAATTCCATATCTATATGAATGGTAAAAATACCAAAATTCAGCCGACACTCGCTTTAGCTCCTTTGTTATATACGATGCAGCCAAGTGGTCACCTATACCAAAATATGGTGGAAACAGGTATTACCACAAATGTTGAAGCTAGTACTTGGTTAGACCAAGATTTTAACGTGGTGTTTCTAGGTGCTATTTATTCACCAAGTAATGACCCTAAAAAAGTTGAAAGTTCTTTGTTAGCAGGCATTGAAAAAGGGAAGCCTTTTACTGAAGTTGAATTAAATCGTGTTAAAAGTTTAATGAAAACTCAAGGGGATCTAATCACGAAAGATGCGGTAGCACTGGGGTCACGTTTAAGTGATTACACCGTCGCTGGCGGGCAATGGGATCAATATTTTAAAGATTTAGATTCTGTAGAAAAAGTTAAGCTAGATGATGTGAATCAAACTTTAAAACAGTTCCTTGTAGCTGATCATCGTATTGATGGCGATATTTTGCCAACACCTGAAGACCAGAAAAAAGCGCAACAGCAAAATTCAAAAGAGGCACCTAAAACTCTAGATCAGGTCGAAGCAGAGGCTGAGCCTTTAAAAGATCCGAAGGTATATCAACAAGAAGTTGCTGAGTTTTTAAAAACCTCTAAGCAATATGTTGAAAGCAATGAGAAAAAGATTATCCGTGGAAAACTAAAAAATGGAATGAAGTATGCTTTATTCCCAGTTGAAACACGCGATGATCGTACTTATGCAACGATTACGATGGACTTCGGAACAGAAAAATCTTTATTTAATAAAGGTACAGTAGTTGATCTAACCTCATACTTATTGCTCCGTGGTTCTGATAAATACAGTTTGCAAGATATTGCCGATAAATCAATTGATGCAGGCGGTGCAGCTTATGCAAGTGCTGACGGCAATGGCATGACCATTAATATTCAGTCTAAATCAGAAAAATTTGATGAGTTTTTCAAGTTTGTTCTTGATGTGATGAAAAATCCGAAATTTGAACAATCTCAATTTGATTTAATTAAATCGCAAAGTTTATCAAGCCTAGATCGTCCTTATACCGAGCCAGATGTAGTGGCGGGTTTAACACTTTCACGTTTACTTGAAGAATATCAACCGGGTGATTTGCGTTATCACTTCGAACCTGAACTGGCAAAACAGCAGCTGAAAAATGCAACTCAAGAGCAAGTGAAAGAGTTATATGAGCGTTTCTTTGCAATGAACCATGCTCAAATTGCCATTACAGGCGAATTTGATGCGAAGAAGATGCAGAAATTACTGAATCAGGAATTTGGTCGTTGGAACGGTAAGCAACCATATCAAAAAATCTTGATTGATCACGTTGATTTTCCAGCACAGCAAGTTCATGTTCTGTCTGAGCAGCGCGAATTTGGTAGCTACCAAAGTGTCCTTTCAATTCCAGTTGGGAAAAACCATCCAGATGCATCTGCTCTCATTTTAATGAACTATATTTTAGGTGAGTCTCAAATTTCATCACGTTTGGCTCAAGAGCTTCGTGAGAAAAATGCGCTAGTCTATGGTTTTGGAAGTGGGCTGCAACTTGATCGTGACACGAATGTAGGAGCTTTGAGTATTAGCGCAAATTATACTTCAGGTCGCTCAGCACAAGTGTCTGCTTCAATACACAAAGTGTTAAATGACTTGGTTAAAAATGGGGTAACTGAGCAAGAGCTTGAAGCTGCTAAAGCAGATATCATGAAGAAACGAGTTACGGCTTTAGAAGATGAGCGTAATATTCATGGCATGTTAAATCTACAGCTTGAAACAAACAAAACATTGCAAGACCGAATTCGTCATGATCAAGAGTTAACTAAATTGACTGTTGCTGACGTTAACAGAGTAATTAAGAAGTATATTAAACCTGAACATTTGGTCGAAGTGATGGCTGATCAATATGGTCAGGCCGCAAAGAAATAAAGTCTTCTCGTAAATAAAAAGCCACTGAAATGTGGCTTTTTATTTGGATCTTTAAATCATATTAATGATCATGTTTGTGTGCGTGAAAATCTTCATTTTTACGGAAACGTAAATAATTTTCAAACTGTTCACAATATTCATCGAAGTTATCTTCAAGCATCATCTGAAATTGCTGAAGAAGGTAAGACATAACCTGATCTTTTGCATCACGCATTTCATTACCATCTTTAAAGTTATTTGCTGCTACCCATGTATTGAAGCGGGCAGTAGCAAATAACATTGCAGCACTCACTTGACCACGTAGCTCAGCTGGATCAACTTTTTTATCTTTTGGCGGGCGACAAAAATCATTAGCCTGTTTAATAAATTCATCCGCACGCTCAAAGAAAACAGCATTTAATGCTTCTTCTTCAGTAATATCTGTTGCATTAATCTTTTGAGACATGACTTATTCCCGCAAAAATAGAGCTGCTTATTATAGGCAAACGCTTGCGGAAACAAAACCTTTGACTTAGTCTGTAAATAGCCTAAGTATTGGTAGGAGAGACTAATATGCAAGATGCAATTGCGATTCAAAGTTTAAAGACAGATATTGCTTTATTACGCCAGCATGTTTTCCCACCCCAATATTTAGAGCATGTTGAAGGATTGCCGATTTATTATGGCTTGCAAGAAGAAGTCGAAAATTATTACCGTCAATGGCAGGGGCTAATTGAAAGGGCACAAGAGCTTTTTCAGCCATTTATGGAAGATAAATTACCAGATGCCATTCATTTGCCAAGCCATTTAAATTTACCGCTATTCTTTTTTCACGTAGACCGAATTCGGATTAATAAAACACGTGCAAAAGAATCTAAAACTTTCCGCGGTGTGGCGAGTCTTATTGAAAAATGCGGGCAGTTTGAAACAGACCAGATATTTACAATGCAAGAATGGTTGCAAAGTGATGATACCGCGGCTTTGGTTGCTCACCGTGAGTTCATCGATTTAAGAACCTATGTGTTTCAACATGGGCAAAGCGAATATACACGTTCACGGTTTTATACCAATGGGATTGTGCTAGGAGTTGAGCCGCATTTTAAACTGGTCGATGCTCGTGATAAGCCAAGAAAGCAACGCAGCGATAGCTTTAGTGATCCGTTAGCTGATAACCGCGTATGGAAAGTATTTGGTAAATACCGATAAAAGTCGCTGCACGTTTACAGCGACTTTTTATAAATTACCAGAAAGTTTCAGCCTGACTAAAAGTTTGTAAAGCTTTTGCTGAGCGCTTTTGTAATTGTGGCTGTTTGGCTTTGACCCAACCTAGAGCAAACCAAAAAGACGGATCTTGTTCAACCACATTGTTAAAAATACCTTCTGCAATAAACAAATCGTTATATTGACCTAGAGTATTTTGCACAGGTTGTAGCTGTTTTAAATATTGCTGTACTTTTTTATTCGGATAAAGACTCGAAATAAACTCAACACAATAACGTAACTGCTTAGCTTGCTTTCTTATTTTGTGTTGTTCCGTCACTTCAAGCTCAGAGAAGTGTTCAGCATTACTAATCACTTTATGATGTAACTTATCTAAGCTCTTTTTAATATGTTTTTTTAAGCTCCCTTTTTGGGACTTAGAATCTTCTTCTGAATAAGCAAATGCTAATAAATCGAGTAACAGCTTAATCGTATCCGCAGAGCTAAAGATTGTTGAGAGTTCTTTTGAGGGCTGAACTGAAACGGGTAGTAAAAGTTCAGGTGATCCATGTTGTTGAATAATAGGTAACACTTCGGTGCGAATCGCATCTTCATCACGAGTGTCTCCAAGTTTACGGAAAAGCTCAGCAATTTGTTCTTCCCAAACAGGATTTAGCTCGCCTGACCAACCTGCAAAATGCTTAAGCGCACTGCGTAAACGACGTAAGCTTACCCGTGCTTGATGGATATGCTCAGCTTCGGCAACTCCATCGGCAATGACAGCCATATTTGGTAAGAATTGCCCTAAACAGTTTTCGACAATCTTTTTTAGAGCCTGTTCAGCAGTAATATCTTTATTTAATGTCAGACTTTTAGCATGAACAGCAGGTGAGGCAGCTAGCCCTAGTGCTAATAAGTTGCCACGTTCGGCTTTACTTCTTACATCAAGCCAAAGTGAGTAACGATTAATCCATTGCTGCGCAAACTGAATGAGCGTTTTCACAGCCCCTTGCTTGAGTTCAAATTCGACTTCACAAATTACACTTTGTGCATCTGCTGTTTTTACGACACCATCATCTAAGCAAACTTCAATCGCTGTATTATCTGCTTCAAACACATGATAGGTGCGCTGTACATCAGTCTCAAACTGCAAACTTAGTTTTTCAGCTTGCGTTCCTAAGGCCGCATTAATTAAATCAGTTACCACTTTATTATCTTGGTATAACTCAAGGTTTAAGTCAGGTTCTTGGTCACAAACGCCTAAATGAGTTTCTTCTTCAACACGGTGGAGATGGCTTTGACCTGCGGCTTTAAATGTTTGTACCCATTGATCATCTTCTTTACGTAAACGTAAGGCCATACCATTTTTTGCAAGTAGGCGATCTGGCGTATCGTAATACTTTGCCTGTAAGTGAATGTTCTTTGCTTTATGTTTTTTTAAGTATTGCTGGACAGTTTTTTTCTTCGATTCAGGTAACTGAAACTTTAGTTCGACTTCGACCATAATATATCTCCCTGAATCAGGTATTTAGACTATCTTGAATAAGTATAATAGCTTAGCTCTAAAAATAATGGTTTTGATAGAGAAAGTTACAATCAAACATATGACGCTACACTTTTATTTAGGTGTACAATCAGGTGACGTTTTGATCAAATAAAAATCAGGAAGATGATCGTGAATGCACCAGTAAACTTTAGCCATGAAGCTCAGCCAGAGTTTGAATTGCCGATTAAAAACTATCAGGAATTTTATCGTTTTTATTTAACTGAACACCGTAACATTATGAGCAGACGCTTACACGTGGTGGGCAGTAGTATTGGTCTATACTTTTTTTCAAAAGCAGTCCGTAAGAAGCAAGCCAAATATGTACTCTATGGTTTGGTAGCAGGCTACGCAAATGCTTGGGTTGGACATTTTGTGTTTGAAAAAAATAAACCTGCCAGTTTTAAACAACCTTTCTATAGCTTTATTTCTGATTGGCGAATGTTGTTTGATGTTGCACGTGGCCGTTTGAGTTTGGTTGACCGTAAGTTTGATAAAATTCCAAGCTAATTTTTATATCTATTCTTAATATACCGATTGGTACTGTTAAGCCTATATCAATCGGTACTTATGATGATCTATAAATCCGTTATACTAGCGAAGTTTTTTAAAGCGAGAGTAGAGTATGCGCGGTTTATACCTCATTACCAACGATGACCCAATCCAACTATTATTAGAAAAACTAGATGCCGCACTCGCAACTCGTCAGGTCGCAATTTTGCAGTACCGCCGTAAAAAAGTAGAGAAAACTAGCCAACCTGCTGAAGTCGAACAAATCAAATTATTGTGTGAAAAATATCAGGTTCCTTTTGTGATTAATGATGACCTAAGACTGGCCGCTCAGTTTGGTTTAGGTGTGCATTTAGGTCAAAGTGACGGTGAAATTACCGATGCAAAATCGCAATTACCAGAAGGCATGATTATTGGCCGTACTTGCCTGAACTCATTAGAACTTGCGCAAAAAGCAATTGCCGATGGGGCGTCTTATATTGCATTTGGTGCGGTTTACGCGACTTCTACAAAACCTGAAGCAGGTAATGTCGGTATTGAAGTGATTAAGCAAGCAGCAGCTCAATATGATTTACCAATTTGTGCGATTGGCGGTTTAACTGTTGAAAACTCAAAACCTGTGATTGAGGCTGGAGCTGACCTCTGCGCAGTCATTAGTGATATATTAGGTCGATCAACTGCTGAAATTCCTGCCCGTGTACAGGCGTGGGCACAATTATTTTCTTAAGCTTTCAAAATTATTTTTTAGATATTTAAGACGAGCATTTCCATGAGTTTATCTCCAAAGCAAGAACAGTTATTTAAACAAGCCAGCAAACACATTCCAGGTGGTGTGAACTCTCCGGTACGTGCCTTTAATGGCGTTGGAGGAACACCGGTTTTCATTGAGAAAGCAAAAGGTGCTTATTTATGGGATGTGGATGGTAAGCGTTATGTTGACTATGTTGGTTCTTGGGGACCAATGATTTTAGGTCATGCTCATCCAGAGATTATTAAGGCTGTACAAACAGCAGCAGAAGATGGCTTAAGTTTTGGTGCACCAACCGTACACGAAACAACACTGGCAGATATTATCTGTGAAATCATGCCATCCATTGAATTGGTGCGTATGACGAACTCGGGTACAGAAGCAACCATGACCGCTATTCGTTTAGCACGTGGTTATACTGGCCGTGACAAAATCGTGAAGTTTGAAGGTTGTTACCACGGCCACTCTGACTCACTTTTAGTAAAAGCGGGTTCAGGTTTACTCACTTTAGGTGAAGGTGAACCGACTTCAAAAGGTGTTCCTGTTGATTTTGCTAAACATACTTTAACGCTGCCGTATAATGATATTGCTGCATTAAAAGAATGCTTTGCTAAATTCGGCCATGAAATTGCGGGTGTTATTATTGAGCCTGTCGCGGGTAACATGAATATGGTGAAACCAATTGACGGTTTCTTACAAGCCATTCGTGATATTTGTGATGAATACAAATCTGTATTCATTATTGATGAAGTGATGACAGGCTTCCGTGTTGCTTTAGGTGGTGCGCAATCGGTTTATAACGTTAAACCTGATTTAACGACTTTAGGCAAAATTATTGGTGCGGGCTTACCTGTTGGTGCATTTGGTGGTAAGCGTGAAATCATGGAATGTATCGCGCCCTTAGGCGGCGTATACCAAGCAGGTACATTGTCTGGAAACCCACTTGCTATGCGTGCTGGTATCGAGATGTTTAAACATTTACGCCAACCAGACTTTTACAGCAAATTATCTGCTCAACTTGAAAAGTTACTTGCAGGCTTACAAGCTGCAGCTGATGAAGCGGGTATTCCATTTAAGACTCAACAAGCTGGCGCAATGTTCGGTCTTTACTTTACTGACCAAGAAGATATTACAAGCTTTGACTCAATGTTGGCATGTGATATTGAAGCTTTTAAAAAGTTCTTCCATGGCATGTTAAAGCGTGGAGTAAACTTGGCACCTTCAGCATTTGAAGCAGGCTTTATTTCATCTGCACATTCTGATGAAGATATTGAATTTACGATTCAGGCTGCGAAAGAAACATTCGCTGAAATGAAGTAAGCAAAAAAGCCCGTGTTAAACGGGCTTTTTAATTTGAGCTATTTTTATATTTGTAAAGAACAATGTTTTATCCCTTACCTCGAAAAATCCAATTAGCTGCAAGTACTTCAAATTGGTCAATTGAGTCAGCGCAAAGTATTTTGCTCATGGTTGGGCTCAATGAGCTTAAACTACGACCAGATTGGTCTGAGCAACCATTGGCGAATCATTTGGAATTGTTGATTAAGCGCGCTCAATCACTCGAAATTCCAATTATTTTTATTGAGACATCTCAGCTTCAACAAACCATGTTGGAGCTTGGTCAGCGTTTGTCATCAAATACTAAAGCCCAAGTTATGATGGCAGGTGATTTGTCGCCTCTGTTTAAACAAGTTATGCAGCTTGTTTTATCGATTACAGATCAGGTCAGTGTTGTAAATGATGCGATCTTGGCGGCTAATCTAGAGCAGCATATCCAATGGGTTGAAAAGATCAGTTTTGACCATATAAAACATTTAAATACGCAGAGCTTAATGCGGTTATGGTCTTTAAGTGCACCGTCCTCCTATATCTTGTCAGATAAAGGAATTTTATTGGCAATTGCTGAGCAGGTGGGGCGACATCCTATGGAGATCCATCCTGAAATTGATTTAAGAAACTACGGACTAGATCAGTCTGCTGTGAATTATCTGGTCGATCTATGGCGTGCAAATGGTGCGAGCTTAAGCGCTGAAGAGATAATGCAAGCACCGACATTGCAACATATTATGCAGTTATTGAAGCCTTGACTGACTATAGACCTCAAGTGATCCATAATATTTGCAAATTCTGCTGTTAATTTACCCGAACGGCATTGTAATTCGGACGTAAGCTTTTTATTATTGCCCGCTTGTTTTTCATCTTACCTTGGGAATACAACTTTGAGTGATTTTCTAAGTGAACATCTGATCTATCGTGATGATGATTTTATGGTGATTCATAAACCTTCGGACATCTTGAGTGTTCCTGGTAAGGGTGATTTACATGATAGCGTTTTGACAAGGTTGGTTGCGATTGAACCTAAAACTTTGCTCATTCATCGTCTAGACCGAGATACTTCAGGTATTTTAGTATTTGGTTTATCGAAGCACGGTCAAAGTGCAATTGCACGTCAATTTCAAGATCGTCAGACTTCAAAAATATATGAAGCGCTTGTCGCAGGTCATTTAGAGGGTGAGGGGACTGTAGATATTCCTGTCATCTATGACCCAAGCCGACCACCTTTACATATTGTCGACGCTTCTCACAACAAGCCTGCTTTAACACATTGGCAGGCCATAGAACATTTTCAGATTCAGGGACAGCCTGTAACTCGTGTGAAATTAACACCAATTACGGGCCGATCTCATCAACTCCGTGTACACATGCAATATCTTGGGCATCCAATTGTAGGTGATACGCTGTATGCAACACCGGAGCAGCAACTTGTTCCGCGTTTATGCTTGCATGCCAAGCAGTTAAGTTTTAATCATCCTGTCACAGCAGAAACATTAACTTTTGACTGTCCTGTACCGTTTTAATGTAAAAATTTTAATGCGTGATTTTTTGTAGCAAAGCGATTTAATTGGTTTTTGCTTCAAAATTTTGCTTTAAAGACTACATAAAAAGATGCAAAAATAAGCTAATTTGCATCGTACAATATGTAGTGCGAACTTGAGAGAAAGGTGGAAAAATTGCAGCAGTATGCTATTGGTCAACGTTGGCTATCAGACACAGAAACTGAGCTCGGTTTAGGTGTTCTTATTGATGTAGATGAAAGATCTGTCAGCATTTTATTCCCCAAAAGTGATGAGACACGTGTATATGCACGTAATAATGCTCCACTATCTCGTATCATCTTCAATTCGAATGATGAAGTTCAAGATCAAGAAGGCCAGAAGTGGATCGTTGAGTCTGTTGAAGATCGTCATGGCGTTTTGCGTTACAACGTTGTTCGTACTTTAGAAAATGGCGAGCAAGAGCGTAAAGCACTCAATGAAACACGTATTGGCGCGCAAATTCAGTTATCGAAACCTTTAGATCGTTTGCTTGCAAGTCAAGTTGACTATAAAGAATGGTATGATCTGCGTATTGAAGCGATGCTCATGCAAGCACAAATGCAGACCAGTCCTCTACGTGGGATGGTCGGTGCACGTGTTGGCCTGATTCCTCATCAGCTTTATATCGCACATGAAGTTGGTAAACGCTTTGCACCTCGTGTTTTACTTGCCGATGAAGTTGGTTTAGGTAAAACAATTGAAGCTGGTTTAATTATCCACCAACAGCTTAAAACTGGTCGTTCAGAACGAATTCTGATTTTAGTCCCTGATTCTCTTCAGTATCAGTGGATGATTGAAATGCGTCGCCGTTTTAACTTGCAATTCTCTCTGTTTGATTTAACGCGTACTGCATCTATTAAAGAACATGATCCAGAGCTTAACCCGTTCTTGACTGAGCAATGCATTATTGCCAGCGTTGACTTAATGGTTGACCATGATGATTTGCGTGAGCAAGCCATAGAAGCTGGTTTTGATTTGCTTGTGGTTGATGAAGCACATCATTTGATGTGGAGCGAAGAAGAAGGCGGTAATGATCGCTACGATTTAATTGAAGAGCTCGCTGAAAATACAGCAGGGGTACTATTACTCACTGCAACACCTGAACAATTAGGTGTAGAAAGTCATTTCGCTCGCTTACGTTTACTTGATCCACAGCGTTTTAGTAGTTTAGAGCGCTTCTTAGATGAGGAGACTCAGTACCAGCAGACTGCAAAAATTGCTGAAGTGCTGATGTCGGATCAAGCTTTAACCCCAGAGCATTTATCTGCTTTAGAAGGCTTATTAGGCCACAGTATTGAAGATCAGCCTGACCAACGCTTTAGAGCAATTCACGAATTATTAGACCGTCACGGTACTGGACGTATTTTATTCCGTAATACACGTGAAGCCATTCAGGGCTTCCCAGGTCGTGATTGTCAACCAGCACCATTACCAGCACCAGAAGATTGGTCAAAAGATGGCAAACTGCGTGAACAGATGTGGCCTGAAGAAGCGCAAATTGATGGTTCATGGATGCAAAATGATCCGCGTGTGCCATGGTTAATGGAAATTTTACGCAAAGATCTTAAGCATAAAAAAGTGCTTTTAATTGCGCGTAGCGGACCAGTAGTTGAATCTTTAGAAAATGTGTTGCGTTTGCATGCAGGCATTCGTACGGCAATGTTCCATGAAGGCATGAGCTTACTTGAGCGTGACCAAGCTGCTGCTTATTTTGCTGAAGAAAGCTATGGCGCTCAGATTCTATTGTGTTCGGAAATTGGTTCGGAAGGCCGTAATTTCCAATTCGCCAGTGATCTAATTTTATTTGATCTACCAGCTAACCCAGATGTTTTAGAGCAACGTATTGGACGTCTAGACCGTATTGGTCAAGAAAACCGTATCCAAATTCATGTGCCATACCTTGTGGGAACAGCTCAAGAGCGTATGTTCCGTTGGTATAACGAAGCACTGAATATTTTCAGCAATATTTCTCCGACAGCGCAAACGCTGCAAGAGAATTTTATTGTTGAATTAAAAGATTGTTTACTTGCAGACCAAGGTCAAACATTTGAAGATTTGCTTGAAGAGGTGAATGTTCAACGTCAAGCCTTAGAAGCTGAACTTCAAGCTGGCCGAGATCGTTTACTTGAATATAATTCATGTCGTCCTATTGTGGCACAAGAAATTGTTCAAGCTCTTGAAGACTATGACGACAATACTACGCTACCAATGTTTGTGAAGCGTTTCATGTCATCAACCAATATCGATTTTGATGAGCAAAGTAATGGTACGGTGATTATTAAACCGACCGATCAAATGCAAGTGCAAGGTTTGGCATTAGACGAAGAAGGTATGACAGCAACTTTCTATCGCGATCAAGCTCAGCTTCGTGAAGATGCTCAATATTTAACTTTAGAGCATCCATTCATTGAAAGTGTTATGGAAATGATCCGTACGCAATCATTTGGTAGTACCAATGTTGCTGTACTTAAATCTAATGCGTTAAAGCAGGGCTCAGTATTAATTGAAGTCTGGTTTAAAGTAGATGTTGTTGCACCTAAATCTTTGAACTTGCCATCAAGCTTGCCGAAACAGCTTATCCGTGTATTGTTAAGTGAAAATGGACAGGATTTATCTGAAAAGATTGATCCAACAATTTTAAAACCTTATTTGCACCATTTAGATGGCAATAGCTGCCGTCAAGTAGTTAAAGCCCGCCGTGATATCATTGAGCAGCGCTATAAACAAGCGTTAGAGATTGCGAAAGTTGATTTACCGCAGCTTCAGCAACAAGCAAAAGAACATTATGGCAATAAATGGCAATATGAAATTGACCGTTTAACTTATCTAAAACAGTTCAACCCAAGTATTCGTCAAGACGAAATTGAACGTTTACAAAAACTGCAAAAAGAAGGCTTGAGCTTGCTTGATGGTTTAACTGTTACACCAGAAGCAATTCAAGTGTTAGTTGTGGTTAAACCGTAACTTACTCAAAATGAAAAAAGCGCCGAGAGGGCGCTTTTTTTATACATCGATTTTGAGTTAGATGAGACCAGCGTCTTTTAATTCTAGCTTTAAATACGCATAAAAAATTGGAGCTGCGATTAAACCGCCTAAGCCAAAAATTGACTCAAATACTAGCATTGCTAATAAAATCTCCCATGCATTTGCATTGATTTTATGCCCAATAATTTTAGCATTAATAAAATATTCAAGCTTATGAACCAAAACGAGATAAAGTAATGCTGCTCCTGCTAGTCCTAGGGAAATTGTAAGAGCTGCAATAAACGTTAAAGTGTTTGAAAGCAGATTCCCTAAAATTGGAATGAGACCAAACATAAAGGTCAAAATAGTTAAAG
Source organism: Acinetobacter sp. AOR43_HL (assembly GCF_027854635.1). NCBI lineage: Bacteria > Pseudomonadati > Pseudomonadota > Gammaproteobacteria > Moraxellales > Moraxellaceae > Acinetobacter > Acinetobacter sp. AOR43_HL. The sequence goes on from NZ_JAKTHX010000002.1 coordinate 177,425, forward strand.
TTTTGGCAAAAGGAAGGTGAACTCCCCAAAGCGGCAATAAAATAAAGGCGAATAAAATAAAGAGCAGCGTGTTAATCGCTGAAATTTTTATTTGGGCAAAAACAACATTTTTAAATGAAATTGATAATTTTTGAATACGTTGGATCAGAAGAGATTTAAAAACAGGCTGAGGCGTACGGCGATGAAAACCATGTATCGCCACCAAAATACCAATAATTAATCCCATGACCATAGTCACGAAGTTATGCAAAATATCGGAACTGGTATTTTTTAGTGTGGTGACGTTATCTTTCATAAATGCAAAGATTTCGTCTTTTAGATCTGTCACGCTATCAGGAATATAACCTGGAAGATACTTTGTGATCTCTGCTTGCAAATGAAGAAGGGTTTGATCAACCTTGCTATTAATACTATGTAATCCGACACCTTTTAGATCGTATACAACGAAACTAATCAGACTCGTTATGAAAAAACCAATAAGGGAGATGGTGACGATACTGAGTAAAATACTAATAAAAATACGGGCTCTTTGACCATCAATATAACGTTCTACAACCGAACTTAAACTAATAATAATTTCATAAATGAGAAAGCCTGCAAAAAAACTTGCTAATAGATGTAATGGGATAACCGAAAGCAAAAAGATGCCCATAAGAATGTAGCTTGCAATCAGACTTTGACGATTATTCAAATTTTGCATGTTGATCCCTGAGATCGTTGGGAATATAGGAGAAAGAGCAAACGGAAAGATTATTTATACTCTGGCAAGCTATTAGCTTCAATTGGTGAATTATATTTTTATTAGAAAATAGAGGAGTTAGATTTAAAAATGGCCTGTTCATCAACAAGCCATTCATTAGATAATTTTAGCGAATTTTTGCTTCATCTAAATGACGTGCACCTTCTAAAATCATCCGAATCATAATCATGGTTTGTTCAGCAACTTCTGCACGTTGATTGATCGGTAAATCAATGACTTTTGCACCCATGTGAAACACAAGTTGAGTAATTGCTTTTGCAACAAGATCTGGATGGTAGAGGTGATTGTTATTTAAACGCTCAAGACGGATTAAATCTTCTTGCAACTCTTGCTGAAAAAAGTTGAGTTGACGGTCTACGGCAGCTTTATAAGAAGCTGAACCTGTAAAACTTTCACGGAGCAGTAAACTTAAATTGCCTTCGTCGGCATCAAGCTGTTGAAGAAAAATATCGACCGAACTACGAATAATACTTTCTTGCAAGGAAGCGCGTAGGCGAGCCTGACGGATAATTTTACGTAAAACGATACCTGCGCGGTCAATTAGAGAAATAGCTAATTCATCAATATCTTTAAAATGTCGATAGAAACTATTTGGCGCAATTCCTGCTTCTCGAGCTACTTCTCGTAAGCTTAATGAAGCAATACTTTTTTGCGGACCAATGAGGTTTAAAGCGGCCTGAAAAAGTTCTTCTTTAGTAATTGTCGCTTTTCTTCCAACAGAACGCGTAGCTGTTTTAATTTCAATGACATCTTGTTGTTGAGGTGTGTCATTCAGGTTCTGAGAAAGTGAAGATTGGGTCATGCTGTTCAATATATTTGTAAACTCTCAGGATTATAGCCTTAGAAGCTGAACTTGTGAAATTGTAATTAAAAGTACGGGTGTATATACAAATATATATACATGTGTATAATAATTAAAAAAGAGCGACAGAGCCTTCAGTTATGCAAGCAATCGAAAAGAGAAATTCTCTATTCAATTCATTGACACAAGCCATCTTTGATAAAGAAATGGCTAATTTCTGGCTACAAAAAGTTAATCCTTTATGGTCTGTAAAGCACGGACTTGTTCAAATTGTAAAAAAAGAATTTGTCGCTCATGATATGGTGAGCCTGACGCTAAAATGCAACCGCCTAGTAAAAATGGGCGTTGCAGGCCAGCATCATCCTGTAATTGTAGAAATTGCCGGTCGTCGCTATGAACGTACTTATAGTTTGACGCAAATTGATGCTCAGCACTTACGTTTAACAGTTAACAAAGTTGCTGATGGTATCGTGAGTAACTGGTTTATTTCTGAAAGCAAAATCGGTGATGTTTTTGAGCTTGGTCAACCTTATGGTGACATGCAACAAAACATCAAAACACCGAATTTAATTATGTTGGCTGCGGGTAGTGGTATTACCCCAATGTTGAGCTTGATTACTGCGATTAAACAAAGCCAGCAGTTAGATAAAGTTCAGGTGCAACTTTTATATTGGGTAAAACAACGTTCAGATGCAGCTTTTGTTGAATACTTTGAAAAAGTTGCGCAGCAATATCCGAACTTTAATTATCAGGTTTTCTATACACAAGAAACCCCAAATGATGAGCGTTTAAATACAGAGCATTTAGCATTAGTTGATGATATCGAAAATAGCACAATTTATGCGTGTGGACCTTCTGGCTTTGTGGCGACAGTTGAGCAACTTTTTGAAAAAGCTCCAGCCGTTTTAACAGAGGCCTTTAGCTTAACAAATGAATGCTCTGCTGATGATATTGGTTATGTGAATGTCACATTAACCCAGTCTAATAAGGTTATTGCAATTCCTAAAAGCCAGTCAATTCTGGTTAGCCTTGAACATGAAGGTCTTAAACCAACTCATGGTTGCCGTATGGGAATTTGTAATAAATGTGTTTGTAATAAATCCCAAGGTTCAACACGTAATTTACTTAACGGTAGTGAAAACACTGAACCAAGCCAATTACTCAAAATTTGTGTGAACTCAGCAAAATCCGATCTAGTTATTGATCTTTAAGAGAGAACTCTTATGAATATGCCAGTGAAAGTCGAATATTTTAAAAATCCTAAAAATCGAGATTTGACTCCAGCAGAACTTGATGCATTTGCAAAAGAGCTCGATCAGATCAAGCAAGAAGTATTGGATGATTTGGGTGAGAAAGACGCTAAATATATCCGCCGTGTTTATGCTGCAATTCGTTATAGTAGCTTTTTAGGTCGTGCATGTTTGTTTGCAGGTTGGTTCCCACCAGCATGGATTTTAGGAACAGGTCTGTTAGGCTTCTCTAAAATTATGGAAAACATGGAACTCGGTCATAACGTGATGCACGGTCAATATGACTGGATGAACGATCCTAAATTTAATGGTCAAACTTACGAGTGGGATACTGTCGGTACTTCTGATAACTGGCGCCAAACTCATAACTATAAACATCACACCTATACCAACATTAAAGGTATTGATGATGACATCGGTTACGGTTTACTTCGTTTATTCCCAGAGCAACGCTGGAAGCCGGGTTTCTTACTTCAACCTGTTTATAGCATCCCATTCTGTTTATTGTTCCAATGGGGCGTAGCTATTCAGAATCTTGAAATTGGTCGTGTCCTTTATAAGCGTAAGAGCATGGCAAAATTCTTGGAAGAGTTAAAACCTGTTAATAAAAAGATTGGAAAACAACTTTTTAAAGACTATGTATTCTTCCCTTTAATTGCAGGTCCAGCAGCTTTACCTGTATTCACTGGTAATTTGGTTGCAAATGGTCTTCGTAATATCTGGACATTTACGATTATTTTTTGTGGTCATTTCACAAAAGATGCGGAAGTATTTCCAAAGTCTGTTTTACAAGAAGAAAGCCGTGGTCACTGGTATATGCGCCAGATTCGTGGTTCTTCTAACTTGAAAGGTTCAGAAGCATTACATATTTTAAGCGGACATTTGAGCCATCAGATTGAGCACCATTTATTCCCTGATATCCCAGCGCGTCGTTATCGCCAAATGGCTCCAAAAGTTGAAGCTGTATGTAAAAAATATGGTCTAAATTATAACAATGCAAGTCTGGCTAAACAGTTTGGACAAGTGGTAGGCCGTATATTTAAATACGCTTTACCTTTTAAAAAATAAGTCAAAAAAAGCCCTGAACTAATCAGGGCTTTTTTTTAGAGAAACAAATTATTTAAACTGAATTGAACCGTTTGCATTCACAGTAATTTTAGACTCACCAGCTGCCATGTCTTGAGCTGGTGCAGCTTCGGCCATAGCAAATTTAGCCATGCTGGCACGCATTACAGGTTGTGGGAAATAGTTATTCGTGTTCAGGTTTAGAGTGACCAAACTATATTGGTTTTTATTCCAAGCTTGGGTCAACATTTGAGCACGTTGTTGGAAGTTTTTAGATGCTTCTACCATTAACTCATTTTCAACTTTTTTACGTTGTTCATCAGAAACCGTAAAGTTAATTGATTGAGTTTGGAAGTTTTGCTGTAATTCGTTTACTAACTGGCTAGCAGCTTTAAAGTCTTTACTTTCAAGACGGATTTCAGCGCGGCCACGCCATTCTTTTAACTTATTGCTATCGTTATCGTAAATTGGATAAGTGCTTTGAGCACCAGTTTCCACTTTTACTTGTGGATATTTACGAGAAACATTAAGTGCCTGATTCATCAGTTGATTAATTTGGTTTGAAAGCTCGGCTGGTTGTTTGTTACTTTTTTCAATATATAAAGTTGCATGCATTTCATCATTAGAAACTTGGCGAGAAGCTTCCGCTTGTACATTTACAATATTGTAGTTCAAAGCATTATCATCCTGAGCAAAAACTAAAGGGCTAAGGAGAGAACCTAAAAGAAGGGTGGATACGGCTAAAGTACGCATAAATTTTTCCTTTAAAAATTAATATAAATTTAATTTTTTTCATTAGGAAATGTTAAACATAACTTATGCATAACTTTTGCAGATTTTGTGGCGTATTTGTAATATTCAGATCAGGTTTTTTTAAATTTTGGTAAATATAAAGTCTTTAAAAATTAAAAGCTTAAAATTAAAGTGTTTCAATGTAACTTAAAAAATCAAAGTAATATAAAAAAAGAATATTTTCTTTAGGTTGTCACATAGTATGATGATAATTCATCATAACTATTGGGATGATACATTTTTTCAATAAGATTAGATGAGTAAAGTACATAAAAGACGTTTTTTTTCTTGTAAAATTAGGTATCATCGCGCTCCTAGTTACAAGATATAAAATAAGTGTCTTTACTAGTTCTATAAAGCACCGAGTCAAAGGACCAATCGTCACCAGACTTATTTCTTTCTACCCCTATCAGAGATGGTAATCCGATATGAGCGTTACTTCCGTTAACCCTGCCACTAATGCTACTAACGAATATTATTTGACTCGCCAAAGTCAAATGGAATCAAATGTTCGTAGCTATCCACGTAAATTACCGTTAGCGATAGCGAAAGCACAAGGATGCTGGGTTACTGATGTTGAAGGTACACAGTACCTTGATTGTTTAGCTGGGGCAGGTACATTGGCTTTAGGTCATAATCATCCTGCGGTGATTCAAAGTATTCAAGATACATTGGCAAGTGGTTTGCCATTGCATACTTTAGACTTAACCACACCTTTAAAAGATGCATTCACTGAAGCATTGTTAGCATATTTACCTGGTGGTAAAGAAGAATATTGCTTGCAGTTCTGTGGTCCTGCAGGTGCAGACGCAACTGAAGCAGCAATCAAACTTGCTAAGACTTACACTGGCCGTAGCTCAGTGATCAGTTTCTCAGGCGGTTATCATGGTATGACCCATGGTGCGCTTGCTATGACTGGTAACTTAAGTGCAAAAAATGCAGTTAACGGTTTAATGCCAGGCGTACAATTCATGCCATATCCGCATGAATACCGCTGCCCACTTGGTTTAGGTGGTGAAGCTGGTGTTGACGCTTTAACTTACTACTTTGAAAACTTTATTGAAGATGTAGAAAGCGGTGTAACAAAACCGGCTGCTGTTATTCTTGAAGCGATTCAAGGTGAAGGCGGCGTAGTTACAGCTCCAGTAAAATGGTTGCAAAAAATCCGTGAAGTGACTGAAAAGCACAACATCGTTTTAATTTTAGACGAAGTTCAAGCTGGCTTTGCACGTTCAGGCAAAATGTTTGCATTTGAACATGCAGGTATTGAACCTGATGTTGTTGTAATGTCTAAAGCAGTAGGTGGTGGTTTACCACTTGCAGTATTAGGTATTAAACGTAAATTTGATGCTTGGCAGCCTGCTGGTCACACGGGTACTTTCCGTGGTAACCAACTTGCTATGGGTACTGGTCTTGTCGTATTAAAAACGATTAGCGAACAAAATCTTGCTCAAAATGCGCAAGAGCGTGGTGACTTCTTACAAGCTGAATTTAAAAAATTAGCTCAAGAATTCCCATGTATCGGTAACGTACGTGGTCGCGGTTTAATGATCGGTGTTGAGATCGTTGACGAGCGTAAACCAGCTGATCGTATTGGTTCGCATCCTGCTGACTCACAATTAGCTGCTGCAATTCAAACTGCTTGTTTCAACAATAAATTATTGCTTGAAAAAGGTGGTCGTAACGGTACGGTAATTCGTTTACTTTGCCCGCTTATCATCACTCAAGACGAGTGTGTTGAAGTAGTTGCTCGCTTTAAGAAAGCAATTGCAGAAGCATTGGTTGCAGTACGAGGCGCATAAGTATGGTGGATTTTGCAGAACATCGTAAAGCGTTACTCTGCAATGATGCACAATCCATTGCTGACTATGAGTCAGCAATGGGCGAAGCGGTAAAAGCCGTTTCAGCATGGTTGCAAAATGAAAAGATGTACACTGGTGGTAGCATTAAAGAATTGCGTTCAGCAATTTCTTTCCAACCTTCAAAAGAAGGTATGGGTGTACAAGAATCTCTTCAACGTATGATTGAGCTTTTCTTGAATAAAAGCTTGAAAGTACATCATCCACATTCATTAGCACATTTACACTGCCCAACCATGGTGATGAGCCAGATTGCGGAAGTGTTAATCAATGCAACTAACCAATCTATGGACTCATGGGATCAAAGCCCGGCAGGTTCATTAATGGAAGTTCAGCTCATTGATTGGTTGCGTCAAAAAGTAGGTTATGGTTCTGGTCAGGCTGGTGTTTTCACTTCTGGCGGTACTCAATCTAACTTGATGGGTGTATTGCTTGCTCGTGACTGGTGCATCTCGAAAAACTGGAAAGACGAAAATGGTAATCCATGGTCTGTACAGCGTGATGGTATTCCTGCCGATGCAATGAAAAACGTCAAAGTCATTTGTTCTGAAAATGCACATTTCTCTGTGCAAAAGAACATGGCAATGATGGGCATGGGCTTCCAGTCAGTTGTGACTGTTCCTGTGAATGAAAATGCACAAATGGATGTAGATGCTCTCGAAAAAACGATGGCGCATCTTCAGTCTGAAGGTAAAGTTGTTGCTTGTGTCGTTGCGACAGCAGGTACGACTGATGCCGGTGCAATTGACCCATTGAAGAAAATCCGTGAAATTACCAATAAATATGGTTCATGGATGCATATCGATGCGGCATGGGGCGGTGCATTAATTCTGTCAAATGACTATCGTGCAATGCTTGATGGTATTGAGTTGTCTGACTCGATTACCCTCGACTTCCATAAGCATTATTTCCAAAGCATTAGCTGTGGCGCGTTCTTGTTGAAAGATGAAGCGAACTATCGTTTCATGCACTACGAAGCTGAATACTTGAACTCTGCTTATGACGAAGAGCACGGTGTACCAAACCTTGTGTCTAAGTCATTACAAACGACTCGTCGTTTTGATGCATTGAAATTGTGGATGACAATTGAATCACTAGGTGAAGACCTTTATGGTTCAATGATTGACCATGGTGTAAAACTTACTCGTGAAGTTGCAGATTACATCAAGGCAACTGATGGTTTAGAACTTTTAGTTGAGCCTCAGTTTGCTTCGGTATTATTCCGTGTTGTTCCACAAGGCTACCCAGCTGAGTTTATCGATAGCTTGAACCAAAACGTAGCGGACGAATTGTTTGCACGTGGTGAAGCAAATATCGGTGTAACAAAAGTGGGTAATGTACAGTCATTGAAAATGACAACATTAAGCCCTGTTGTGACATTCGAAAACGTTAAAAACCTTTTAGGTCAAGTATTGGCTGAAGCTGACCGCATTAAAGATGCAATTGCTTCTGGTAACTATGTACCACCAATCGACTAATTGAGTTGATAACAAAAAAAGCTCGGTTTATTACCGGGCTTTTTTATGGCAGATTGTTTTTATTTGGATTGTGTATGAAGAAAAGAATACATGCACAAATCATGCATATTTTCAAAAAACAAAAATAATTATGCATGATTTATGGGGAGCAAATTTCTTATTGTATTGGTATGTCCCCAATATTTTTGGTCACATTGATATATCAATATCGTACTTACTTTAAATAATCCCGCTTTAACTGAAAAAAGTAAGTGGCTGTAATTACAATTAAGACAAGGAAGAAGAAATGCAACAAGCGAATATGCTCAATGAATTTAAACTCATTATTGGCGGTCAACTTTGTTCAGGTGAACAAGGTGAACTAGAAATTCTTAACCCTGCTACTGGCTTAACTGCTGCACGTTGTGCAAAAGCATCGGTTGCGCAAGTAAATCAGGCAGTGAGTGCTGCTAAACAAGCATCTAAAGCTTGGCAACAAGTTTCACACGAAGAGCGTAAGTTAATCTTGAACAAGATTGCCGATGGCATTGAAAAGCACGCTGAAATGCTCGCAGAGTTGGTTGTGCTTGAACAAGGTAAGCCACTCGCACTTGCTCAAATGGAAGTGCAGGGCGCAATTGGCTGGACTCGCTATGCGGCTGCGATGGATTTACCTGTAGAAGTAATTGAAGACAGTGAAACCAAGCGTATTGAGCGCCATCGCCAACCATTAGGTGTAGTGGCTTCAATTACACCATGGAACTGGCCACTGATGATTGCAGTTTGGCACATCATGCCTGCATTGCGTGCGGGTAACGTGGTCATTAGCAAACCTTCTGAATACACACCACTATCAACTTTGCGTTTATGTGAAATCATTCAGCAAGAAGTTCCTGCTGGTGTAATTTCGATTGTGGTTGGTGCTGGTGAGATTGGCGAAGCATTATCTTCTCATCCAGATGTACAAAAAGTTGTATTTACGGGTTCAACTCGAACAGGCCAGCACATTATGGCCGGTGCAGCTCAGCAGCTAAAACACTTAACTTTAGAGTTGGGTGGTAATGATGCTGGTATTGTATTACCAGATGCAAATATCGATGAAATTGCACCTAAGATTTTTAATATGGCGTTCTTGAATGCCGGTCAAACATGTGCAGCCTTAAAGCGCTTATACGTTCATGAAAGCCAGTATGAAGCTTTATCTCAAAAGTTAGCTGATATTGCCAACGCTCAAGTTGTGGGTGATGGTATGGCATCTTCTACAACATTTGGTCCAGTACAAAACAAAATGCAATATAACAAAGTGAAAGCACTTATTGCCGATGCCATTTCTCAAGGAGCAAAAGCACTTTCTGGGCAACAGCAGCTACCAGAGCAGGGCTACTTTATTGCACCAACTATATTGACTGAAGTTTCTGATTCTTGCCGCGTGGTGCAAGAAGAACAGTTTGGCCCTGTATTACCTGTTTTAAAATATACCGATATCAACGATGCAATTGCTCGTGCCAATGACAGTGAGTTTGGTTTGGGTGGTTCAATCTGGTCGTCAGATATTAAAGCAGCACAGACTTACGCTAGTCAGCTTCAATGTGGTACTGTTTGGATTAATACCCATGCAGAAGTTCTTCCTCATGCGCCTTTTGGCGGCTGGAAAATGTCTGGCCTAGGTGCTGAATTTGGCTTGGAAGGTTTGCTTGAAAATACAATTGGGCAAACAGTCCATATTAGTAAAGTCTAAATATTAACTTTAAGGCGGATCTATTATCCGCCTTTTTATTTTCACTTTTTTAAGAGTGAAATGCTTAGTTTACTTATTGGGAGTGATGATAGCTCATACTTTTAGGTTTGATTAAAAAATGATTCTGTTCTTTAATTTTTTTAAGAACAATGTAAGACTTTATATGGCCAATAAAATTATAAGAAAGCAATCTTTCGGTCACAAATTGAGAAAGCTGTTCTAAGTTTTCAGCAACGACTTTTAAAATAAAATCTGCATCACCACTAATTGAGAATGCATCCTGAATGTTGTCTTCAGCTTCAATGAGCTCTTGAAAAGCCTGCTGTGATTTTGCCTCGTGTGTCCTTAAATTAATATGAATCATTGCTGTAACTTCCAGTCCTAGCGCCTGCTGCTGGATGCGTGCAGTGTAGCCTAGAATTATGCCTTTTTGCTCGAGTAATTGACGTCGTCGTGAACATTGCGAAGCAGATAAACCAATTAAATCTCCTATTTCTTGATTAGTGAGCCGCCCATTCTTTTGTAGTGCCTGAATGATTTGCCAGTCGAACTTATCCATTGCATAAAATCCTTTTATGATACACAAATCATGTATTTTTATTAAAATGCGTTTCCATTATGCACGAAATATAAAAGATAGATGAAATATTATTTTTCTATGGAATAAAAATTGGTCTCAAAGGATATAGAGCAATGTTCATAGAAATCGGTGACTTTTTAAATCTTCGTTTAAAACAAATGGGTATCCAACATCTTTTTGGTGTACCTGGTGATTTTAACCTCTCATATCTAGAACAAGTTGAAGCAGACCCACAACTCGAATTTATTGGAAATTGTAATGAATTAAATGCTGCCTATGCAGCTGATGGTTATGCACGAATTAACGGTTTTTCTGCCTTGGCAACCACTTATGGTGTAGGTGATTTAAGTGCAATTAATGGTATTGCAGGCGCCTATGCAGAAAATGTACCTCTTATTCATATCTCAGGAATTCCACCGTTACATGCGGTTCAAAAGGGCACACTAATACATCATACGCTTGTCGATGGTAACTACGACAATATTATGAACTGTATGAAAGAGTTCACAGTTGCCCAAACACGTTTAACTCCTGCAAATGCAGCTTTTGAAATTGACCGTGTATTACGTCAGTGTTTCCTGGAACGCCGTCCTGTGCACATTCAACTACCAGGCGATATTACTCACGTTAAGATTGAAGTATCTGAACGTCCGCTTGACTTAAGCTACCCAGCTGTTGAACCTGAATTATTGCAGAGTGTGGTAAGCAAACTCTGTGACATTATTGAGAATGCTCAAAGTCCAGCGCTTTTAATAGATAATGAAGCTTCAGTTTTTGGTGTAACTTCACTTTTAAATGATTTATCTCAAAAATGCTCAATCCCATTTGCAGGTATGAATACTGCAAAAAATATTATGGATGAAGGTTCACCTCGCTACATTGGCACTTATGTGGGTGGGGCAAGCCAACCGCATGTGAAAAATATCATTGAACAATCCGACTGCTTAATCGGTATTGGCGCACGCTTTACCGATGTAGGCTCAGCTGTATTTACTCATCAAATTGAGACCAAGAACTACATCGAAATTAAATCTTATGGTCTAAATATTTTTGGTCAGGATTTTCCGGGTATTGAAATTGGACAATTACTTGTCGAGTTAAATAAAAAAGTTGCTCCACGTAAATCAACAACACCTCTTCTTGAAAAACAACCTCAGAAAGTAATTGAAGCTCCAGCTCAACAAAAGTTAAGCCAAGATGTGCTTTGGAACTACATTTCAGGGTTTTTAAAAGAAGATGATGTGATTATTGGTGAAGTAGGAACATCAAACTCTGCTTTGTCAGGTATCAAACTTCCTGCCACAGCTAAATATATTGCTCAGCCGCTTTGGGGTTCTATTGGTTATACCTTACCGGCTTTGCTTGGTAGTTTGTTGGCTGCTCCTGAGCGTCGTCAAATTCTATTTATTGGTGATGGTTCTTTCCAGCTTACGGTACAAGAGCTTTCTACAATTATCCGTCATGGTTTAAAACCAATCATTTTCTTGCTGAACAATGGCGGCTATACCATTGAGCGCTTAATTATGGGTGAAAACGCGGCCTATAACGACGTGCAAAACTGGAAATACACTGAAATTCCTGCGGTATTTAACGGTAAAAAAGGCCATACAACTTATGTGGTTGAAACCGCTGGCCAGCTTAAGAGCGTTCTAGATAATGTTCAGCAAAATGATCAGTTAACTTTCATTGAATTAAAACTACCAGCAATGGATGCGCCGGTAAGTTTGAAAAAATTTGCTTCTGTGATTGCTCGTTTTGATTACGGTGATCGCGGCTACGAAATTTTAAAGGAGCGTTCCCAACCGATTAAATGTAAGGATGCAATCTCTTTTTAAATAGAAGACAGGACAAGTCTTCTCAAAAATTAAATGGACTCACATTACAGCAAACTTATATCCGAAGATCGGTTCCTGATCTTCGGATGTGGTGCTGAATAAAGGTGTACAGGAAGTGACACCAACATTGGAGATAATGTTATGGATGCAAACAATAAGCACGAGTTAAAACAAGGCTTATCCAATCGGCATATTCAACTCATCGCACTCGGAGGGGCGATTGGTACAGGATTATTCTTAGGTCTTTCACAAACAATTAAATTGGCTGGCCCTTCAATTTTATTAGGATATGCAATTGCAGGAATTATTGCCTTTTTAATTATGCGCCATTTAGGTGAAATGGTGGTTGAAGAGCCGGTCAGTGGTTCTTTTAGTTATTTTGCGAACAAGTATTGGGGCAAAATGGCGGGTTTTATGTCTGGCTGGAACTATTGGGTATTATATGTACTCGTCAGCATGGCTGAATTGAGTGCGATTGGGACGTTTATACAGTTTTGGTGGCCTGAAATTCCGACATGGCTGACTGCTTTATTTTTCTTTATTTTAATTAACGGCATTAACTTGGTAAATGTTCGCTTTTTTGGGGAATCCGAGTTCTTATTTTCCTGCATTAAAATTGTTGCCATTTTAAGCATGATTGGTTTCGGTGCTTATCTTTTACTTTCAGGCTCAGCAGGTCCGCAAGCGGGTGTTGCAAATTTATGGCAACACGGTGGTTTCTTCCCGCACGGGATTCACGGTTTTGTCATGGCTTTAGCTGTCATTATGTTTGCATTTGGCGGCTTGGAATTAATTGGTATTGCTGCAGCTGAAACGAAGAAACCTGAAACGACTATTCCTAAAGCAGTAAATCAGATTGTGTACCGTATTTTAATTTTTTATATCGGTGCAATCGGTATCCTTTTATGTCTTTATCCATGGAACATGGTGGCAGAAGGCGGCAGTCCATTTGTTATGATTTTCCAGTCACTCAATAGTAACGGTGTTGCGAACGTTCTGAACTTTGTGGTCTTGATTGCTGCTATTTCAGTTTATAACAGCTGTATCTATTGTAATAGCCGTATGTTGCATGGTTTGGCAGAGCAGGGTAATGCTCCTGCAATTTTGAAAAAAGTAAACAGTCGCGGTATTCCAGTTCCAGCAGCAGTTGTTTCTGCATCTATTACAGCAATATGTGTGGTCGTGAATTATCTGATTCCTGGTCAAGCTTTTCAGCTCTTCATGATGCTTGTGGTGGCTGCACTTGTCATTAACTGGCTCATGATTTCAGTGACGCATTTGAAGTTTACTAAAGCAATGAAATTGCAAAGACGCCAAACTAAGTTCCAAAGCATTATGAGTCCTTGGAGTAATTATTTAACCATTAGCTTTGTATGCTTTATTCTTATTATTATGGCAATGACTCCAGATATGAGATTGGCAGTTATTTTAGGACCAATCTGGCTTGCTGTTTTAGCTGTGATGTACTTCTTAAAATATCGTAAAAAAATGGTTGTTCTGCCAGAAGTACAATCGAATTGATCCTTTAAATTGACAATGATATTGCGGTTATCAGCCTTAAGGTTGGTAACCCTTTATCTCTTGTCATATTATTTTCATGTTACAAAGAAATTGTTTTTTTCTAGAAATTTTTAATAATAATTTTAATGACAGAAAATATTTAAATAATAAAATTAATAAATCACTAAATTACCGTTTTTTAATATATTTATAATACCTTTTGTTTTTATATTTTATAAAAAATAAAAATTTAATATTTTTAGTTAATTTCATAATATAGATTGATAGAGAGGATAAAATAATCTCTATATTTAAAATAACTAATTGATAGTACATAAAAAATATTAATGTGACAGTTAACAATATCGAAATCATCAAAGCGTCATCATACTGTAACTTAATTGTCATATTTTCTATTCACAATGCAGCTATCGAAGAGCGTACAAGCACTCAACAAAAAGTGACGTACAACCTATTGCATTAATGAGAGAGAACAGAATGCGCTTAAATCCACGTCAAATCGCAATTGCGTTAGCAGTAACTGGGGCAGCTGTAACAACGACTGCAAATGCAGCTCGTGATACGATTCAAATTGCTGGTTCTTCAACTGTATTACCGTTTGCCAGCGTTGTAGCTGAAGAGTTTGGTAATACTTTCCCTCAATTTAAAACTCCTGTAGTTGGTTCTGGCGGTTCTTCTGCTGGTTTGAAACAATTCTGTCAAGGTGTTGGCGATAACACGATCGACGTTGCTAACGCTTCTCGTAAAATTAAAAGCACTGAAATCGAAGCTTGTAACAAAGCTGGTGTAAAACAAATTCAAGAAATCAAAATCGGTTATGACGGTATTGTATTCGCGTCTAACTCACACAAAGCAGCTTATAAATTAAAACCTTACCATGTGTTTGCTGCTTTAGCTGCACAGTTACCTTCAAAAGGTAAATTGGTTCCAAACCCATATACAAACTGGAATCAAATTGATAAAACACTTCCAAATGAACCGATTACGCTTGTAATCCCTGCATCTAACCACGGTACTCGTGAAGTTTTCCAAGAGAAAATGGTTGAAGCTGGTTGTGAAGCATATGAATACTTCAAGAGCTTAGATAAAGATGCTCAGAAGAAAGCATGTTCTACTTTCCGTAAAGATGGCCGTGTAATTGAAATCGCTGGCGACTATACAGAAACGTTAGCGCGCTTAAAAACTTCTCCAAGTGCTGTAGGCGTGTTTGGTTTAAGTTTCTATGACATGAACCGTGACAAGTTACGTGTAGCAACAGTAAACAACGTTGTTCCATCTGAGAAGACAGTATTGAATGGTACATACCCTGTATCTCGCCCATTGTACTTCTACGTGAAAGGCGAACACTTAAAATCAGTTAAAGGCTTACCGCAATATGTAGAATATTTTGTAAGCAAGAAAGCAACTGGTAAAGGTTCTAAAGCTGAACGTGATGGTTTAATCGCGATGTCTGATGCTGAACGTGCAAAAGTTTTGGCTGACTTTAAAGCAGGTAAAACTGTTAAATAAGTTAGTTTGAATGAAGGCTGGTGATCTTAAGAGTTCATCAGCCTTTTTGTCTAACTTGTTTTTCCAAATTATGACAATTGAGAAAACAGTGGAGAGTACATGAATCTGCTACTTATCGGTGTGTTGTTAGCCCTCGTGGCAATTGCATATCAACTTGGGCTGAGAAAGAGCCGTAACATAGCAGGTAAGGGAAGCAACTCGGCGACGTTACATTCTCGTCCTGGTTATTATGGCGCACTGGTTGGTCTTTGGTGCGGTATCCCTGCTTTTTTAATTTTGATCATTTGGAACTTGGTTGAACCAAGTATTTTAAATCATATTATTTTTAATAATATTCCGGCGTCTGTAAGTGCTTCTCTTGATGAAGCGGGTAGAAGTGTATTGGTTGATCGTGTTCAATCAATTGCTTCAGGTTTTGGGGTGAGCGATAAACCGGCAGCCTACGAATTAGCTGCTGCTCAACAGTTTGCAAAATTTCAAACCATTGGCTCTTTTGCCAAATTTGCTGTTGTAATTTGTGCTGCTTTATTGGGGTTGGTTTGGGCAAAGAAAAAAATCAGCCAACAATATCGTGCTCGTAACCAAGTTGAACGTGCCATTAATGTTGGTTTGATTTTATGTTCTGGTGTTGCGATTTTGACAACCATCGGTATCGTAATGTCGATGTTTGGCGAAGCAATGCACTTCTTCCGTTTTGTCAGTCCAATGGACTTTTTCTTTGGTACAGAATGGAATCCGGGCTTTAGTACTTCTGGTAATGCTGAAGGCAGTTATGGTTTATTACCATTGCTATGGGGTACGCTCATGGTCAGTGGTATCGCTCTACTCGTTGCTGTACCAGTTGGATTAATGATCGCAATTTATTTAGCTGAATATGCTTCACCATGGTTCCGCTCATGGGCAAAACCAACAATTGAAGTCTTAGCTGGTATTCCAACAATTGTTTATGGTGTATTTGCCATGATGATTATTGGACCATTCTTTAAAGCAGCGGGTGCATATGTTGGTTTAGAGATTAATGCGACGAGTGCTTTAACTGCTGGCTTTGTAATGGGAATTATGATTATCCCGTTTGTGTCATCTTTGTCTGATGACATTATTACTCAAGTCCCGCGTGCACTACGTGACGGTTCTTTAGGACTTGGTGCGACTAAGTCTGAGACAATTCGTCAAGTTGTATTACCAGCAGCTTTACCGGGGATTACAGGCGCTTTCTTATTGGCAGTCTCTCGCGCTGTTGGGGAAACCATGATTGTGGTTTTAGCAGCAGGGAACAGTCCACTTTTACACGCAAATCCATTTGAAGCTGTTTCGACAGTGACAGTAACTATTGTAAAACAGTTGACTGGAGATACAGACTTCTCAAGTCCACAAGCATTGGTTGCATTCGCGCTAGGTTTAACACTATTTGTTATTACCTTGGGATTAAATATTGTAGCACTGTACATTGTGCGTAAATACCGTGAGCAATACGAATGAGTACATCAAATACATCGTCTCCTATGGATCAGAACGTATTTGATCCGAAAACTGCTGCCGAAACACGTGAACGACGTAAACAGGTTATTGAAAAATCTTTGGCTAAACGTCATCGTAAAGAAAAAGCTTTCCGTTTTGCGGGTTTCTCGGCAGTCATTATTGGTCTTGCATTCGTTGCTCTCTTGTTCGGTAGTATTTTGGCAAAAGGTTTACCTGCTTTTTGGCAAACCAGTATGAATGTTCCAATTTACTTTGACCCTAAAGTGATTGATGCAGGGCCAGTACCTGTACGTACTCAAGGTGAAACACCTGCACATTACCAAGAACGTTATGTTGATTGGCAAACTAAAATGGGTATGGTCGATTGGGATGGCATCATTGTAAATGGAATGATTGCTAAAGATCCTGCACTTGCATCACAACGTGACTACTTGAGTAGCTTATATGCAAGCTCGGAAGCTTATCGTCTACGTGATATGGTTTTTGCAGATCCATCACTTATTGGTAAAAAAGAAAATATTACCTTCTTAGGTGATGCGAATGTCGATGTTTGGTTAAAAGGTAATATTGATCGTTCATTACCAGATGATCAGCAACAACTCGATCCAGAAGTGCGTAAGCTCGCAGATGAATTAAAGGCGAAAGGTGTTCTTGAAAGTACATTTAACTTGAACTTATTTAAGAATCCTGACTCTCGTAGTTCTCCAGCAATTAGTGGTCTTGCAGGTGCATTCATGGGTTCATTATTCATGATGCTGATTGTGATCATCATTGCGATCCCAATTGGTGTTGCCAGCGCAATCTATCTTGAAGAGTTTGCTCCAAAAAATGTTCTGACCGACATTATTGAAGTAAATATTAATAACCTTGCTGCTGTTCCTTCTATCGTATTTGGTTTACTTGGTGCTGCAATTTTCATTGGTTGGATGCATTTGCCTTTATCAGCTCCGCTGGTGGGTGGTTTGGTTTTAAGCTTAATGACACTACCAACGGTCATCATTACCACGCGCGCTTCATTAAAAGCAGTGCCACCTTCTATTCGACAAGCGGCACTTGGTTTGGGAGCTTCTAAGTTCCAAACGATTTTCCATCACGTTTTACCGTTGGCATTACCGGGCATTATGACAGGTGCAATTATTGGTGTTGCACATGCGCTTGGTGAAACCGCACCTTTACTTTTAATTGGAATGAGTGCATTCGTTGCAAGTATTCCAGCAACTCCATTTGATCAAGCAACTGCTTTACCTGTACAGGTCTACTTATGGCAGGGTAATGAGTTGCGTAACTTCTTCGAAGGCCGTACTGCTGCTGCGATTATCGTACTGCTTGCATTAATGATTGGTTTAAACAGTCTTGCAATTTGGTTACGTAAAAAGTTCGAAGTGCGTTGGTAATAGAGGATAAATCATGAATACTATTGATATTACGAATTCCTTAGAAAAGGATAAGTTAGTGAATACTGAACAATCTCAATTTACAGATAAATCGCTGAATCATGGCACTTCGTATGTTTCGCATTTTGAACCACATACTTCAAAAAAGCAGAACTCAAACGAAATCAAAATTAGTGCACAAGATGCCCATGTTTACTATGGTGATTTTGAAGCTATCAAAGGTATTGACCTAGATATTTACCAAAATGAAGTGATCGCATTTATTGGTCCTTCAGGTTGTGGTAAATCAACGTTTCTTCGTACGTTAAACCGTATGAACGATACGATTGATGGTTGCCGCGTAACAGGTAAAATTACCCTCGATAACCACAATATTTATGACCCAAATCTAGACGTTGTATTATTGCGTGCTCAGGTTGGTATGGTGTTCCAAAAGCCAAACCCATTCCCTAAATCTATTTTTGACAACGTGGCTTATGGGCCTAAACTTCACGGTTTAGCGCGTGATAAATATGACCTTGAAGAAATTGTTGAAAATAGCTTACGTAAAGCTGGTTTGTGGGATGAGGTTAAAGACCGTTTGAACCAGCCAGGTACAGGTTTATCAGGTGGTCAGCAACAACGTTTATGTATTGCACGTACCATTGCTGTTAGTCCTGAAGTGATTTTAATGGATGAGCCGTGTTCGGCACTCGATCCAATTGCAACAGCAAAAGTAGAAGAACTTATTTCTGAATTGTCGAATCAATACACAATTGTGATTGTGACTCACTCAATGCAACAAGCGGCACGTGTTTCTGATCGTACTGCTTATTTCCATTTAGGTGATTTAATTGAAGTCAACTCAACTGAAAAAGTCTTTACTCAACCTGACCATCAGTTAACGGAAGCGTATATTACTGGTCGCTTCGGTTGATTAATAAACAATAAAAGAAAAAGAGCCATGTGCTCTTTTTTTTATTTTATAAATGAAAATGACTCTATTTTTCAAAATCGCTATTGAATTTTAATCAAAAGGACCACATCTTAAGGCTATAAAGATAAACTTATGAGCTTAGAATTTTATGTTATTCCATTTGCCTAAACTCCCTGCGGAAATACGTGTCAGCCATTTAAATGCACGTGTCAATGAACAGAGAAAAAAAATTGCGCAAACTACGGCAAGCCGTTTAGAACTTTTACAATTAGCTCAACAACTTGCTAAAGAAGCTAAAATTCGCCGTAAAAATAATCAGAAAATTTTTGTTTTAGATTTCAAAGGTGATATTCAAGCTTCGGCAGTTGAAAACTTGCGTGAAGAAATTACCCTGATTTTAGCAACTGCTAAAGCAGGACGTGATCGTATTGTAGTTCGTCTTGAAAGCCCAGGTGGTATGGTGCATGGTTATGGTCTAGCAGCAGCTCAGTTGGTGCGTTTACGCGATGCAGGTTTTCATTTAACAATTTGTGTTGATAAAGTTGCTGCAAGTGGTGGCTATATGATGGCATGTATTGCAAATGAAATTATTGCAGCACCGTTTGCTATTGTGGGTTCAATTGGCGTGGTTGCTCAAGTTCCAAACTTTAATCGTCTTTTAAAAGAACACAATGTGGATTTTGAGCTTTACACAGCAGGGCAGTATAAGCGTACTGTAACTATGTTTGGTGAAAATACGCCTGAAGGTAAAGCGAAGTTCGAAGAAGAACTGCAACAAACTCATGTCTTATTTAAGCACTTTGTAGAAAAGTATCGCCCACAGCTTAATGTTGATAAGGTGGCGACAGGTGAGCATTGGTATGGTGAAGATGCCCTAGATCTGAACCTTGTTGATAAATTACAAACCTCTGATGAGTATTTATTAGCTTTATTACCGCAACATGATGTGTATGTGATTAATACACGTAAGAAAGCGACCTTAGGTGAAAAGCTGGGTTTACAAGCAGCGCAAATGGCAGATAGTTTGATTCCTACTGTAATCGGCAAAGTAATGGAAAGCCTAGCAAAAGCGAACACGACGCTTGTACAAGTACGTGATCCAAAACTATAATTTTATCTAATTCAAATGTTATAAAAGACCAGCTTAAATGCTGGTTTTTTTATAAAGTTAATATTCAAAATTGTCTTATTAAATACGCTTAGATTTTTAATGGAAAGTAAAAAATAAATATTGATAAATATAATTTTTGAATTGTGATAAACACATGGTTTTGATATTTTAAACAGCAATAAAATAGCTTTTAAATGAAATATTTAAAAAGTTAGACATTTAAAAATATAACTGAAATTTAGGACAGGAAATAATGACAAGAATAATTGTAGCATCCAAAGAGGGTTTGGACGTTCTGCAAGATGGTCAGCTCAATAAGGTCGTGTTAAGTAAACCTTCTATTATTCAAATTGGCGTAAGTCAAAAAGATATAGCGTCGGTGGAAAAACAAGGTGGAAATCTAGTCGTCCATTTAAAAAATGGAGAGACTATTGTCTTAGAAAATTTCTTTAATGAAGCAACGAATACAACAGAACATTCACTTGTTCTTCCGACTGAACATGGAAAATTTATTGAAGCACAATTTGATGCTCAGGGTAAGGTAATCGACTATACAGGTTTAAACCATGTCACAGATTTAGCCTATACCAGCACGAGCCAACCAGCCTCAACAATGGCGGTTGATGATTCCCCAACTTTTTCGATGGGTAACGTGCTAAAAGCAGGTTTGGCGGTTTTAGCTGCTGAAGGCTTATATCTTTGGGCTTTTGATAATGATGACAAAGATGATTCTTCAGGACCTGTAGATATCTTAGCTCCTGCTGCACCGACTGCTACTGTTGCGGATGATACCGTTACGGTTACTGGTAAAGCAGAAGCAAATGCAAAAATTTATATTAAAGATGCTGCTGGTAATACGGTCGCAACGGGAGTTGCAGATGCAAGTGGAAATTTTACAATTAAACTCGATAAGCCTTTAGCAAATGGGAATAAATTAAATGTTTTAGCTGAGGATGCTGCTGGTAATATTTCTAAACCAGGTGTTGTGACTGGTAGTAAAGATACAATTGCTCCAGATGCTCCCCAAACTCAGCTGAGTGATGATGGCTCATTGGTAACTGGTAAAACTGAAGCAAATGCAAAAATCACTGTTTATGATGCTAGTGGTAATGTACTAGGCACTGTAACTGCGAATAAAGATGGTATTTTTTCTTTAAAACTTACTCCTCCATTGACGAGTGACGCGGGTGGAAAAGTTATAGCTGAAGATGCAGCGGGTAATAAATCTGAACCAACTAAAATTATTGCCGGAAAGGATACTTTCGCTCCAGATGTTCCTTTAGTTGAAGTCAATAAAGAAGGTACCACGGTTGAAGGACAAACTGAGCCTAATGCAAAAGTTCAGATAAAAGATGCTGATGGTAAAGTAATTGGTACGGGTACCGCAAACGCTCAAGGCGAATTTCAAATTACGCTTTCTCCAGCATTAAAAGAGTCACAAAAGGCAACAGTTGTTGTTGAAGATGCAGCAGGTAATACCTCTAAACCTTTAGAAGTTTCTCCAAGTTATGACTCTATTGCACCTGATAAACCTGTTGCTCAAATTAATGCTGATGGAACAACCGTAACAGGTACAACCGAAGCAAATGCAAAAGTTGAAATTAAAGATACGACAGGTAAGGTCATTGGTACGGGAACGGCAGATGCAAATGGAAAATTTACAATTACGATTTCGCCTGCTTTAACTGATAACAAACATGCTTCAGTTGCGGCTATTGATAGTGCAGGAAATAAATCTGAGGTTCTTGATATTATTGGTACTAAGGACACAACACCACCTGCAAAACCTGTTTTAAACAGTGTGGATGATGATGTTGGTACTCTAAAAGGTGCGATTACTGCTGGTTCAGAAACTGACGATGCAAGACCAAAGCTCACAGGTTCAGGTGAGGCAAATGCAACTTTAACCATTTATGATAATGGTGTTGCTATTGGGATTGTAAATGTAAGTAGTAGTCGATCATGGAGCTTTACACTCGATAAAGACTTAGCAATTGGTAAACATACTATTACTTTAACTCAAACAGATGCAGCAGGCCTTACAAGTGAAGTGAGTTCACCATTTACGTTTTATGTGGTCGCTCCAAAGGCTGCCAGTTTAAGTGAGGTAGCTGTTGATACTGCTCATACAGAAACTGTGTCTGTTGCTGATAGCGTTGGGTTAAATACATTAAAGTTAGTACAAAGCACAACAAATGAAACGGATAGCCAGCAGCAGAAATCTGTACTATTAGATGATTTGTTAAAAAGCTCTACGTCTAGTGAACCAGACCCAATTGAAACTCTTTTGTCTTCAGCAGCAGTAAAGCCTACGCAAGTAAATGATCAAAGTGATGTAACTACGAACGCTAGTAATATCACAGGCAATCTTGAGCATGTTTTACCTGATACGACTTCTTCGGTTTTACAAAGCCTTTTAGAACAAACCTATCCTGTTGTCTAAAGTGATCTTAAAAAAAGCGCTCATTGAGCGCTTTTTTATTTATGAGTTATTTGTTTTAGATGGAAGTATCAGTGCAAGAAGTCCATAGAAAATTGCCCCAATAGTTGCTAACAGCATATCTTTATGGGCATCCCACATATCGCCTTGTTGCCCATTATAATTTTCGGCTTCTTCGGGAGATAATCCAATAGCAATTGCCCATTCAATAAGTTCATATAAAACACTTGATGCCATTACAAATTGAACTACTAATAAAAAAAGACTGAATGGCTTTACTGATGGTAACCACACTTGAAACACGCGATAAGTAAGAGGGTAGAGAAAAATACCATAGGCAAGATGAACCAAACGATCATACATATTACGGGACCAACCCATGTATTGATCTAAATCAAAATTGAATACCTGTTGTATCCAATCATTGTATGGAACGTATGAATACAGGTAATGTGCGCCAACAATATGGATGAGCAAAAACAGCAGATAGAAAGTAAAACTTAAAAAATCGAGTCCAATCTTCTTAAAAATAACAAAGAGCAAAATCAACATAAACACTGTGCCCGCTTGATGAAGTAAATAGGCTTCAAATTCAAGAGGCTGAATAGCTGAAATGACAATCGCAATCAAAAGCAAGCCAAGAGCAATATAGTGTTTAAGTTTGAATTGTTTTTCGATCATTTTATGAAGTCTTTATTGTGATTTATATGAGTGTAATAAAAAAGCGAAGCCTAAGCTCCGCTTTTTGTAAACTTTTTAATTAGATTTTGCTAATTAAATCGTTAATTTGTTTCGCTTGTTCAGCTGCATTACCTGTGTAAGTTGCAGGAGTAAGTTCAGCTAAGCGCGCACGTTCTTTGCTTGGTACTTGAGAAAGCTCTTCACCATTTACGAAATTAACCATCATGTCACGCGTCATTGCTTGACCACGAGTTAATGCTTTTAATTTTTCGTATGGTTTTTCAATGTTGTAGCGACGCATTACAGTTTGAATTGGTTCAGCTAAAACTTCTTGAGCTTGGTCTAAATCTTCATTTAAACGGTTTGCATTTAACTCAAGTTTACCAACACCTTTTAAGCACGCATCGAAAGCAATTAAGCTTTGTGCAAAACCAACACCCATATTACGTAATACAGTTGAGTCAGTTAAGTCACGCTGCCAGCGAGAAATTGGTAATTTTTCACCTAAGTGAGCCAATACTGCATTTGCAATACCTAAGTTACCTTCAGAGTTTTCAAAGTCAATTGGGTTAACTTTGTGTGGCATTGTTGACGAACCAACTTCGCCTTCTTTCAATTTTTGTTTGAAATAACCTAAAGAGATGTAACCCCATACGTCGCGGTTAAAGTCGATTAAAATCGTATTGAAACGACGTAACGCATCAAACAACTCTGCCATGTAGTCATGTGGTTCGATTTGAGTTGTATAAGGGTTGAATGTTAAACCTAAAGATTCAACAAAAGCTTGTGCGTGAGCAGCCCAATCAACATCTGGATAAGCAGAAAGGTGAGCATTGTAGTTACCTACAGCACCATTGATTTTGCCAAGTAACTCAACGTTTTCAAATTGTTTGATTTGACGAGCTAAACGGTATGCCACGTTCGCCATTTCTTTACCCAAAGTTGTTGGGCTAGCAGTTTGACCGTGTGTACGAGACAACATTGGTTGTTCAGCGTGAGTCGTTGCCAAAGCAGAGATCGCATTAAGGATTTGCTTCATGCTTGATACTAAAACTTCACGACCGTTTTTAAGCATAAGCGCGTGAGACAAGTTGTTGATGTCTTCAGAAGTACATGCAAAGTGAATGAATTCACCCGCATTTTGTAATTCAGCGATACCAGCAATTTTCTCTTTTAAGAAATACTCAACTGCTTTAACGTCATGGTTAGTCGTACGTTCAATCTCTTTAATACGATTTGCATCTTCTTCAGAGAAGTTGCTAACAATTGCATCTAAAGCTGCATTTGTTTCGTTTGAAAAAGGTGCAACTTCAACAATTTCCGGACGGTTAGAAAGTGCTTGTAACCAACGCACTTCTACAGTGACACGAGCATGGATTAAACCAAACTCAGAAAGAAAAGGGCGTAGCGCATCACATTTGCTGGCATAACGCCCATCTAATGGTGATAGTGCGGTTAAAGCGTTCATAACGATTCCTTAATGTTGGAATAAACATAAAACTAAAAAAATCTCGTTTATAGTCTTAAACGACTTGGTACTGTAAACGAGCAAGTGCTTGAATATCCTGTAGCAATTTACGTTTGCTAAAAATCATGTTCCACGAACTACCGCCGAGTTGTCGCCATAAATGGGCCATTTGCAAGCCAGTAAACAGACAAGCACGGATGCGGTTAGTATGATTGGTATCTTTAAATGCTTCTGCATTACCACGAACTAAAATGCGTGGGTTAATCTGGCCAGCCGTATCAACATAAGTTTGCGCCAAATTAGCTAAAATGCTCGGGTGTAAGTAGTTATTATCAAAAAAAGACAGCTGTTTTAAAATTTTCTGCTGAGCTTTTTCAATGATTGCGACATATTCAGGGTTACTATAAACCTTTTTTTCTAGCTGTAAGAGCGACATCGCGTAGGACATTGGCAGTTTGGCCGTGCCCATTTTTGGAAGGCGAGACTTAGGCATGTTTGAAAAAGGTTGAGTAATACAATTTTCGAGTGTTTTAAGCCCTAAAGAGATATCTGCCAACTGATTAAAAAAATCTAAGGTTTGAACACCATTGTTGGCTGTAGGGCGAATATTTAAACTTGCTTTGATTAATAGTTCAAAATAGAAGTTACCACTTTCACCAATACTTTGCTGACCCGTCATGGCTGTCATATGGGTGAGCTGGGTGGCCTGAAATACCCCAGCCAAGGCAAGGGCACGGTTTTGGCGAACATTCAAGGCTTGTGATTGTTGAAATGGTAACTCCACCATGCCATTCATTCCCTTAAATAAAATTTGGTGTAGGGGCATTTGTATGGTGAATGACACCCCCGCCTAAGCAAACTTCATCTGAATAAAATACAACGCTTTGACCCGGTGTAACAGCACGCTGCGGTTCATCGAACTCAACGCGAACACCGTGTTCAGTGTTTTCATCAATAAAAATTGTACATGCCTGATCAGGTTGGCGATAACGCGTTTTAGCTGTACAGCGTAATCCTTCAACTGGAATATTCTGTTCACCAGCTACCCAGTCAATTGACTCACTCCACAGTTGAGTACTTTGCATGAGTGGGTGTTCATGTCCCTGACCAACAACGAGGCGATTATTGGCAAGATCTTTATGTAGTACGAACCATGCACCTTCAGCTGCACCTTTCAAACCACCTAGACCAATTCCACCACGTTGACCGAGCGTATAGTACATCAGACCGTGATGTTCACCAACTTCTTTACCTGTATCAAGTACAATTTTCCCAGGCTGAGCGGGTAAATATTGTTTAAGGAAGTCATTAAAACGACGTTCCCCAATAAAACAGATTCCTGTTGAGTCCTTTTTCTTGGCTGTAGCAAGATCAAGTTCTTCAGCAATTCTGCGAACTTCAGGTTTTTCGATTTCACCTACTGGGAATAAGGTTTTATTAATTTCTCTACCATGAACTGCATGTAAGAAATAGGTTTGGTCTTTATTGTTATCTACACCACGTAATAATGGTGCGTATGCTTCGCCTTTAGAGTTATATGCAGTTTCACCACGGCGTGCGTAATGGCCAGTCGCAATAAAGTCTGCACCTAAAGTCATGGCATGATCTAAAAATGCACGGAATTTAATTTCTTTATTACATAAAATATCGGGGTTTGGCGTGCGACCAGCAGCATATTCAGCTAGGAAAAGTTCAAACACTCGATCCCAATATTCCATCGCAAAGTTTGCTGTATGCAGCTTAATACCGATTTTATCAGCTACTGCTTGGGCATCGGCTAAGTCTTCCATTGCCGTACAGTATTCCGTGCCGTCGTCTTCCTCCCAGTTCTTCATGAAAAGACCTTCAACTTGATAACCCTGTTGAAGTAAAAGTGCTGCAGAAACAGAAGAGTCTACACCACCAGACATACCGACGATGACACGTTGTTGCATAGGACTAGGCATCCAAATGAGAAGTTAATGAGGGAGAGAAGGGGTGCTCATAAATAAGCGATAAAGGATAATGGTGGCCTTTCATAGCATCTTCAACTGCTTTTAGCACAAGAGGGCTGCGGGCACGGGCAGATTCTTTAAGTTCATCGGGTGTCATCCACACAGCAGCGATAATACCTGTGTCGAGTTGAGGATCAATTTCAACCTGAGTTACATGCGCTAGAAAACAGAAACGGTAATAGGTGCGATCGGGAAACATTGGTGGGGTATAAGTATAAATACCAAGCAAGGCATCAATTTCAACATGATGGCCTGTTTCTTCAAGTGTTTCTCGAATGGCAGCTTCTGTTAATGACTCACCACATTCCACATGACCAGCAGGTTGGTTAAATACTGTGTGTACAAAACCTTCGCTATGTTCTTCTACAAACAGATAGCGTCCGTCTTTTTCTACGACTGTAGCAACAGTGACATGAGGAGTCCACGCGGCCATAAAAAAGCACCATGATTTAAAAGACGTATAATACGAAATTTAGGGGTTTTTGGCTACGGTGATCTGCTAAACGATATGAGCAATACGACAAAACCATATCGTTTAAAAAGCAGAATTTTTATTACTCATAATCAAGATAGATAATTAATCCTGATTTGCTTGTGCAGCTTTATGATTATTTTGCACTTTTACATAATGTCTTGCTGAATAAGGAAGGAACGCCAGTTCTTTTTCAGTGAGTGGTCGCACTTGTTGTACAGGGCTTCCTACATAGAGATAACCGCTTTTTAAGACTTTGCGAGGTGGAACTAAACTTCCTGCACCAATCATCACATCATCTTCAATAATTACGTCATCTAGAATAACGGTGTTGATTCCGACTAAAACACGGTTGCCAATGGTACAGCCATGCAAAGTCACATGGTGTCCAACCGTTACATCTTCACCAATAATCAGAGGTGAGCCATTCGGTTTGGCATCATTTTTATGGCTTACATGCAACATACAATGGTCTTGTACGTTACTGTTTTTGCCAATTTGAATACTATTTACGTCACCACGGATGACTGCAAAAGGCCAGACAGAAACATTTTCAGCTAAGCTAACGTCACCAACCACAACAGCCATTTCATCGATATAACAGGTTGTATCTACTTGAGGGTGGTGTTCAAGATAAGGACGAATGTTGTTTGCCATAAGAAGTATCAAAATAAAATTTAGTCGAATTATAAAATAAAAAAGCACTCAGGCTAAATAGCATGAGTGCTTAATTCAACTATTCAAAAATTAGAATAAGTTGCTGAAGAATTGTTTGATATGATCGATTAAACGAGCAAAGAAACCTGCTTCTTCAACTGGCTTTAATGCAACTAACGGCTTTTCAGCAATTACTTTGCCGTCTAGGCTAGCAACAAGTTTACCGACAACTTGACCTTTTTGAAGTGGTGCATTTAAGTTAGGTTGAACCACTAACTGAGTTTTAATGCCATCAGCTTTACCTTTAGGCATAGTCACACTAAAGTTTTCAGCTAAACCAACTTGAACTTCATCTTCTTTGCCAAACCAAACTTTTGCTTTTGCAAGAACTTGATTGGCTGGTTGAACATTTGCAGTTTCAAAGTTTGCAAAGCCCCATGCCAGTAAGGTACGCGTTTGATCGGCACGTTCAGACATGCTTGGAGTACCAAAAATCACTGAAATTAAACGCATTGGACCGCGTTTACTTGAAGTAGTTAAGCAGTAACCAGCTTCATCTGTATGACCTGTTTTTAAACCATCTACACTTGGGTCGGTGTAAAGCAAGGCATTACGGTTACCTTGTTTAATACCATTAAAAGTAAATTCTTTTTCAGAGTAAATTGGGTAGTATTTTGAACTGTCTTTAATAATATGTTGTGCTAACACAGCCATATCTTTTGCAGTTGAATAGTGGCCTTCAGCTGGCATACCAGTCGAGTTAATAAACTGGGTGTTTACCATGCCGATACGTTTTGCTTCCTGATTCATCATATGAGCAAACGTGCCTTCATTTCCTGCAATATGTTCAGCCATTGCTTTTGATGCATCATTACCTGACTGGATAATAATACCGCGGAGCATTTCTAGAACTGTCGCTGTACCGTTTAAAGGAACATACATACATGATTCAGAGCTACTTCCTTTACACCATGCAGACTCGTTCATACGAACCTGCTCATTTTCAGTCAGTTCACCTTTTAATAATTTTTGTTCAATGATGTAACTGGTCATCATTTTTGTCATAGACGCAGGTGCAAGCTTTTCGTTTTCATTTTTAGAAGCGAGAATTTGGCCTGTCTCATAATCCATTAATACATAAGACTTATTATTTAATTCTGGCGGAGCTGATAAGACAGTTGCTGCATAAGAAAAACTTGGTAAGAGGAGTAGTGCAGCAATAGCGCTTTTTCGAGTCATTCTAGGTAATTCCAATATCTTGTATGAAGCAGAAGAGCCTAGCATTTTAGGATAAAGCAAAGCCGACTTCTACGGGAGAAGTCGGCTTTTTCAAACAGTATTGTAACTCAAGAGTTTTTTACTAATTTAGTTTTGCGATTGATATGCTTTCACGTCTTGGCAAACTAATGTGTTTTGTTCATCACCGGCAGCTTTCGCATCGCTACGTGCTTCTTTTAAGTATTTCTTGAAAGCTTTGTCTTTACTACGTTTTTCTAATGCAGAAACAGCATCAGTTTCATTTGGTAGGTAGTCTTTAACTAAACGTTCATAGCCTTGAGCAAAATCAGCGTCTTTTTTACCAATCAAACTTGGACAAATTTCAGAAAGCACTTGAATTGCAGCTAATTCTTCAGGAGTCGTGCCTTGTTGTGGAGTGACTTCAACAACATTTTCATTTTCGGTTTTCTTTTCAGTTGTTTTCTTCTTATCAGCAGCAAAACCAGCTGTTGCCATGCTCATAAGTAAAACCAAAGAGAGCGATTGAACTAAGCTTTTCTTCATAAACATCGATAACCCAAAATAAAATTTCTAAATATGCCGTTAGCTTAACCAATTTAGAATTTAAAAAAATGGAAAAAATGTATTGTTATGTTGGTTTTCTGCTTAATGGCAAACAGAAAACCCAAAATGAATAAGTCTCTATATCACAAAAGAGTAAGATCTATTCTTTATAATTAACGATCTCTTCACAGAGCTCATGTTGCTCATGATGATCCATTTGTTTTGCCGCAAGACGTGCTTCATTTAATAAAGTTTTAAATTCAGCATCGTTTTGTAGAGTCGCTAAGGTCATTGATTTATTTGAATAACCACTTAAATACATCGCAATAATCTTTTGCGCGTTTGACTCAAGTTTTTTATTTGGTCCGACGAAAGCTGGGCAGATTTCCTGCAAAACTTGCGTTGCGGCAATGTCATCTTTAATTAAGCTATTAGCCTCTTGTGTTGAGATATCCTCATCTGCAAAAACCACTTGCGTACACAATGTGATACTGATCCCCAATACCTGAAAAAAAGGAGCGAAAGTTTTCATTTTTTCACAATTTTATAATGCTATGGAGGCATAAATATATATAATTCAACAAATAATTCAATTGTGAAAACCTTTAGGTTTATTTGTAGAGAAAGATTTTAGTGAATATTTTGATAGCGAATGATGACGGTGTTTTTGCGCCAGGTATACAGGCTTTAGCTGAAGCATTAAGACCACTTGGACGCGTGGTTGTGGTTGCACCAGAAAGTGAAAGAAGTGGTTTCTCAAGTGCATTAACATTGGATCGACCATTACGTCCCATTCAAATTGCCGAAGATGTCTGGGCAGTGAATGGTACACCAGCAGATTGTGTTTATTTATCCATGAATGGTTTGTTTGATTTTGAGTTTGACTTGGTCGTGAGCGGAATCAATAGTGGTGCGAACTTAGGTGATGATGTTTTATATTCGGGAACAGTAGGGGCTGCATTTGAAGGTCGTTTAATGAAACAACCTGCAATTGCCGTGTCTTTAGCGGGTCCTGATGTACGTGCTTATAACGATAAAGAAGATTATGCTCAGGCTGCTAAATGGGTACATGATTTTATTGCAAGCGGATTACCAGCTTTGCCTCCGCGACATATCTTTAATATCAATATTCCTGACGTGCCGCAGTTAAAAGGGGCTCAGATTACGTATCAAGGGCGTCGTGCTCAATCTAAGCCTATTACCAGTCATGTCGATCCACGAGGCCGTCAAGTTTACTGGATTGGTCTAGCAGGTGAGGCGGTTACAGATCCGCAACGTGTTTCTAGCCAGATTCAATCTGATTTCTTTGCCGTTGCAAACGGTTATGTAAGTGTTACTCCTATTCAAATGGATGCAACAAATTACGCTGTTTTAGAAGATTTACAGATCAGTTTGAGTCAATAATTTGCCTCGAATGTTATAACTTTGTGAATAAAGAAAAAGAGGAACGTGTTTCCTCTTACTTTTTTGGTACTCTTAGCCGAAATGATTTGTAGCATTTAGTGAGGGAGATCAATGCATTTAATTGGGCAACAAAGCAGAGTGCATATCCAAAAAGACAAAATAATGAAAATTATGTTGTTGTCTGTGGCTGTAGGTTTTACCGTTGCTATGGCAGGGTGTGCTTCTAAACCACAAATTAATAATAGTTCTCGCTATGCAATGGCTCCTAACTATTACACAGTTCGTTCAGGTGATACTTTAAGTGGTATCGCAATGCGTTATGGCCTCGACTATATCAGTATTGCCGAAATGAATGATATTGCTCCGCCATATCGTATTTATGTTAATCAGTCTTTGCGTTTGAAGAAAGGTTCTTCACCAAGAACAGTATCTACGCAAGTCATGGCACAACCTGAGCAAATCAAACGTCAAACCATTGCTCTACCAACCACACAACCTGTTACACCAGTAACTCAGCCTACAACGACCGCGCCGTCAACGAATACGACAGTGACTTCGGTTGCACCAAATTCTAGTTTACGCTGGATAAAACCGAATAATGGGCCAGTGATTCAAGGGTTTAATTTGGCAAATAATGTCAAAGGAATCCGTTATGGTGGAAATCAGGGTGACCCTATTTATGCCGCAGCAGATGGTCAAGTTGTCTACGCAGCTGATGGTTTAAAAGAATACGGCAATCTGGTTTTAATTAAGCATATTGACGGCTATATCAGTGCCTATGCCCACAATAGCAAGATGTTGGTGAAAAGCGGTGATAATGTAACTGCTGGACAAAAAATTGCCGAGATGGGCTCTACTGGGGCTTCTCAGGTCATGCTTGAGTTCCAGATCCGTTTGGATGGAAAACCAATTAATCCTATAAATCTTTTACCAAAATAGCTAATGCATAAAACTTAGGTTTCCTCGTATAATATAATTGGTTGCTTTCATTACAACAATAAGCATTTTTTTATAAATTTAGAATTAGATTTGAGGAAACCTATGTTAGATCAGCTTCGTGCGATGGGTGTTTTTGCTTGTGTGGTTGAAAAAAGTTCATTTAGTGGTGCGGCACGTGAATTAGGAATTACAACAAGTGCGGTGAGCCAGCAGATTCGATCCCTTGAGCATGAAATGGATGTAATTCTATTACATCGCTCCACACGTAAACTCAGTTTGACAGAAGCCGGACAGGCTTTTTTTTCAAGCTGTCAAGAAATGTTGGCGGCTGCTGAAAGGGGGAAAATCAGAATTAATGAGTTGAGGGATGACTTAATTGGGGATTTGCGTATCGCAACTACTCCTGATTTAGCAGTTCAGCACCTCATTCCTGCGTTATCTCACTGGATGTCAGCTCATCGCGGTTTATCTGTGCATTTTGAAGTTGGGCATCGTTATATCGACTTAATTGAAGAGCGAATTGATATTGCAGTGCGCATGAGTTCTACGCCGGTAGAAGAAAGTAGCTCTGTCATTCCGATGGCTTTTGTCGATCAGATTTTAGTAGCTTCTCCAAGTTATCTGAATCAATCTAGTCCAATTGTGCATCCTAATGATTTAAGAGAACATGAGTTATTATCAATTAATGTCATGAATGACGCGCACCATTTCCATTTTCAACATGTAAAAACGGGTGAAACACTTAATGTTGAAATGCAAAGCCGTTTGCAGAGCAATAATTTACAAGTTGCAAAAGCGTTATGTCAGCAAGGACATGGTATTGCAAGAATTTTATATTTAGATGCTCAAAAAGAGTTAAAAAATGGTTCTTTGATTGAACTCATGCCAGATTGGAAATTACCAACTTTTACTTTGTATGCAGAAGTTGCCAAGCATGACCAACAGCCAATGAAAATTCAGCGCTGTGTTGAAGCACTAAAACAATATTTTAGTCAGTTAGCAGGAGGACGAGCGATCCAAATCGTTCGCTAATTTTGCCCCTCTAAAAGTAAAAAGGGCCTGTATTTGACAGACCCTTTTTTATTATTTCTGTTTTAAGGTTGCGACTTCTTCTACACTTTCTTGTGGTAGACCTTCCGCCGTAAGCTCTTCAAGCTTCTTAATTTTTTTCTTATTTTTCTTTTTCTTCTTTGGCTCCTCTTCAATTTCTGCGCCATCTTCAATGGCTTGCCAATATTCGAGTTGCTCCATTACAGCAGCATAAATAGAGTGTTTACTGTACTTACCTTTTTTGTCGAGTGTACCGACAGGACGGGCCATTAAAATCTCAAGCGCTTGATCAATCGTATCAATCGCATGAATATGGAATTGACCACTTTGTACCGCATCAATTACATCTTGGCGTAACATCAAATGCTGCATGTTTTGACGTGGAATAATGACACCTTGTTTGCCAGTTAAGCCTTGTAATTTACATGCATCATAGAAGCCTTCAATTTTTGCATTTACACCACCAATTGGTTGAACTTGGCCTAACTGGTTCATAGAACCCGTAATTGCCCAAGATTGATCAATTGGTATTTGGCTAATTGCAGAAATTAATGCAGAAAGCTCGGCAACTGTTGCACTGTCGCCGTCTACTTGTCCATAACTTTGTTCAAAGGCTAGAGCAGCAGAGAAATGTAAAATCTGTTCACGACCAAAGTGAGCTTTCAAGAAGCTAGACATGAGCAATACGCCTTTGGCATGCAGTGAACCACCAAGTTCTACACTACGTTCAATATCAAGAATATCGCCGCCACCTTGATAGACTGATGCAGTCAAACGTGAAGGTAAACCAAACTCAACATCTGCATAGTGAATAACAGAGAGGGCATTGATTTGACCTAAACGATGACCAGAAGTCTCGATTAACTGAGTTCCACGTGACAGATCTTGCCAGTAAAGCTCTCTTAAATAGCCTAAGCGATACTGTCTGTGTTGTAGTGCCAAGTTAATGTGCTGGTCAGTTACAAGCTTTTCATTGGCTTTAAAAGCATGGTGATGTGCTTCGCGAATGAGGTCGCCCAAAGTTGAAGCATGTAACGACAGTGAGCTTTGGTCTTCTGCCTGACGACTTGAATCGGTAAGTAAAGCTGCTAAAGCACTGCGGTCAAACGGAAGTAATTTATCCGCTTGTACATAATCAGCAATTAGCTGCATGTAGGCTTGTTCATTTTCGTCATTACGTTGCAGAGTATCAGTAAAATCTGCACGAATTTTAAAGACACTACCAAGCTCTGGTTCTACTTCTAAAATTTCATAATAAATTTCAGGTTCTGCCATAAGAACCACTTTAATATCAAGCGGAACAGCAGCAGGTTCTATCGAGATAGAGCCTGTTAACGTCAGCATATGTTCAAGAGAAGAAAGCTTGAGCTGGCCTGATTTTAAGGCACGCTTTAAACCTTGCCATGCATAAGGCTGTTCGAGTAATTGCTCGGCCTCAAGCATTAAAAAGCCGCCATTCGCTTGATGTAGGGCACCTGGACGAATGAGCGTGAAATCTGTGGTAATTGTGCCGTTGTGAGTAAGTTGTTCAACATGACCAAGCAAGTTGTAGTGCGTTGGGAAATCTTCAAAAATAACCGGTGCACCACTGTTTGGTTTGTTTGAGACAATTACATTGGCCTGATAACGTGCAGGCACACGATTGAACATTGCCGGAGCAAAGTCATCTTCTTCTTGCTCTAAAATGAGTTCAACATTATCAATTACATCTTGAGCATATTGTTTTAAATAATCTTCAAGGCCTTTGACTTGACCATATTTATTTAAAATCAAATCCATGCGTGGCTTAACCACTTGAGTCGCGATGTCTCGATTCAACACAGAGACTTTGTCACGTGCGTCATCTTCTAAATCACCTAAATGCAAACCAAGACGCTCGAGCTTTTTATCCATGTAGCGAACATTCGCTGCAATTTCAGCACGTTGCTTAGTATTTAGAGCATCAATTTCTGTTTGAGTCAGTTCTTGCACCTGATCATCTTTTACTTGTACAGGTACAAAGCCATGCTTTTCATTGCGAGAGATGAGTTTTAAGTCGAGCTCTTCACCTTCTTTGGTTAACTCGACAAGCGCTTGTTGCTGCTCATCTCCAGTTTCCTCACGGATACGCTCAATACGGTTATGATAGGTCTCGGCACTAAAACGGCGTTCAAGCTGTTTTAAAATAATTTGCCAAGTTTGATGAAGGGCATGTTGAAACTTTGTCCCTTGTCCAGCAGGGAAGCGTAGAGCAAGTGGTTGGCGTGCCTGCTTAAAATTATAGACATATACCCAGTCATCTGGAGTAGGCATTGTTTTCGCATGTTGTTGGAGTAAACGCTTAATCATGGTGCGTTTACCCAAGCCTGCTGTTCCTACTGCAAAAATGTTATAGCCAGAGTAGGGTAAAGAAATACCTGCTTCTACCGATGCTTTGGCACGGTCTTGCCCTAAAAAGTTATTAAGCGGTTTTATACGTTTTGTAGAAGCTGGAATTTTTTCAAAATCTGGAATATGTGTAAGTTGTTCGGGTTTTAAGGCTGTTTTATCCAAAGTCATTTTTATATCAGGTTGCTCAAAAGCTGAAGGAAATGCATTTATTGTGACGTTTGTGGTGTTTGTTTTAGCGAGTGATAAAGTTGAGATGGTCACTTGATCAAGTTTTTGTGTCACTGTTGATATCCAGCAAAAGAAAACGAAGGTTGAAGCTTAAAGGTATACAGGTTTAGCATAAAATATCAAGCAAACTTGCCGTTTTTATCGCCAAAACAAAATTGATTGCATAAAGAATCTTGAAAGGAATTGTAAGAAGGGTTTGAATAGGCACATTTATAATTTATGGAAAATAAAAAACGAATGACCACACAAGCTTCAGGTTGGGTCTCGGCTTTTAAAGCATTTTTAGATCGCCGTGCATTAATTATGCTGTTTCTAGGTTTTTCTGCCGGAATTCCGATTTTATTAATTTTCTCTAGTCTCTCTTTATGGCTTGGGGAAGCGGGCATTGATAAAAGTGCAGTCACTTTTTTTAGTTGGGCTGCCCTAGGTTACTCTTTTAAGTTCGTTTGGGCTCCTCTTATTGATGAGTTACCTGTGCCTGTCTTAACTAAAACGTTAGGCCGAAGACGAGCTTGGTTGTTAATTGCACAGTGTTTGATCGTTCTTGCTATTTGTATTATGGCTTTCTCTGATCCTTCTCTAGGTCAAAGTTATCTTATTCAAATGGCGGTAGGTGCTGTATTACTTGGCTTCTCGGCAGCAACCCAAGATATTGTGATTGATGCTTACCGTATTGAATTAGCAGAAACAGAAATGCAAACGGTATTGGCCTCTACCTATAATGCTGGTTACCGAATTGGCATGATTGTGGCTGGAGCGGGTGCATTATTTCTAGCTGCCCACTTGGGAACTGCTAAAGGTAATTACATTTATGAAGCTTGGAAAACGACTTATTTAACCATGGCAGGCTTTATGTTAGTGGGTATTGTCACGACCCTACTTGTGCGTGAGCCTGTTGTAAATCGAGTTTATAAAAATTATAAGAGTAGTGATTACTACCGTTTGGTTCTCGTATTTTTTATTGCCGTTATTTCATTCGTAGTCACTTATATTTATTCGGGGCATGTTACCGAGGCCATTTCACAAGCTGGCAATATTAAAGACAGTGCTGCGTTATTTGGTTTAGAGGCTTTAAGATTTTTAACTGCAACTGCTGCTGCGATTTTTGTAGGTTATCTACTCGTTAAAATTGGTGTGGTTAACCAGCAAATGGCGAAAGAGACATGGATTGCACCAATTCTAGATTTCTTTAAACGCTATGGTGTCAAACTCGCATTAGTGTTGTTGCTACTTATTGGTTTCTTCCGTATTTCAGACATTATTGCTGGTGTTATTTCTAATGTGTTCTACCAAGATCTTAACTTCAGTAAAGAGCAAATTGCAGAAGCAGTTAAAATCTATGGGGTACTATTTAGTTTAGTCGGCGGTTTCTTAGGTGGTCTTTTAGCACAGCGCATCAACATTATGAAACTGATGTTTGTCGGTGCAGTTTTGGCTAGCTCTACCAATTTAATTTTTATTGGACTAGTAAAATCTGGTCAGCCATTAGATATGGTAGACGTAAAAGTTGGTGAACATAGCTATCAAGTCAAGCCAGATGAAGTCGGGTTATGGAAGTTAGAAGTACCAAGTTCTGCTTTTAGTGGAACAAAACAAATTGAAGTAAAAGCTGCTTATGCTTCAAATGATGTAGCGCCTGTTACACGTACTCAGCCATTACTTACAACTGAGTTAGCTAAATCGCCTCTACAAATTTTACCTGTTATGGGCAATGATCAGGTCTCACTCAAAGATGGTGAGGGAAGTGTTGTGGTTCGAGGGCAATACTTTGGACAAGCATTAACTCCTACGCAAAAAATTATCATTAGCCTTGATGGGCAAAATTTTGATGCAAAAATGACTGATCAAAAAGGTGTTTTTAGTGCAGCCATTGATGCAAAAAAACTAGTGGCATCGACAAGTAAAGAGCTTAACGTAGCTGTAATGGATGGCGAACAAAAAATACTTTCTGCATCTCATCCATATGCTGTTAGTTCAAATCAAAAAGCGGCAAGTGAACTTGATGTGAATATTGAACCAGTAGCTTATATTGATCCGCTTTCTGGTCAACCAGTGGAAGTCAGCGGTAAGGTCATTAAACCATATAGTTCTTTATGGCTTTATTTTGCCATTATTGTCGATAATTTAGCTTCTGGTTTGGCTGGCGCGGCATTTATTGCATTCCTTTCAAGTTTAACGAGTGTCTCATTTACAGCTGTTCAATATGCAATCTTTAGTTCACTCATGACACTTACTCCAAAACTTTTGGGTGGATATTCAGGTACCATAGTCAGTAATATTGGATACCCAAAGTTCTTTTTGATGACAACTCTTATTGGTATTCCAATCTTGATCTTAGTGGTTTGGGTGGGAAAATTGCTAAGAGATCATCAAACACATGAATCAGAAAAGGCAGGTGAATAAACATGCGAATGCTTCATACAATGTTGCGAGTAGGCAATTTAGAACAATCTTTAAAGTTCTATACCGAAGTATTAGGGATGAAGTTACTTCGTAAGCGTGATTATGAAGAAGGGCGCTTTACACTAGCATTTGTTGGCTATGGCGATGAAGAAACCAATACCGTGCTTGAGCTTACCCATAACTGGGATACATCAAGTTATGATTTAGGCAATGCCTATGGCCACATTGCCATTGGTGTTGATGATGCCTACAAAGCGTGTGAAGAAATTAAAGCACGTGGTGGCAAAGTTGTGCGTGAAGCGGGGCCAATGAAAGGTGGTGTTACTGTTATCGCATTTGTTGAAGATCCAGACGGCTATAAAGTCGAATTGATTCAACAAGATGCTAATGCGACAAATAACTAAAAATTGACTGTGATGCTTTAAGAATTAGTTCTTAAAAGCCTAGCTTTATTTTTTTAGCCCAGTATGATGAACGCTTGACCAAATGGTCAATTTATCAACTGGGTTTTTTATTTATCTAGAATAATCATAGGATATGGCTATGCTGAAGTTATTGGCGCTTGATCGATTTACAGTTTTGTTAGTTGGAATGGTACTACTAGCAACATTTTTTCCAGTCAGTGGTCAAGCAGCTCAATATTTCAATACACTGACCACAGTCGCGATTGCAATCTTATTCTTTTTGCATGGTGCGAAACTATCACGTGAGGCTGTGATTGAAGGTATTTTGCATTGGAAAATGCATGTACTTGTCTTTGCATTTACTTTCTTTATTTTCCCTGTAATTGGTCTGTTGGCTAAGCCAATTTTATTACCTCTGTTAGGTCAACAGCTGTACTGGGGTTTTTTATTTATGTGCTTTTTACCCTCTACAGTTCAATCCTCTATTGCATTTACGTCGGTTGCAAAAGGGAACGTGGCGGGAGCGGTCTGCAGTGCATCTTTTTCAAACTTGATTGGTATGTTTATTACACCAGTATTGGTGAGCTTTTTCATTTTAGGCCAAAGCCAACATGGATTTGACCCGACGACTTCAATTATACAAATTACATTATTATTGTTAGTGCCATTTATTTTAGGTCAATTATTACGTCCTTATATTTTCCCTTATATGGCAAAAGTTCCGAGTATTGTTAAAGCATTCGATCAAGGCTCGATTTTGATGGTGGTGTATGGCGCATTTAGTGGAGCAGTAGTTGCAGGACTTTGGCATCAAGTA
The DNA here is from genome assembly GCF_027854635.1 of Acinetobacter sp. AOR43_HL. Lineage (NCBI taxonomy): Bacteria > Pseudomonadati > Pseudomonadota > Gammaproteobacteria > Moraxellales > Moraxellaceae > Acinetobacter > Acinetobacter sp. AOR43_HL. Next base: position 216,602 of record NZ_JAKTHX010000002.1, read on the forward strand.
AGTTGGAAAACTTTACTCATTCTAACAATTGCGTGTTCAGTACTTTTAACAATTATTATGCTATTAGCACTTTACCTACCGCGTGCTTTAGGTTTTAACCGAGCAGATCAAGTCACGGTTTTCTTTTGTAGCTCTAAAAAGACCTTGGCAAGTGGTGTTCCGATGGCGCAAATCTTATTTATTGGCCAACCATTAGGCATGATCGTTTTGCCTATTATGATCTTTCACCAAATCCAATTAATGGTGTGTGGCGTAATTGCAAATTACTGGGCTAAATCGAAAGATTAATTCGCAAAAGAAAATTATTTGACGTATAATGTTGCCCACTTGTTGTGCTTAGCTCTAACCCTAGAGGTTTCGGTGGGCCAAAAGAATGGTCTGTTGTGGTGTTGATCTGCTCATTTTGAGCCTGTCCTCAACTTAAGTTGAGAGTGATCAATTGCGATGACAGCTTAAGCCTTTCTTCCAATTAGGAGTAATCGACGATGCGCGCCGATATTCACCCAAAATATGAAAAATTAGTTGCAACTTGTTCTTGCGGTAACGTAATCGAAACTCGTTCTGCTTTAGGTAAAGAAACTATCTACCTTGACGTATGTTCAGCTTGCCACCCATTCTACACTGGTAAGCAAAAGAATGTAGACACTGGTGGTCGTATCGACAAATTCAAACAACGTTTTGCTGGTATGTCTCGCTCTATCAAGCGTTAATACTGCAACACGAAACAAAAAACGGGCTTTATGCCCGTTTTTTGTTTTTCAGTACAAGACCATTATTGGTCTTGTACGTCTGTTAATCGATCAAGTTTTTTCTGGAAATAGCGACCTTGCAAGAAACGCGTTTCCACATTCCATGCATTAGCAAATAAGTTCATATCATCTAGATCACTCAGTAAAATCCCTACAGGTTTTACAGTCAAATAGTTCAAAACCTTTTCTTGTAAGCGTGTTAGACCATCATCTGAGTTTAATAGGTCAGTTTTCTTCGATTGCAGTTTTAAATATTGAACGTCTAGTTGTTGCAATATTGATTCGCTATACATAGAGGAGCTGAAATCCCGAATCGAAATTTCTGCGCCGTGTTGACGCAGGCGAGCTATGTGTTGCTGGGCAATTGCAAGATGAGGCTGAATTGCCTGTTCTGAAAATTGTAAAACCAGTGGGCTTTCAAGCTTACTGCCAATAATGGTGAGTAGTTTTGAAATCAGCTCAGGGAAGGATTTATCTTTGAGCAAGATATCAATATTCAGGTTAATAATCAGTTTGGCTTTAGGGTACTGAGTAATAAAGTTATGTAGTTGCTTACATGCCTCAACCAAAATCCAGCGATCTAATTGAATAGAAAGCTCACTGTCTTCTCTTAATTCAGCCAAGTCATTTATGTCATACCATTGTTCATCGCTGATAAAACCGCTAGTCACCTCATAGTTATGGGTTTCTTGATCGTGTTTATCGTAGATCTGCTGATATTTTAAATGAATTTCACTTCGAGCTAACTGCTGCTTTAATTGCTGCAATAACGAAGATTGCAAAGGAGCATCGACTTGCTCAAGGCTTAGATCAAGCGATATAGAAGATTTAACAGGTTCGGGAGCGATAATATCGATGGTTGGTGCCAACTCAATTTCTGCCTGCGCCTTAGGTAACTCTTGCTGACTTGTTTGAGCAAGTAAGCTTGAAAAGCTATCTTCATTTAAAGGTTCAGTAATTGGGGCATAGCTCAGCTTAAATTGGATCGAGTAATTAAGCTCATTAATCTTTAATAAATGCTCTTTTTGCAAACTTTGCAGACTAGTCAGTTGGGAGTTAAGGACTGTGCTGTTTTCAGCTTGTAAAATGCCAACATATGCACCAAGTTCAATATTAAAAATCGGCATTTGCGCGTGTTCTTTTAAGAAACTGTGCAGCTGATTAAAATATTGGGCAGGAGTTTGCCAATCTTGTTGAAATACTCGCTCTGGGCACTGATTTAATTTAAATAAAATTAATGTGTTGGCTTGAGCAGGGTAGGTCGATAGTTGTCGATTAATTTGTTGCCAAGGTGCTTGCACACCATAATTCTTTTCTGAAAAAAGTGTATTTGCAGGTGTTTTTAAATCCAGTTGGTAGTCAATGGTTAACTGTACGGCATCTTCTTCCTGACTAGGAATAAACTCTAGTTTTAGAGCATTGTTACCTGCGATTGCTGCATGTTGACTCTGGATTTCAAAACGGGCCTGATCAAATTGGCCTAATGAAATTTTCTTAAATCTTTGTTTAAAAACATTTAAATCATCAGGTTGTAAAACATCTAAAATCGGTAGACCAATAATCTCGTCTTCTTGTTTAAACCCAAAAAGGTTGAGGTATTCTGTATTTGCCTTAACATGCATCCCTTCTTGAAAAAGGGCAACTGCTTTATGGCTATTGTTGACCAATGTTTGTGTATGGGAGTGAATCGTTTCTAACTCATTGGTCAGGCGTTGTTCGGTTTGTAATAAGTGGCTATAAGACAAGGTCCGAAGAAGAGTGATATAAAAATAATCTAATGGTTCTAATGGAACTACATCATAAATGCCTTTTTGAATATAAGCCTGATATTGCTGAGGTTGATAATCGTCAGGTTGTAATAATAAAACAGGTAAATTTGGCTGTTCAGATGCTTGAATGAGGGAGAGAGTTTGTTCAATTTTTAGGTCATAAGCACGACCAAAAATAATAGCATCCCACGGCGTATTTAACTGTTTTTCAAAACTTTTTAAATCATCAAGTAATAATGCCTGAACTTGATAATCATTCCCCAATAATAAATTTAAAATCTGGTTATAACGTAGCTGGTTGTCATCAATAATGAGTAAACGTGTTTCAGTACGTTTTAACTTTTTAGATAATAAAGAGTTTCTCACTTTAGTGCTTCCCATAAATCTTGAGTGCTAGAGTTATTACCCTTTTTCATCATGAACTGATCAAGCAGACCTTGTTGCTGCTCATTCAAAAGCTCGAAATGAAATTGAATAAAACTTTGCGTAATGAGTTGTGCTTTGAGTAGATACACTTTGATTTCTTCTGTCCCCAATCGTAAATGAATTGTTTGTTGCTCTCTAAAAATTTGAGAGCCCGGTAAAATAAGCGTATTTTGTATTTCTTCTAGATTTTGTGTTTGTAGTAATAGTGCGGGATGATAATTGCGAGTATGGCGCTCAGCTTGAATATGCACTGAACAAGGGAACATGGCTTGCGACAAAATCTCTAAACCTAACTCTAGGGATTTTTCTGTCGATTGTTTAATCCAGCGAATTACACCGCCACGCCATTGTCCATGCAAAGTTTCTTTAACTAAAATGTATTCACCAGTTCTTAAGTTCTTTGGTGCTTCGCCAGACCATTTAATACGATATCCATTAACACTAATATCGAGAACGGTGGTTTGATAAATGGTTTTACTTTCACGACTTAAGCGTTGATAAGAGCTGGTTTGTTGTTCTTTTTTCTCTAAGTTGGATAAAACTTTAGACTCGCTTTGTAAGTTATAGTTATGGTTAAGCTGTAGCGTTTCTTCAAAGTTTTTTGCTTTTGATAGATAGAAATGGGCAGTGCTTAAACCAAAACAAATTTGGAGCTCTGCATTGTACTCATAACGTTCATGACGACGTTGAGCCGTGGTTCCTAAAATCGTTTGAACATGAAATTTTAAAGCTGGGCTTAAATAAAACTTTTCATTCTTAGAAATATATTGAGCATTTTTATGCATGGTTGCAGTGACATGCTCAAGTAAAGCTTGCGTACCGATGAAGATGCTTGGGTTAAAGTTAGAGCTACGCTTTGTATTATAAACAGGTGGATGATCTTTATTTGGATCGACCACATATTTCGTTAAAGCGGTATCTTTTGGCAAAATATGAATCATTCTTGCCCAGTCAAAACTACATTGAAATAATGCCTGAATTTCTGACTGACGAATCTGGTTCGTATTTAAAATATCCAGCAAAATCAACTGAGCATAAGCTTGTGTAATATTCGCTAAAGGGTGCTGTATGCCCTGAATATGATTGATATTGATGAGATGGTATTTGTGCTGAACTGCGGTTTCATAGAGCTGATGCGCTATTAACCATTGACCTTTAAGAGGCTCGCTATAAAGCATGTGCTGCTGATAAAGGAGACTCGTTAATTGTTGTAGCGCATGAAACGTCGATAAAGTACGCGCCGTTTGCAGATTCTTTTTTTGTTTATAGGCAAAGATTGAAAACTTTTGATGCTGGAGTTGCTCATGACTATTTTGCGCAATATTTAAATAAATACTGGCGAAATAGCAGCGGAGCAACATTGCTAATTCAATAATGTGCTCATTACGATCTGTACTAATCACGCCTTGGTTAAAGAAGTTTTTCTCTAGGCTGGCGAGTACATTGTTAATAGTCGGATGAAGCGTTTGTATAAGGTCGAAACGTAAGGTTTCACTACATTTTAATTCATTGAGCTCTAAAATAGCTGTGAATAATGCTTTTGACGTATCACCGAGTTGCATAATAGAAAGGGTAGTGACCCATTCATTAAGATCTTTAATATTGGCTTCACAAAAGCTTAACCGTTCACGAGAGAGTTCGGTTTGATTGTGAAAAATGTCCGACAGCGCATTATTCATCATCACTTATTATATAACTCAAAAAGTTGTAGCCCCAAAAAGCGGTGTTTTATTCTTTTCGCCCGCAATTTCCCTGACGAGTTTAGGAACCAAATACCCCGGTAGGTTCGCTAACACGTCACGATAGATATCATCTATCTCGGATGATTCTAAATCAAAATGTTGTGCACCTTTTACTTTATCTAAAACATGTAAGTAATAAGGCATAACGCGAGCTTCAAATAAACGATAACTTAAATCAATTAACGTCTGTGCAGAGTCATTGACACCCTTAAGCAATACTGCCTGATTTAGTACAGTAATGTGATGGTCAGATAACTGCAACAATTTTGAACAAGTAAAGTCATCGAGTTCAGAAGCATGGTTTGAGTGTACCACCAGAACTATACGCAGCCTACTGTTTTTTAATAAAGAAATCAGCTCTTCGTCGATCCGGTTTGGAATAACAATTGGGACTCGTGAGTGAATTCTCAGAATCTGGATTTGTTTGAGAGATGATAGGCGTTCTAACCAAAGTGCTAATTTACGGTTAGAAAGCGTAAGCGGGTCACCACCACTCAAAATGATCTCGTTAATGTTTGGATTTGCTTCAATATAGTTTTTAATATTTAGCCAATCTTCATTTTTTGGCAAATTTTCTTGATAGGGGAAATGACGACGGAAGCAATAACGGCAATGAACGGCACAAGCACCAGTCAAGGTTAATAAAAAACGCGATTTATATTTATGTAATACACCTGGTAATTGATTTGCTGCTTCTTCGCCTAATGGGTCAGTAACGAATTCAGGATGTTCTTCGAGTTCTAAATGATGAGGTAATACTTGTAGCAAAAGCGGGTCAAGCGGGTTTTTAGCGTTCATTTTTCCGACGAACGCACGAGGAACACGCAATTTAAACTTTTCAGAAGCCAGAATCGCACCCGATAATAGCTGTTCTGAGGATAACTCGAGTAGGCTTAGCAATTCCGAAGGATCAGTAATAAGGTCACTCAGTTGAGATTGCCAGTTTTGCTCTTGGTATAAATAGTTTATCATTTGACACGATTAAGATAATGCAACAACGCATTATATCGCATAGTTGACTTGTTAAGTTTGGAGTGTGCCTTTCATGGCCTATTATTCTACAAATGATTTCAAAGCAGGCCTTAAGGTTATGCTTGATGGTAACCCATGTTCAATCATGGAAAACGAATATGTAAAACCAGGTAAAGGTCAAGCGTTCAACCGTGTAAAATTACGTAACCTTAAAACCGGTAAAGTATTAGAAAAAACTTTCAAATCAGGTGACTCTTTAGAAGCAGCTGACATCGTTGAAGTTGAAATGGAATACCTATACAACGATGGTGAAATGTGGAACTTCATGGATCCTGTATCTTTTGAGCAAATCGCGGCAGACAAAATTGCAATGGGCGATGCTGCTAAATGGTTAAAAGACGATTCAAATGAAAAATGTACAATTATGTTGTTCAACGGCGTACCTTTAACAGTAAGCCCACCGAACTTTGTTGTATTGAAAATTGTTGAAACTGATCCGGGCGTACGTGGTGATACATCTGGCGGCGGCGGTAAACCAGCTAAGCTTGAAACAGGTGCGGTTGTTCGTGTTCCGTTATTTGTTCAGCAAGAAGAAAGCGTTCGTGTAGATACTCGTACTGGCGATTATTTAGAGCGTGCATAATAGTTAAAAAATACACTATTATCGAAGGGATGATGTAAATCATCCCTTTTTTTATGCGAAAGTATAAGAGGAAAAAAGAAAAAGGAGGAGTAGAGTCACAGGGATTAAGAGAAACAGTACATAACAATATAAAAATGCTGTAGTTATTTATTGAGAGGTTAAGAATGGACACAATGCAAGCGAAATCTACGCTTCCCTCCAAGCTGGTCTGGAGCCTAGTGGCAATAATAGGTGCAATTTCTTTTGGGATGCTGGCACTCAGTCGTGGTGAACATGTCAATGCGGTTTGGCTTGTACTTGCTGCAGCATGTGTATATAGCATCGCATATCGATTTTATAGTCTATTTATTGCAACTAAAGTATTTGAATTAAACCCAAGACGTTTAACCCCAGCACATCGTTTAGCCGATGGTCTGGATTATGTTCCCACCAATAAATATGTGCTTTTCGGTCACCACTTTGCTGCAATTGCAGGAGCGGGGCCATTAGTCGGACCAATTTTGGCTGCACAAATGGGCTTTTTACCAGGAACGATCTGGTTATTGGTCGGTGTGGTTCTGGCGGGTGCGGTACAAGACTTTTTAGTTTTATTTATTTCAACACGTCGAGACGGTCGCTCACTTGGTGAAATGGCAAAACAAGAACTCGGTTCTTTTGCCGGTATTGTGGTCATGCTTGGTGCGCTTGGGGTAATGATTATTATCCTTGCGGTACTGGCATTAGTTGTGGTGAAAGCACTTGCACATAGTCCTTGGGGTGTTTTCAGTATTGCAGCGACGATTCCAATTGCATTGTTTATGGGCGTTTACATGCGTTTTATTCGCCCGGGACGTATTGCCGAAGTTTCTATTATCGGCTTCGTTTTAATGATGCTTGCCATTGTTTATGGTGGACAGGTTGCAGCAGATCCTTACTGGGGTGAATTTTTCACTTTAACAGGAACACAGCTGACATGGTGCTTAATCATTTATGGATTTATCGCATCAGTTTTACCAGTCTGGTTATTGTTAGCACCACGTGATTATCTATCAACCTTCCTTAAAATTGGTGTCATTCTCGGCTTGGCCGTTGGTATTGTGATTGCATTACCTGAATTGAAAATGCCGGCAGTGACTCATTTTATTGACGGTACTGGTCCAGTATTCTCTGGTAGTTTATTTCCATTCCTATTTATTACTATTGCCTGTGGTGCCATTTCTGGTTTCCATGCGCTTGTATCAAGTGGTACAACACCAAAACTTGTTGATAACGAAGCTGACATTCGTGTGATTGGCTACGGCGGCATGCTCATGGAATCTTTCGTCGGTATTATGGCGATGATCTGTGCAACTGTCTTAGACCCGGGTGTGTACTTTGCAATTAATGCGCCTGCGGCTGTACTCGGTACAACTGTAGAATCTGCGGCAGAAGCTGTGCGTAATTTAGGCTTTGTCGTTACGCCTGAAATGCTAACAGTGTTGGCTCAAGAAGTAGGTGAAAGCTCGATTCTTTCACGTACAGGTGGTGCGCCTACCTTTGCGATTGGTATGGCACATATCATTTCTGAAATTTTTAACAGCCGCCAAATGATGGCATTCTGGTACCACTTTGCTATTTTATTTGAAGCATTATTCATTTTAACTGCTGTCGATGCGGGTACTCGTGCTTGTCGCTTTATGGTGCAAGACACTGTGGGTATTGTTATTCCTGCGGTTAAATCTTCAAGCTCATTCTTTGGTAATTTGCTGGGTACTGCTGTTGCGGTAGGTGGATGGGGCTTCTTCGTCTATCAAGGTGTGATTGATCCGTTAGGTGGTGTCAATTCACTCTGGCCTTTATTTGGTGTGGGTAACCAGATGTTGGCTTCAATGGCACTCATTTTGGGTACAGTTATTCTGTTTAAAATGAAAAAAGAAAAATATGTATGGGTAACGATTTTCCCAACAATTTTCTTGTTCATTACCTGTATGACTGCGGGCTGGCAAAAGATTTTCCACGAAAATCCAAAGATTGGTTTCTTAGCGCAAGCGAATAGATTTTCAGATGCGATTGCGCGTGGTGAAATTCTTAAACCAGCAAAGACACTTGAAGAAATGCAGACGATTGTGATGTCAAATCAAATCAACGCTGCGCTTTGTGGCTTCTTCATGATCGTTGCAATTGTGATGGTGATTGCTGCAATTGGTATTGTGCGCCGTGCGTTAGCAAGCCCGACAGCAACTGCTCATGAAGCACCAGCTGTATATGCTGATCCGAAAGTGGTCACCCCACGAGGAGAGTAATGATGAATTTTAAATTTGCAAAAAATGGAACTGTCATTATTGCGAAAATCATCAAAATGACAGTGCTCTCGCAAAAAGAGCTATTACTTTCTCCAAAGAACTGGTCGCGCATTGCAACCTTGTGGCAGCGTTTGCAGCAAAGCTTTCGACTCATGGTTGGGGTTCCAGACTATCAAACTTATCTGGAGCATATGAAGGCTCATCATCCTGATTTAACTCCAATGGATGCGACGACTTTCTACCGTCATTGTGTTGATTCGAGATATCCATCGGCAGGTGGTAATTTAAAGAAATGCCCTTGTTAAGTTGAGATTAATAGTCAGCTAAAGAAACGGTATGTGGTTAAACCATGTACCGTTTTTCTTTTTTGGAAAATGAAAAAGAGTTTGCTTAAAGTCTGCTCATTTGTATTTTTTTCGATGGCAAATCACTTGTTTTGCTTTTGAAAAATGAATATTATGCTTTCCATTCTAGGTGTATAGCTCAGTTGGTTAGAGCGCTACGTTGACATCGTAGAGGTCTCCAGTTCGAGTCTGGATATACCTACCAAGATTTAAAGTCATATAAACTCGAATAGTTTTACATGACTTAAAAAGCCCTAATTATAATAGTTTAGGGCTTTTTTTATTGGTCTTCTAAATTAATTTCAGTTTCTATACTCGCCTAAAAGAGAAATTTCATTTCTTAAAAGGCTGAAGCAGTTTGGAGCTTTATTTAATACCGAATGTTTTAGATAACGATAAATTCTTTATTAATAATTAAAACTAGCGAAGTGCCTTCTATTTGAGGTACCTCTAGGATCTATATTTATGCAAAAAAAACTTCCAATACCAGATAACTTACCAAATCATTTAACGGACATTTTTTATCATATCAATATAAATTTGCCTAAAGGTGATTTAAAAGAAACTGTAGAGCTGGATAAAGCAATAAATCAAGTTAACGCAAGTGATGTATATGCTTTACAGGATTATCCTCTGCATAATTTATCTGAATATGCGGGTTGGGCTCTTAACTCAGAAACAACTCAATTTGCAAGTAAAGATAGCCCTTTATTAATTACTCATTGGTACTATTGGGGACAACAGCTTTATAGATCTATTAATCCGTATAAATTAGATCTAAAAACTCCAAGTTTGTTAGAAATTCCTGCCTATACAAAATTACTAGAGTCTTTAGATTCAGTGATTGCTGAACAAGATGAAAGATTAGATCTTTCTGATACGGATGCTAAAAAGATTACTGGTTCTATTCCTGCCATGCATGGTGTTATCCCCAAAGGCAGTATATTTAAACAAGGCGATGTAATTCTAAAAAAAGATGAGAAACTGACTCCTGAAAAATTAATTGTTTTAAGACGAGCAGGAATCAAAGAATTATCTATATATAAAAATCCCAGAATCCTCATTGTAAGTATGCATTCCTTTGATAAAGAAGAAATGAGTGAGGAAAGTCTGTATGTTAAAGATGTCTTGAAAACATGGGGCTACGAACAGGTAGAAATCAAATCACTCAAACCTGAACGTTTTGATGCTGCATTTAATAATCTTAAAAAAGATAATGACCCAGCTTTAGATGACTCATTAACGACGAGCAGGGACGATTATATAAAATTCTTTGAAGAACAAACTTCAAACTTTGATGTCATTATTTGCTGCACATATCAAAATAATCGTTCTTCTTTATTCCAGCTTGAAAAACTTCCAATCTTTGATCAAAGCAGCATGTCATCAGCCTTGAATACACGTTGTATGCCAGCTAATGAAATTAAAATTCTTAAAGGACAAGATAGGACTCCACCTAGTCGTGAGACTGTGCAGATATATGATGAAAGCGGTAATCATAAAGGTATGCGTGTAGTCGTTACAGAAGACAAAGCGACTATTATTAATTTACCGGGTGACATCCAAGATATTGCGATTCTAATGCATGCTTTTGTGAAATATATTTTGAATAAGCACATCTCAGACTTTTTTGATCATGCTTACTTTAAAGGTAAAACTGACATAGAGATTGTTCCTGATGTGACAAATAGAAAGTTGTTATGGGGGCACTATAAGCCTCAAGAAAATGGGGAATATGTATTAGAAATTATTGAGCAACAACAGTCATATCAGATAGAGCCATTTATTAAAGCGAATTGTATTGTGATAGTACCTTTTCAAGAGCAGACAATTGCAAAAGGCACTGATTTATATTTTATGAAAATAGGTTAAGTCTAATTTCTATTTATAATTTAATTGAGCGGTGTAACCTTTAAACTTGTTAAAAGGTTACAACCTATAAAGTTATAGCTGCCAAAACCCCCACCTTTATAAACCCCACTTTAACAATCACTTATCCATTATTTATCCTTACTTTTTAATGATCTAATTTAAAGCAAATGTCATTTTGTGTGCTTGACTGCTAAAGGGCAGAGCACTATCCTTTGCCTGCTGGCCACATTGCCAGCCGGCTTTGACAGGCTGAATATTATCTCCCGCATCAGAGTTATTTCTTCTGAGGAATAGTCTTGTGTGGTAGCTACTCGTCCCTTTCCCGTAGCGGTAGGACGGGAGAGGGACACCCTCGGGTGTGCTAGTTTGAGATAATACTAGTCTGTCAACCTTCTTCCGTTCTGCCACCATAATTCTATAAATGTTTGGCAGAACTCCCAATAAAAAGGAGTTGGCTTTGCATATTTATAATTTCTTGGCAGCCTTTGCCAAAAGCTATAACGACACAACTTAAAAATTTAAAGCAGCTTGATGACCTTAGGGTTTTCAGGCTTTAAGTCATTACGGCTCAAAAAACTTGCATTAACTATAAAACTTGAGATGTGCCAAGCACAGTCTTTATGGCTTTGCTATGCCTTTTTTTCTCCCAAAAAATTATCTCGTTTAGAAACAACAAGAATTTATAACGGTAAAAATATGCCAAATTTAGTTCTCTCAACACGTGCGATCCAAATCATTAATACATCGATTCATTTGTTTCACCATCACGGATTTCACACAGTGGGCATCGACCGAATCGTGAAAGAGTCTCACACTCCAAAAGCAACTTTTTATAACTACTTTCATTCTAAAGAGCGATTTATAGAAATCTGTCTGATCGTGCAAAAAGAACGCTTAAAAGAAAAAGTAGTCTCAATTGTTGAGTACGATCAAAGTACAAACGGGAAGGATAAACTTAAGAAACTTTATTTCTTACATAGCGATGTAGAAGGGCCATACTATTTATTATTTAAAGCAATTTTTGAAACGAAACTCACCTATCCAAAAGCCTATATCACCGCAGTGAGGTATAGAACGTGGCTCATCAATGAAATTTATAGTCAGCTTAGAATATTCAGAAATGATGCAACCTTTCAGGATGCCAAATTATTTTTATATATGATTGAAGGTGCAATTATTCAGCTTTTAAGCTCGGATGCGACAATCCAACGGGAAAGAGTGCTGGATTGTTTTTTGGCGGGGTTGGTTTGTGGCTAATGAAAACCAATATTTTTAATTTAACTGCATCAACCCCAATGATGCAGTTAATGATCAATATTAAGACATTTCTAAAATTTTCTGAGCGATATATAAATCTTGTATAGATAACCCTGAACTATCATAAATTGTGATTTGTTCCTGAGTTAGTCTTCCTTGAGTCTTTGCTAAAAGTACATCACCTATGTTTGTTAAAGTGGCAGACTCAGGCGCATGTTGAAATTCACCAATGACTTTGGACTGAGTATTAAGATCACAAAATAAACCACTATGCAGAAATAGCTGTGGTGGAAGCTCTTGTTTACCTTGTTTATCAGACCCCATAGATGAAATGTGTGTGCCAGCTTTGACCCATTCTGCTTTAAAAAGAGGAGTATGTGATGAGGTCGCGGTCACAATAATATCGGCTTGTTCACAGGCTTCTTTTGCTTCTGAAACCTCAGTTTTAATCCCTAAGTGTTTGAGGTCTTCTGCCATTTTTTCAGCTTTACTTGAGTCGCGTCCTACTATCAAAATTTGTTCGAAATTTCTAATTCTCGCTAATGCCTCGCATTCATATTTAGCCTGATTTCCTGTACCAAATATGGCTAATATTTTTGAATCTTTTCTTGCCAGTACATGAGTTGCAATTGCGTTAGAAGCTGCGGTACGAAATGCATTGACCTTACCTGCTTCGATGGCTGCTGCCATTTTTCCATTGGCCTGATTAAATAATAAAATCAGCGCATTATGTCGAGGCAAACCATTTTTAGGGTTATCTTCCCAAAAAGAACCGACTTTAAGACCAGCTAAATGCTGAGTCGCCGATGACTTAACACTAAAGGTATTTTTGCTATTGGAAGCTTGACCGTGAACCACAGGAAAACTTTTAGTATCGGGTTGAGTTGCAGCAATTAAAGCTTGGTAAATGGCGTCATAAGCCAGTTCGTGATTGATGAGAGCAGAAGATTCAGACTCAGAAATAAATCTCATCACCATCTCCAAAAGTTTATTTAAATTAAAATACGGCTAAGTCGAGAGGTATGTGTATATTGAAGTTCTATCTATCTATGACGTTTTAGCTGACATCATAGATAGATATCGACTTTTATTAAGCTGATAAAAACTCTACATATTTAGAAATATCAACGTTTCCACCGCTAATAATGATGCCTATACGTTTGCCTTTTAATTCATGTTTTAAATTACGTGCAGCAGCAAATCCAAGACAGCCTGTCGGTTCAACTACCATCTTCATTCTTTCAGCGAAGAACTTCATAGAAGTCACCAGTTCTTGGTCTTTTACAGTCAAAATGTCATCTACATTCTTTTGAATAATAGGGAATGTTAATTTGCCTAAATATTGCGTTTGAGCACCATCTGCAATGGTTTGCGGCGTATCAATATGAACAATTTCTCCTTTTCTAAAAGACATTTGTCCATCATTTCCTAGAGTAGGTTCAACACCATATATTTTACAGTTAGGAGAGAGATGGCGAGCAGAAAGGGCTGAACCTGCTAATAAACCACCGCCACCTAAACATACAAACAGGTAATCTAATTCACCTACTTCTTCAAATAACTCTTTTGCAGCCGTACCTTGACCTGCAATTACATGCGGGTGGTCATAAGATGGAATGAGTGTCAGGCCATTTTTTTCAGCTATTTCTTTTCCAATTTTTTCCCGATCTTCCGTATAGCGGTCAAATTCAACAATCTCACCGCCGTATTCTCGCGTTGCTGCCATTTTTGCAGCAGGAGCATCTTGGGGCATAACGATTATGGCTGGAATACCAAGAGTTTTTGCTGACAGTGCAATTGCTTGTGCATGATTTCCCGAAGAGAAAGCAACCACACCAGCTTTTTTTTGAGTGTCATTAAATTGCAAAAGCGCATTCATTGCGCCACGAAATTTGAAAGCGCCAACACGCTGAAAATTCTCACATTTAAAAAATACTTCAGCTTCAAATTCATTGTTAACAGTACGTGAAGTTAAAACAGGAGTCTTATTTACAAAACCTTTTATACGTTCAGCAGCGGCCGCTACATCTTCATAAGTGGGAAGGGTTAAATTTTTCATAATTAAACCTAATTCTATTCAATGTTTTTAGATGCAAGATTTCCTATTGCGCAAGGAACACTAAATATATTGACCTTGTTTAGATAAAATATATATTTTTAGATAAAATGTCTAATTTTATTTTCTAATGTGATAACAATGAGATATAAGATTTTGATTTACATTAAGTTTAAAATTAGATAAAAAGTCTAAATTGCTATTACATCCTTTACTCTAGGTTTGAAATAGTAATTAAGTCATTAGGAGGAAATACATTGGGCAATCGTGATAAACATTTACTCACTCAACTAGATACCATCGCGAAGGGGCTAAGTGAAACACTATTTCCTTTTTGCGAAGTTGTTGTCCATGACTTAACAAATCCTGAGCATGCCATACTCTCTATACATAACAATCTATCAGGCCGAAAAATTGGAGATCCAGCAACCGAGTTAGGACTGGCTAGAATTATGTCTCCAGAGTTTCCAAACCTCATTTCAAACTACGCAAACCAGTTTGCTGATGGTCGACCTGCAAAAAGTACCTCTATTGGTATTAAAGATGAAGAAGGCGAGTATGTGGCTGCTTTATGTATGAATATTGATTTAACTCTATTTAGAGGAATGCAAAGCGCTTTAGATCAGTTTACTAAAATTGAAACTAATAACATTATTGAAAATTTAGAACCGAATGGTACAGAAGCAATTCGAAGATATATCGATCAATTTGCTTCGAAACATGCCACTACACCACGCATGTTAAAACTTAATGAGCGAAAACAATTAATCCATGAGTTAAAGAATAATGGCTTATTAGACATTAAAAAGGCTGTAGAGACGGTTGCACAACATTTGGGTATATCCAGAGCAAGTGCCTATTTATATGTAAAGGAAACTTAAAAGTTTTATCTTATTCATTAAAAAACAACTTGTTTATTAAACATGACTCATATAATAAATGGGAACACAACAAGCATCTCTATAGCTTGATCTAGGAGGTCGTTATTTGAAGTTATTTATTATTATATTCATAATCATTTTTTCTAGTATTGGACTCATTTGTTTAATCGCGCTACTCAGAAATTTAAAAAATTATTCACCATCTGGTGAGCATGATCATTCATCTGCTTCACCACATCATTTTCACGATAATAGTCCGAGTCATCATCATAGCTCTAGTTATTCAAATGACTGTTCATCATCATCTTCAGATTCAGGTGGATGTGATGGCGGCGGTGGCGGGGGAGATTAAAAAAAGCCCTTTTATGCAAAGGGCTTTTGATGATTTAAGGTAAATCGAACCAAATAAATTGACTGTCTTCAGTTGCGTGAATTGTCGCTTTATCTTCAAAAACTAAAGCATCGCCAGCTTTAACTTCTTGATCGCCAATGCGAACTACACCTGAAATCACGTGCACATAGTTCACTTTTTTAACCGTATCAACAGTTAACTCATGTCCTTTTTCCAATACTGCAGATTTTACTTCTGCATTTTGGCGAATATGCATTGGTGCATTTGCATCAGGCCCTGCAATTAAATGCCATTTGTTTGGATCTTTACGCGGGTCAAGATTAATTTGCTGGTAATTTGGCTCGGCATCTCTTTCATCAGGAATAATCCAGATTTGTAGTAAATGTACAGGCGTGTCAGTGTTGTTGATTTCACTGTGGGCAACACCTGTGCCGGCACTCATGAGTTGCCATTCACCAGCTTTAATCTGGCCTTCATTTCCCATCGTGTCGCGATGTGAAATTGCACCATCTAGCACACAAGTTAAGATTTCCATGTTGTCATGGGAGTGCGTACCAAAACCATTATGTGCATCAATCTGGTCGTCATTAATTACACGTAGAGCGCTTACACCCATATATTTAGGGTCGTACCAACTACCAAATGAAAAGCTATGATAAGACTCTAACCAGCCTGCTTTTACATGACCTCGGTCTTCACTACGATGTAGATAAGCATTCATGATCTAATCTCCCAAATTTTTATTTATCTCTTGAGAAATATAGTAATGTTCTATGTGGGGCTAAAAAATAGGTTAACTGCAACATGTCGTTGCATAATTGATATGGTCGTATAGTTTTATAATTATAGATGTATGTTGACCCATAAAAAAAACCTGCACAAAGCAGGTTTTATTCAAATGATTGCTGATCTTAATTCGCTAGATCAAGGTCATCATATTCATTCAACGTCTTACCTTGCTGAATATGTTTTTGATAATGTTGAGCGCGGAGTATGTCTAGTTCTGAACTTGATACGCCATCTCTCCAATAGCCAGCAATACGCACGTCATTTTTATTAAACTGTTTGTCTTCTAGAAAAAACTGGCGTAAAGCTCTGGCTTCTTTGCGTTCGCAAGCCGCCCAAATCGTAATATTGTCATAAGTTTTTAGTGCAAATGCTGCTTTTAAAAGAAGACCTTTTTGTGGCGTGTGATGTTCTTTATAGAACGAATGAATTTCAACATGGTCATGATGGGGTAATTGGCTAGCAATATCTTTTTCAAAACTTTCAATAAAAATATCCGCACTTACACCATTTTCCCATTCATTCAATATCGAATATAACGCGGGTACAGCCGTATCGTCGGCAAACATGACCACATGTTTTTTATGTATGAAATTGGGAATGAAATGAGGGCGGGGGCCAATAAGCCCGATTTTTGTACCCACTTGAGCCGAATTAAGCCATTCCATTGCTGGACTTAAATCTTCATGTTTAACAAAATCAATTTCGATTTGAGCATTTACAGGATTGAACGAACGGACCGTATAGACGCGTGAGATGGGTTGTCCCTCTGGCGGATTGCTCACAATTAAACGAATTGCCAAATTAGGAGCTTGCCAAAGCTCTGGCTGTAATGTGTTGATTTTTCCTTGAATTCTTACAATGGACGGATACGGCGTATGGATCGAGACGATGGTCATCTCAAGCTGTTCCATATCTTGTAAATGGTCTTTTTCTTTTAGTAACTCGCCATATTCTTGTTTCGATTTTTCTGCAATTTTTGTCATACATATAACCCAAGCTTCATGATTACTATAGAGCGTAATAATTAATATAGATGTAGTCTCTCTATTCATTACGATAACTAAATTAGCTCTAAATGTAAATAATAATCATTATTAATTGTGGTTTTTAGTTCATAAATATAGCCCTCTAAATGATTAGGCCTAAGGTTAAAAATTATCTTATTGTTTTGATATTTATTATTTTTTATAAAGTGCTTTTAAAGGAGGAAAATAGATATTTCTCACAATATTAATTGTAAATGATTATCATTTGTATTATTGTGCTGGGATATCTATTATTCGAACAAACAGCGATAAAGACGACATTTTTATAACTTTGTTTTGAATATTAGGTGGGGTGGTATTGCATAAAGAATAGGGTGAGGACCAAGATAAATGCTAAAAAATTTGAGTCAAAATTTAGGGCAAATGAATGATAAAAATAACAACGTAGAAAATTTCTTAAAGCGAATTTATGAAAATATTTTTGATCAAAATTCCAATCGAACAGCACTCATTTTTGAAGACCGTAGCATTAGTTATGCTGAGGTAGGGACTCAGGTCGCCAAAGTTATGTATGCGCTAAAAATGCAAGATTTGGCGACAGGGTCTGTGGTAGCCATTTGCCTGAGAAAAAGTCCTGAGCATATTTATACCGCTTTGGCATGTGCGCTCACAGGCATCATTTGGTTACCTGTAGATATGGATTCACCGCCGTCGAGACTGAACTATTTATTGACGAATAGTCGGGCAGATGTTGTGGTGAGTGACTCATCCATTGCTGGTGTTCAAAACCTAAATATTAATGAAATTTTATCGGCTACAACTGAGTATGAACCGAGCTTTAATGCCGAAATCAACCGTCTTCCGGCATATTATTTATATACTTCGGGAAGTACAGGAACTCCGAAATGTGTAGTCTTAAATAATCAAGCCACAGAAAACACGCTACAACAAACAATCTCGGAATGGAAAATTACTGCTGATGATGTGATTATGGCGGTAACACCGTTTCATCATGATATGTCGTTATTTGATGTATTTGCTTCAATGGCAGTGGGTGCAACTTTGGTGGTGCCATCTTTTGAGCAAAGTAAAAATGCTATTGTCTGGGCCAATTTAGTAGATCGCTACAAGGTTACGCTTTGGAGCAGTGTGCCTGCCATTGTCGATATGTTGTTCAGTGTAGCTCAAAAAGAACAACTACAATCTTTGCGTTTAATTGCCCAAGGCGGCGACTATATCAAACCTTCACTCATTTCGAAGTTAAGAGAACAATTGCCTAACGCTCGTTTATTTTCATTAGGTGGACCTACAGAGACAACAATTTGGAGTATATGGCATGAAATAAATGAGCAAGATCAGGAAATTATTCCGTATGGAAAAGCTTTAGAAAATAACCATTATTTTATTTTGGATGAAAATCTGAAGCCTTGCCAAATGGGCGAGGTCGGTACCATGTATATGTCCGGCCTGAATTTATCAAATGGTTATTTACTTGATGGGGAAATTTATTATAAAGATTTCGTTGATATTCAAGTGAGTGAAAATGAAACTCAAACTGCTTTTCGCATGAGTGATCAAGGATATTTTAGGGAAGATGGAAATATTATTTTTGCTGGACGTGAGGAAGGTTATTTAAAGATAAAAGGCGTGAGAATCTCTGCGGCCGAGGTTGAAAATGCTTTAACGAAGAACCCGTATATTCATAACTGTGTGGTGGTAAGTTGTGTACATCCAACGACTGAAACTCAAGAGTTAGTCGCCGTTTATACCCTAGAAAATAAATACAAAACTACTCGCTTAAATAGCCCCGAATTAAAGAACTTTTTAAAAGTGCATTTGCCGAGTTCACATATTCCTTCGAAATATTTGGCCGTCGAAACCATACCTCTGACCCGAAATGGAAAAATTGATCGTAAAGCTGTGCAAGAAATCGCTCAGGGGAAAATTTACGTATCTTCTACGTTGTCTGCAAACTCCACTAAAACACAGTCATCAATCGCTGAGGTGGGGGATTCGGTTTTATCGGTTTTCCGTGAATGCATAGCTGACAGGCAAGCTGAAAGAATGGATGTTTTTTATAGAAGTGAAATATTAGCGATAGGAATTCGTCCGAAACAACTCATGAGTATTGCTCAGAAACTTTCTCAGAAGCTCAATACAGAAATTGATTTTTATACGCTAGTTAGCTGCAAAACAATTCAGGATGTGGTGAATAAAGTAGAGCAGCAAATAAAATAGAAAAATTGAAATGTGCTTAAAAGCAGAGTCGAGATGTTTGCTTTTAAGCACATGGTTAGTTTTAGGGCAACTAGATTTGAGCTAAGGTTGCCTTAATTTTTTCACAGATACTTTGCACTGTTGCAGTCGGGAAGCGGTGGGCTTGATACGTAATAATCATGCTTAACTGATGTTGTCCATCAATCACATTTTCCATAATTTCAAAATGTAATCCGAACATCGATTCATCACGTTCCGGCAAGATCTGACGATAAGGAAGGTCTTGTCCCTGAGGTGTTTTGAGCGCGCCGTTTAAAGCGTTATTTGAATGGATATGAATAAACACATCAAATAACAGTCCTTCATCTGCGCTCATTCCTAATGCATTTTGAATATGGTTGATGGGAATATCTGCATAGGCCATCGAGGTATTAATCATTGTGCTGATATTGTGGAGCAACGATTGGAATGAATCTGATGGGCTAAATTGTGTGCGATGCGCAACCATGGTCGTAAAGTAACCCACCGTATCAAAAAATTCAGGATCAGTTCGTCCAGATGCAGAAGTACCAATCACAATATCTTTTAAATTACCTTGTTGCTGTAAAGCATTGGCGATAGCAGTATAGAGAACAGCAAAAATAGAAGAGCCGTGTTGTCTCGAAAATGCAAGGAGCCTGTCATGCATTTCTGGTGCAAATTTAAGTTCGAGCCATTGGACTGGAGGTTTTACCTTTTCAGCATTTAATTCATGTTCTGAAACAAGGAGGTTTAAACCTTTGGTTGCTCCTGTTAGCAGATTCGTCCAATAATTTAGATGGTCTTGGTTAATCCCTTGCTTTTGCTGAAGTAAAGAAAAATCAAGAATAGATTGGGCAGGTGCCTTCCAGTTTGGAGCTTGAGCATTTGAGCGAGCAAGATAAGCATGCGCAAGGTCAGCCATAATCGTATTTAAAGACCATTCATCAATCACCATGTGGTGAACTAAGAACGATAGAGTTTGGCGACCTTTGGCATTTCGAATTAAACGAATTCTTAAGGGAAGTTCACGGGTTAAATCAAATTTATATGAAGCTTCACTGGCAAGCGTTGCATTTTTACTTTCGGCACTGTTCCAAAACCATTTGAATTGTTGAAGTTCAGACGTAGGAACCACCTGTTGATAGGTTTGAGCATTGTCGGTATTAAAAATTGTTCGTAAACCTGCATGGCGCTCAACAATATCTGTAAAGGCCTGCAAGAAAATATCTTCATTAATTTCTTCAAGGAATTCTACGGCAAATGGCAAGTTATAAATTGGGCTAAAATCGAACGCAGAATAAGCTTGCCACAGGAAATCTTGAGCTAAAGTAAGCGGGGCTTTATCGACACTTTGTAAGGTGGTTTTTTCAGTTTTTGCAGATTTAACGAAAGCATATTGGGCTAAGTCAGCAGCAGATGGAGATTTAAAGAAATCATTAAATTGAATCTCAATTCCATGTTTATTGAGTAGATTCCCAATAATTCGTGTTGCTAATAGTGAATGGCCGCCAAAATCAAAAAAGTCATCATGTTGGCTCATTTCGGGTTCAGCGAGCGTATTTCGGAACTCTTCTAAAATAATTTCTGAAACATAAGTTTGGTTAGGTTGTTGTGGCGCTTTTGCGAAACTTGTATCTAGATGATGTGAGATATCAATTTCAGTTAGTACCAATGGCATATTATTGGGTGAATATTGTTGATAACGATTTTGTATGGCCTGAATGAAATCTGACTTTTGATAGCTTTCATCAAGAATAGGGTGGAGCGCTAAAATAAGAAAATAGTCTTGTTCAGTTTCTATGAGACTTGTAAAAAAAGGGGGATGAAATTCTGCATTCCATGATTGCGCTTTTAAGGTAGCTACCTGCTCAAATACTTGTTCTGTATTGCTCTTTTTTAATTCTAGGCAAGCTGAATGGTCATCAAATGGATATTTGTATAAATCGCCTTCGTCACTAAATGTATAACGGACATTTAAGTCAGGTGTAGTTTTAATAATGTCTTGAATTGCTTTAATCAGCAGTTGAATGTCTAAACCTTGATTAACTTTCCACAGATTAAAATGTCGATTAACTTGTTCAGGCTGCTGTAATTGCAACATCCAGATATGTTCTTCGTAATCAGTAACCGAAAGGAGAGAGGGCGATTTGGAAAATTGTTCCAACATAAATGAATCCTAGTTTATCAAATGGCTATTTTCGTCAATTTTTATTTCGCAAATTTTTTACATTAGATTAAATTTCATATAATTCATAGTGTTATAGATTTGCTTGTTTACAAAAATTGACCTTTTTCTAATGAGTTGATGTCCACATGAACTGTACTGATGTAACAGTAGGGTTACATTTTACCTTTAAACATACTATAATTGATTCTCATTTACATCAAGATTATTATTTGCAAGAAGATGGTGCCAATTGAGAATGACGAATTTTTAAAATAGAAAATAAATAATAAGTGAATGATTAATATTTATTTAATTCGAAATTGGTTCGGCAAAAATAATTTAAAGATGAAAAAAACGATCCTCAGAATAGGGCTGTGATTTTGCCTATTCAAAAGGAACTGATTCTGTTGTCTCGATAAAATTGAGGAATTTTCATGAGAATATTCAATCATGAAAGGTTAATAAGCCCATCAAATATTGAACAAATTTTCCCTCGCTTTAGTTTGATGGGACTAAATTTGCGATTTGCATCGGCTTTATTACGCTCAAGTGGGGCACGCCACTGATGCGATTTGGCTTATTCTGTATTTTTATCATTTTATGTATTTGTTCGTTATTGCTCGGGGCTGAGCAAATACAGTGGTCTACCTTATTTTCTTTTTCTCATGAGAGTTGGCTCACTCTTACAGCCAGCCGTATCCCTCGTTTGATTACCATTGTGCTTACCGGTATCGGGTTGGCGGTATGTGGTGTCATCTTGCAGCATATTGTGCGTAACAAGTTTGTTGAACCAGAAACTTCGGGCGGTTTAGATGCTGCCAAGCTGGGAATTTTAGTGTCGTTAACTTTAGTTCCGGTAACCAGCACGCTGAGTAAGATGATATTTGCGATCATTTTTTGCTTTATTGCCAGCTTAATTTATATCGCAATTATCCGTCGGATCCGTTTTAGAAATACGGTTTTAGTACCGGTTATTGGCTTGATGTACGGCAGTGTACTGAGTGCCTTAGCTGAGTTTTATGCATATCGCTTTAATATTTTACAAAGTATGCAAGGGTGGCTTTTAGGAGATTTTTCAAAAATTGTCCAAGGTCACTATGAAGTTATTTACATTATTTTTCCAATTGTTGTCCTGACTTATCTTTTTGCACATCGCTTTACCGTGATTGGTATGGGTGAAGAGATGGCTTCTAGCTTGGGACTTAGTTATGCAGCTATAGCCGCCATTGGTTTAATACTGGTTGCCATTACAGTTTCAACCACAGTAATTACTGTTGGTGCCATTCCTTTTGTCGGGCTCGTGGTCCCCAATTTGGTCGCACTGAAATACGGAGAAAACTTAGCTAAAACCTTGCCCATTGTGGCTTTAGGTGGGGCATCTCTATTACTGATTTGCGACATTCTTGGCCGCTCGATTATTTATCCATTTGAAGTGCCAATCGGACTTACCGCAGGTGGTGTGGGGGGAATTATTTTCCTCATCCTCATTTTGAGGGAGTTTAGATAATGCGTATTACAAAGCTATGGATGATTTATCTGATTGTCATCTGCCTAGCAATAAGTTTTTTATTTTTAAACTCAGGGTTAGATTTTGATTATGTCATTCCTAACCGACTTCTGCGTCTTGCCACGATTGTTATAGCCGGTATTTGCGTTGCTTTTTCCTCGATTGTTTTTCAGACACTGGTCGGTAATCGTATTTTGACCCCTTCCATTATGGGCTATGAAGCGATTTATCTCTTATGGCAAGTTTTGTTGTTGTTTTTTTGGGGAACGCATGGATTAAGCCAGTTAGGTGTAAACGGTAATTTCTTTATTTCTATCGTTTTAATGCTGCTTTATTCGTGGGTAATCCATAAGTGGTTATTGCCATATGGCAGAAATGATGTGTTTCTCCTGTTGCTTTTAGGTTTAGTCCTTACGATGGTCGTCGGGACGGTTACTCAATTTATTCAACTCAAAATTAACCCTGGTGAATTTTCTGTTTTCCAAGGCCTTAGCTATGCTTCGTTTAATCGCTCTCAGCCAGAAACTTTATTTTATGCCAGCTTGGCTGTAGTCATTGTTCTATTCCTTGGTAGGAAAGCACTTCCTGTTTTGGATGTTCTGATTTTAGGGCGTGAGCAAGCGATTTCATTAGGCATTCATCATCACCGCTATGTCAGTTTCTATTTAGCCCTGATCGCTATTTTGGTTGCGGTATCTACCAGTCTGATTGGCCCGACAGTATTTATGGGCGTATTCATTGCCAACATTACTTATGCGCTAGCAAGAAGTTATAAGCATAAATTAACGCTGCCTATGGGCTGTGCCATCACGATTGCCATATTTATTGCTGCTCAAATTTTAGTTGAGCACGTTTTTAATTACAAAACGACCGTCAGCATTCTGGTCAATCTGGTATGTGGCATTTATTTCCTTGCGCTGACGGTTCGTACCCGAGGTGTCGCATGATTCATGTCAAGAATATCAATAAGTCATATGGAAATAAGCCAATACTGACTGACGTAAATGTTGAATTTCCTACAGGTCAGGTGACGTCACTCATTGGTCCAAATGGAGCCGGAAAATCGACTTTGCTCATGATGATGGCACGTTTAATTGAGCCGGATAAAGGCGAGATTTTTCTTAATCATCAAAATATTGCGGGTATTAAAACCGCTGTTTACGCCAAGCATGTCGCGACTTTACGTCAAGCACCCGGCTTTAATTTGCGCTTAACCGTAGAAGAGCTGGTGTCATTTGGACGCTTTCCCTATAGCCGTGGTGTTTTAACCGAGCAAGATCGTCAGGTGGTTGATGAAGCGATTGAGTTTCTTTCTTTAGAGCCGCTGCGCAAATCTTACATAGATGAAATTAGTGGTGGTCAAAGGCAAATGGCCTTTTTGGCGATGACGATCGCCCAGCAAACAGACGTACTTTTATTAGATGAACCCTTAAATAACCTTGATATGAAACATGCCGTTCAAATTATGCGTGCACTCAGACGCTTATGTGATGAACAAGGGCGCACTGTGATTTTAGTCATTCATGACATCAATTTTGCCACGAATTACTCTGACCATATTGTCGCGCTCAAGAACGGCAAGCTTCATTTCAGTGGGTTAACGGAACAAGTGATTACAGAGGCGCAATTAAATGATCTGTACGAGCTTGATTTTGAAATTACATACAGTGAGCGTGGCTGTATGTGTAATTACTTCAACTCATCTGGAGCTTGAATACATATGAACTGGAAGAAAAAGTATGGGGGAGTAGCCCTAATCATAGCGGCAGCTATCACTCTACAAGCATGTGATCAAAAAGTTGCAGATAACACTCAAGCTTCTCAGAAGCTAGCAGAACCGATTACGGTGAAACATGCACTTGGAACTACGGTGATAGATCATTTACCGCAACGCGTTGCCGTACTTGATATGAATGAAGCTGACTTTCTAGATCAACTCAATGTCCCGATTATGGGAATGCCAAAAGATTATGTTCCACACTTTTTGGAAAAATATAAAAAAGATGCACAAATTCAGGATTTGGGTGCAATTGTACAGCCCAATATGGAGCGGATATATGCATTAAAACCAGACCTGATTTTGATGACGCCATTACACGTTAATCAATATCAGGAACTGTCAAAAATTGCCCCGACCATTCACTACGATATTAACTTCAACAACAGTGAGAGTAATCATATTGGTCTGGTTAAAGACCATATGATGACCTTAGGAAAAATATTTAATAAAGAAGATTTAGCCCGCCAGAAAGTTTCTGAACTCGATGAACAGGTGAAGCAAGTACAAGCCGTAACGGCCAATCGCCCAGAAAGAGCGTTAGTCGTTCTTCATAACAATGGGGCATTTAGTAATTTTGGTATTCAGTCACGCTATGGCTTTATTTTTAATGCTTTTGGGGTAAAGCCTGCAAGTGGTGTGATGGATACAAGTCTACATGGGCAACCTATTTCGAGTGAATTCATCAAAAAAGCGGACCCAGATATTCTCTATATCGTGGACCGAACTGCTGTGATGGAACATCGCTCAAACATTAATGCTGCCAGTGTTGAAAATCCATTATTACGTCAAACCAAAGCGTGGAAAAACGGTCGTGTCATTTTTGTCGATGCAGATGCGTGGTACACCACTGCTGCAAGCCCAACCTCGCTCAAAATAGTGATGGAAGATGTAAAAAAAGGCTACCAATAAATTTTTACGCATATCACTTAATCAAATTTTACAGCATAAATTTTCACTATTTTGCTTTGTATTTTAAGCAGATAGTTAATAAAAAATGAATCACAACATTAAAGGTCTTTCAATGAACAACGTTAGCGATAACCGTAATTTTAAAAGTGGGAATGATCAAAGAATTAATCAACGTTCTTTTGTATTAAATGGTATTGCATCTGCACAAATGGCCCTTCGATTAGGCTATGCATTAGGCACTGTATTTGTTCTATGTGCATCAAATTCCTATGCTGCTGTTATTGATAATTCAACAAAAACTCTAGAACAACAAGAAGCTGCTCAAACAAATGTAGCAGCTTTACCAGCAATTACCGTAAAAGCTGAACAAGATGATACTTATGCAGGTGGGCAAGTTTCGTCAAAAAGCTCAGTTGGCTTTTTAGGTAATAAAACCGCTATGGAAACCCCGTTTAATACCATTGCGTATACAGAAAAATATATTGCAGATCAGCAAGCGAAAGATATCACTGATGTGATTGCAAAAACGGATCCATCTATTTTTTCAACTGGCGCTTACGGCGTAATTGCAGAAAGTTATGCTATTCGTGGATTTAGATCAAGTTCTGTGGCTGCTGGCCGCGATACTTCTATGGGCGGATTATATGGTATTGCTCCTTTATACCGCGCTTCACCGGAAATGTTTGAACGTATTGACGTGTTAAAAGGCCCTTCAGCAATGTTAAACGGAATGCCTCCAGGTTCAACTTTAGGGGGAACAGTTAACTTGGTTCCGAAACGTGCAGGAGATGATCCCTTAACTCGTTTTACAACGACGTATATGTCGGATTCACAATTCGGAGGCCACCTGGATATTGGACGCCGTTTTGGTGAAAACAAAGAGTTTGGTGTGCGGTTCAATAGCGTATATCGAGATGGTGAAGGACCGATTAAAGAGCAGGAAAAAACCACTCATCTATTTTCACTTGGTTTAGATTGGAAAGGCGACAATGCGCGACTTTCAGCCGATTTATATACTAGCCGTGATCATGCTGACGGTATAAATCGTGGTTTAACCATTTTACCAGGTGTCAATTTACCCAAAGCGCCAAACCCCGATACTTTATTGAACCCAACGTGGACGGTCTATAACACGCGTGATACGGGAGGTATGATCCGAGGCGAGTATGACTTAAATGATAAGTGGATGGCGTATGCAACGGCAGGTATGAGTAAAACAGAATATAACACTTTAGGTGCTGCTAAAACTGAAATACAAAACGAAGCGGGAGATATAAAGTTTAATATTGCACATTTAGGTTTCAAATATGAACGTAAATCTGCTGAAGTGGGTTTACGTGGTAAATTTGATACAGGTGCTGTAAAACATGCTCTGGCATTAAATGCAACACATTACCGCGAAACGGATGACGAAGCTGGTATTAGACAAGGATTTCCTGAGGGAGATCGTGTAACTAATATTTATAATCCGAATTGGGGCAGTAAACCGAATCGCGTTCCTATTGCACCTATTTTTAGTAATAAAGAAAATTTAACAAGTGTTGGCTTAGCCGATACGATGTCGGTTCTTCAAGATCAAGTCCAATTAACCTTAGGACTGCGTTATCAAAATATTGTCACCGAAAGTTTAAATGGGCAGGGCGTCCGAAATATTAACGGTCGTTATGATAAGAACGCTATTACACCTGCAGCTGCAATTTTGGTAAAAGCAAATGATCATGTTTCATTATATGCAAACTATATTGAAGGGTTAAGCTCAGGGGGAACCGTACCTACCGGACAAAACTACGAAAATGAGGGGCAAATATTTTCTCCTTTTAAAACTAAACAGATGGAAACCGGAATTAAAATTGACAGCGGTAAATTCACCAATACGTTTAGTGTATTTCAGATCAAATCTAGAAATTCGTATGTAATTAAAAGTACCGATGAAAAAATCAAATCTATTTATGGCGCTGATGGAGAACAACGTAATCGCGGAATTGAATGGGGCTTTTATGGTTCACCTGTTGACAGTATTCGTGTAATGGGAGGATTAACTTATATTGATCCTAAAATTACAAAAACCAGAATTGAAAGCGAGTTAGGAAATGTTGTTGCCGGTGTTCCAAAAGTGCAAGCTAAACTTGGTATTGAAGGTGATGTGATGTATATCCCTGGCTTAACTTTGACTGCCAATGCGACAGCTGCGTCTAAACAATATATTTATAATGATAACTCAACTTCAGTACCTGGACGTGAAGTGTACGGAATTGGCGCACGTTATAATACGAAAATAGCTCAATTTCCTGTCACTATTCGCGGGAATATTGATAACCTCACCAATAAGTCATATTGGTCAATGCCTCAATTTACAAATTTAATGCTTGGTGCACCACGTACTTATTTATTATCTGCCACAATTGATTTTTAATTTGATCTAAAAAGAACATATAAAAAAACTGCCAAATTTGATTTGGCAGTTTTTTTATTAAGCGTTTTTATTTTGGTAAACCATAGTGCTGGAAAGAAGACTGTTTAGGAATTCGATAAGCATTACGCCCCAGTAATTGATTAATAATGACTGAGTTTCGGGTTGCTCCAATCCCTAAGTCGGGAGACCCTACACCTTGCTGAAAAATCTCGGCATTTTGAATGAAAATTCGACCTTGTCCCTGATCACAACGTAAAGCCGTAAAGTCTTCTTGAACAATACAATCATTTTTATCATCAACAGCTAAAATAGAACCTTTCATATTTTGGAACCATTCAGGCCAATCATGAACATAGCCTGTAGCTGCGACAAGGGCATCAGTTTCTAATTCGCAACGTTGATCGAGTTGAGTATGCAAACAGGTTAAACGCAGAGAACCCGATTCAAGTTCTTCAACCGATTCAACCTCACAGCTTGTGTATAAGCTTAAACCGGATTTCTCACCTGCCACTGAACGCTCATAAAGCACATCATATATATCACCAATGGTTGAGAAACTAATGCCTTTATAGATCAGGCCCTGACTAGCAGCAATATCGCGACGTTTATCTCTAGGCAGGCTTTGGAAATATTGCATATATGCAGGGGTAAAACATTCTTGCCCAAGTTTAGAATATTCCATTGGGTGAAAGCCGGCAGAACGTGTGATCCAACGAATAGATGCGCCTGCTTTTACTTGTTCTGGTGTAAGTGAATTAAATAAAGCAAGCACACATTCTGCTGCACTCTGGCCTGAGCCAATAACCGTGACTTGTTTACATTGTTTGAGTTGTTCCTGAATTTTCGCAAACTCCGCAGAATGTTTTACTAAAGGGTGTTTGCATGTTTCAAGCCACTTAGGAATTCGAGGTTTAGTCCCAATACCAATCGCCAGATTTTGGCTTATGTATTTTTGTTTTTCACCCGAGGCTGATTCACTTTCTATAATAAATTTATCGAGCTTGGCGTCATATTCCACATGACTTACGTTTTCTCCAAATCGACAATCAGGTAATTGTTTTGAAGCCCAACGGCAATAATGGTCGTATTCACGGCGTGGAATTAAAAAACTATCGTAATAATAAAACTGATGTAAGCGATCATGTTGATGTAAATAATTAATATAGCCTAATGGATGGCAGGGATTGGCCATAGTAACCAAGTCGGCAAAGAAAGGGACTTGTAATGTCGTGCCTTGCAATAGCAGGCCCTCATGCCATCGAAATTCTGGTTTGCGTTCTAAAAATACACTTTTGATTTCGGGATGATGAGACAAAAGAGCAGCTAAACCTAAGTTGAATGGCCCAATACCAATTCCGGTAATATCTATTTTTTTCATGTTTATACTTTATCTGTTTCCAAAATGATGAAAGTTAAAAATACGAATTAATGTGGTGTTAGTAATTTCTCTACATCAGCAATATTGCGACATTGAATAAGTTGAACAGGTGAGAGCTGAATCGCGTATGTTTCATTAATACGTTTTGAAACGACCTTTAAATGATGTGGACGCAGCCCGAGATGAGTAAAATGAGTTGAGCTGTCCACTTCCTTATTTGGTGTGTGGCCTATCACTTCTAAATAAATATCGAGTAGTTGATTTTGCTGTTTAGCATTATTTTTAAGTGGTATAGATGAATGATCGGACTCGTTATTCTTAAAATATGTTCGTTTATTTTGAAGCTCATTGAAAAAATTGCTGAGATCAAAACTGAATATTTCTGAATCAATAATTTGCTTGATTGCCAATTGTAGCGCATTCAAGAAATCCTCAATCATGTGAGGTGGAAATGCTTCTTGAGCATAATCAATATCGAAAATTAAAGCGCCGTCATTTCTTGTGCTAAAGCGAATATCAATTGCAACTTGAGGAGTTTGGGTTAGTCCATCTAGTTGCTGAATAGAATGAGATTCAGATAATACAGGCCATGACAAACCATTTGTAATTACAATCGGTAATACTGGAGCAGTGCCAACTTTTTCAAATAATAGTCGGGCGAGATCAACGCCTGAAAATGAAAGATGCTGTAAACCTTCTAAAACTTCAGTTTGCAAACGGTTTGCTTGTTCAGCAAATTGATCTGAAGTTTTCCACTCAACAGCAATAAACGTAGAACTATTGGAAAATGGTCCGGCATAGAGGGGAAGTGTAGGAACAGCAACACATAGAGATTTGTCAGTGTTCCAATGAGATAGCACTTCCAAAATAATCGCCATGATGACTGAGTTTTTAAACAGTGAATGTTTCGCTCCAATTTTAGACAACTGTTTAAATCGATCTTTTTCTATAACCAGACTGTTACGTTGGTAATGTGAAGTCGATAAGTGCTGTAAGGGTGTTTTCCACGGAAGCGCAGGAATGTTAGATAATTTAGAAAATTTTCTTTCCCAGTAAGCCATATCTGCCTGATGAACAGATAAGCTATTTTCAGCTTCATTTTCTTCTATTTGTGTTTGGATATCATGTTGTTGCCCATCAAATAGCTCTAACATAAGTGAAGCTATAGATCGGCCATCTAAAATCAATGCATCAAAGCGGACAAAAATTGTTAACAGATTATTTTTTAATAAAAAAACCGTGATATTCCAAGGCGGCTGATTTAAATCAAATAGCTCATGCGTATAACTATTTTTATAGGACTCGATGTAGTGAGAAGCACGTTCAGGTTCCCCTGTAGTTAGGTCTATTTCTTTTAAATTGACACTCACTTGATCGCTTACATATTGTACTAATCTATTTTTATCAATATAGGTTCGTAAGCTGTCATGCCGCCGTACCATTTCTGTCAAACGTTGTCTTAATAAAACAATATCTATTGTGCCGTGATACTGCCTAAACTCTTGCATGGCAACACCACCTAAAGGAAGGGCTTGAGTTCGGCCTAATAGGTAGGCTTGTTG
The DNA here is from genome assembly GCF_027854635.1 of Acinetobacter sp. AOR43_HL. Lineage (NCBI taxonomy): Bacteria > Pseudomonadati > Pseudomonadota > Gammaproteobacteria > Moraxellales > Moraxellaceae > Acinetobacter > Acinetobacter sp. AOR43_HL. Next base: position 247,655 of record NZ_JAKTHX010000002.1, read on the forward strand.
TAATGCATTTAATGGTTTTTGGGACGTACGATCTGATGAGGTATTTTGTGCTGGGCTTATAATTTGTGTATTAAGTTGCTCAGGGTGTGCTGCAAGATTTTTAAGTAAATGAATGAAAGATTCAAATAAATTCGTGGTCCATTCTTTGGGTAGAGCATCTAAACGGATGTCCCAATTAACTAAAATACCGTCATCTACATGAGCAACTTGTGCATCAAGTGCAACTTGCGGCCCTTGTGAAATGACCCAATTCATTGAGCCAAAAACACGGCGGACACGTTCGGAAAGTAAATTATCATTTTCTAAATCAAGTGCCGCTGTAAATACCACGGGAGCAATCTGTGCACTACCATGATAACGGGATAGGTCACGTAGAACGTTAACACCCGAATAATGTGAATGCTCTAATAACTCAAGCATTTGATTTGCTATTTGTTTGCAGAATGCAGCTAAGGTAGTTATTCCTTTCATATCGACATCAAGGATGACTAAATTAGCAAAATCACCAATAGAGCCTTCGATATTTTTTAAAACCGGCTCACGCCAAAAAGTAGGAATATTTAATCGGAAGCTGTGATCTTTGGTTGCATGACCAAGCGTATAAGCAAATAAACCTAATATCAGATTGGTCACGGTAATGCGTTGTTCTCTAGCAAGTTGTTGTAATGCTTTTCGTTCTTCCGGCGATAACCACGTACTTAAACGATCACTTTTTGCTGTTTTGAATTCTTGATGAATGAAAGGTAGAGACGGAGCAGGGCTAATATGAGGCAGACGTTGTTTCCACCATAAGCGGTCTCGTTGGTTTAATTTTTTTAGGTTAGGGTCTGTCCGTATTTTTTGATACCAGTCAAAAAAATTAGGCGGGCGGGAGAATGATATTTCTAGGTCTTCATAAAACAAAGAAAGATCTTCCATTAAATTCAAGAAGCTGGACGGATCTATAGCAATCATGTCCGTATCTACATGAAAACGAAAAATATTCTTTTTAAGAACACTTACAGAAAATCTTACAGTCTGGCCCTGACTTAAATCAAGTTTTTGATGGGTCCATTGCTCACGTTTTTGCATGAGCATTTGCTCAATTTGATGATCGCTAAGCTTTGAAAAATCATCGACTTCTAATATCTGTTGAGCCTTCTCAGCCATGATGTTTGCGATGCCATCGGCACTCAAACTTAATCTCAAAATAGCGTGTTCTTTATAAAGTCGTTGAAGTGCTAAATGTAATTTTTGTAGATCAATAAATTGACCGTCAAATTCTGCATAGAGGTGGGCAGCAACCCCACCTAAAGTTGCGTTGCCAGAGCGACCAAACCAGCAGGCCGCTTGCATCGAAGTTAATTCACACATTGAACGATAACTCGGTTGACAAATTAATCTTGTTTCAGCATCATACAAACAAATGAAAATGATTACCAGTTGCATTTGTTAATCATTTCCAATTTTGCTGTGAATATATAGCTTGTCCGTCTTAAGAGTTTTCTTTTGTCGGTATTCAAATTAAATATTTATGCTGATATGTAAGAAAATTTACGAAGAATCAATAGCTTGATAACCATTAAATTAAATTGAATATTTAGAATGTCATGAAAAAACAGTTGATTGAGTTTGTTCGCTGGTCTCCAGAGAGAGCGCAACACTATCGAAATAAAGGTTATTGGATTGACCAACCTTTGACGCGCATTTTAACGGTAGGGGTTCAATCGCATCCGCATTCGCCGGCAATTATTTGTGGTGAGCGTCAGTTGAGTTATATCGAGCTGGACCAGCTATCAACAAATTTAGCTTCTCGACTAGCTGAGAAAGGCTTGGGCAAGGGTGATACTGCTTTAGTACAACTTCCCAATGTTGCAGAGTTTTATATTGTCTTTTTTGCCTTGCTTAAGGCTGGTGTGGTCGTACTCAATGCGCTATATAGCCATCGCCAATATGAACTAAATGCCTTTATTAAACAGATTCAACCTAAGCTTTTAATTGGTTCGCGTCAGCATGAAGTCTTTAGCAATAATCAGTTCATTGACTCACTTCATGATGTAAATTTAAGTCCTGAAATTATTTTGATGCTCAATCATCAAGCTACCGATTTCGGACTATTAGACTGGATTGAAACACCAGCAGAGACCTTTGTCGATTTTTCATCTACACCTGCTGATGAAGTTGCTTTCTTTCAGTTGTCAGGTGGAAGTACGGGAACACCAAAACTTATTCCAAGAACGCATAATGACTACGACTATAGTGTGCGGGCCAGTGCCGAGATTTGCGGTTTAAACTCAAATACCCGGTTATTGTGTGCTCTACCAGCTCCCCATAATTTTATGTTGAGTTCACCCGGTGCATTAGGCGTTTTACATGCAGGTGGATGTGTTGTGATGGCACCAAATCCTGAACCGCTCAATTGTTTTTCTATTATTCAAAGACATCAAGTCAATATGGCATCTTTAGTGCCGAGTGCTGTCATTATGTGGCTAGAAAAAGCAGCTCAATATAAAGATCAAATTCAGTCTTTAAAGTTGCTTCAAGTAGGTGGAGCAAGTTTCCCTGAATCTTTAGCCCGTCAAGTTCCTGAAGTCCTCAATTGTAAATTACAACAAGTATTTGGAATGGCTGAAGGCTTGGTCAATTACACCAGACTCGATGACTCCGATGAGCAAATATTTACGACACAAGGGCGTCCTATCAGTTCTGATGATGAAATCAAAATTGTGGATGAACAGTATAGGGAAGTCCCAGAAGGTGAAGTAGGAATGCTTGCGACTCGGGGACCTTATACCTTTTGTGGTTATTACCAAAGCCCTGAACATAATTCACAGGTCTTTGATGAGGATAACTATTACTATTCGGGCGATCTCGTGCAGCGTACTTCGGATGGTAATTTACGTGTAGTAGGAAGAATTAAAGACCAGATTAACCGTGGTGGTGAAAAGATTGCTTCGGAAGAAATAGAAAAACTTATTCTTCTACATCCGGAAGTTATGCACGCAGCTTTGGTCGCGATTGTTGATGAACAATTCGGTGAAAAGAGTTGTGCCTTTATTGTTTCTCGTAATCCTGAACTTAAAGCTGTTGTGCTCAGACGCCATCTCATGGAGTTGGGTATTGCACAATACAAACTTCCAGACCAGATCAAATTAATCGAAAGTTTGCCACTGACTGCAGTCGGTAAGGTGGACAAAAAACAACTTCGCAGCATTTTAAATACATCTACAACATCTTAATAAATATTGAGCAGCATATGGCTATTTCAAAAATTTCTACTTATCTCATGCCCAAACGAGAGAGTTATCCAAATAATAAAACAGACTGGCAGTTAGATCCTTCTCGAGCAGTTTTATTAATTCATGATATGCAGCGTTACTTTTTAAATTTTTACGATGCTGAAAGTGAATTAATTAAAACGGTTGTTAATCATTTAGTTCAACTAAGAACTTGGGCACATCAGAACAATGTTCCTGTTGTCTATACCGCACAGCCTTATGAGCAGCCAGTGGCAGATCGAGCATTACTGAATGCGATGTGGGGACCGGGTTTGCCAGCCTCAACAATCGATCAGCAAAAAATTATTGATCAACTTTCTCCTGCTGAACATGACATTGTCTTAACGAAATGGCGTTATAGCGCGTTTAAACGTTCGGATTTGCTAGAAAGAATGCAAAACTGGAATCGTGATCAGCTCATTATTGGCGGTGTCTATGCTCATATCGGTTGTATGGTTACGGCAATTGAAGCCTTTATGAGTGACATACAACCCTTTTTGGTTGGCGATGCAGTTGCCGATTTTTCAGAAGAAGAACATCGCTTAGCTTTGAAATATGTATCTTCACGTTGTGGTCAAGTCACTGATACCGAATCTGTAGTGGGGCAGGTGGCAACAGGCATTACACGACCTTGGCTAGAGCAAAAGGTCCAGCAACTGATTGAAGAAGAAGAATTAGACCCCGAAGAAAACCTGATTCTTTATGGACTGGACTCATTACGAATTATGCAGTTTTCTTCGGAACTCAAAGCGCAGGGAATCAATATTAGTTTTGAGGAATTAGGACGCACACCCACTTTATCAAATTGGTGGTCATTGGTGGATGCACGGCAACGGATTGCAGGGTAGAGGGTTGCCTCATAAGGCATACGACAAATCCTGGTCGCTAAATTTTACATAAAATTTATATCTTTGATAGCGACTCCTTAGACGACTTGTAATCGTCATATTAACGGAGCAAAAAATGATTTTATCGCCTGCTGATCAAGAGAGAATTGAGACATTCTGGAATTACTGTTTAAAACATCAATACTTCAATATTGGATATCCTGAATCTGCAGATTTTGATTATTCAGCTTTATTCCGTTTTTTCAAATTCTCTATTAATAATTGTGGTGATTGGAAAGACTATAGCAATTACGCATTGAATTCTTTTGATTTTGAAAAAGATGTCATGGCGTATTTTGCTGAAATTTTTCAAATTCCCTTTGAAGAAAGCTGGGGATACGTAACCAACGGTGGCACAGAAGGTAATATGTTTGGCTGCTATCTGGCGCGTGAGCTATTTCCTGATTCCACATTATATTACTCAAAAGATACGCACTATTCGGTTGGAAAAATCGCCAAATTATTGCAGATGAAATCTTGCGTGGTTGAATCATTGGATAATGGTGAAATCGACTATGATGATTTAATCCATAAAATAAAAACCAATAAAGAAAGTCACCCCATTATTTTTGCAAATATTGGCACGACCATGACTGGCGCAATTGATGATATTGAAATGATTCAAGAGCGCTTAGCGCAAATCGGAATCATACGCCGAGATTATTATATTCATGCCGACGCTGCCTTAAGTGGCATGATTTTACCTTTTGTTGATTATCCTCAAGCGTTTTCCTTTGCTCATGGCATCGACTCGATTTGTGTGTCTGGCCATAAAATGATTGGCTCACCAATTCCGTGTGGCATTGTTGTGGCCAAGCGCCAAAATGTAGAGCTTATATCGGTAGATGTGGACTATATCTCTACACGTGATCAAACCATTAGTGGTTCTCGCAATGGCCATACTGTCTTGTTGATGTGGGCGGCAATACGTAGCCAAACCAATTTACAAAGACGGCAGAGAATTCAACATTGTCTAAAAATGGCCCAGTACGCAGTTGATCGCTTTCAAGCAGTGGGCATTCCTGCTTGGCGGAATCCAAATTCAATCACTGTGGTATTTCCGTGTCCTTCAGAGCACATCTGGAAAAAGCATTATCTGGCAACCTCGGGAAATATGGCTCATTTAATTACTACGGCACATCACCGAGATACACGTCAGATTGATAGCTTAATTGACGACGTTATTTTTGATTTACAAGGTGCCTCTAAACGTACAGTTGGTTTTTAGTCATATCAACCAAAATGATTTAGACAAATCCATATTAATTTTTACAGTCTAGAAAATGATCTAAAAATATTTTGATAGGGTGGTTAGGAAGTTTTTGATGCAATTAAAGTTTTTAAAAAAATACTTTTTATATGATTTTCTTATTCATGCTTTTTTAAAGCCGAAAATGACAATTCTTGCTGGTCAATTGAAGCGAGATTTTATTTTAAGTACCGCTTTTTCTATGAATATAAAGAGAGATAAGCATGTCTGATTTAAAGTTATCTCATCTGATGACAGACTCTTCCTTGGCACCTGCACTCAAGCCAGCATTTCCTAAATTATTTGCAGGAACACTTGCTGCCGTATTTTCTGGTTTAGCCATTTTAACAGCCCTGTGGGGCATGATTCAGTTGATTGGTTATTTATCTTCTTATTGGGTGATCTTTTCAGCGGTTTTTTGGATAGTCGGGGCGGCATTGGCAGCACTGGCTTCATGGTTAGTGCATGATGCAGAGGCTGGATTTTCGGCACGATTACGTCGTCAAATTGCTCATCATTTAATTCGGTTACCTAACACAACCCTATCAAAACAGGGTGACCAAAGCTTAAAACGACTGGTTTCAGACGATATCGCAACTTTACATCACATGGTGGCGCATTTACCGTCGGAAATTGCGATTTTTGCTGCAATCCCTTTAGTTTCTATTGTTTTATTAATTGCTTTGGTTGGCCCGATGGCCCTTTGGGTATTATTACCTGGGGCAATTGCTTCACTCTATTATTTAATTATTGTTCCCAATGTATCAAAACGAGATGGCGCTGCACGTATGCAGGTCATGTTAGATATTATTGGTTCCGCTGATGATTATGCACGTGGCATTCGTGATAATCGAATATATGGGCAACAATCAGGCGCTTTAACAGCCTATACTCAATCAGCACAAAATTTCACTCAAAATATGGTGTCTTGGGTGAGTAAAGTCGCAACACTCGCTGCTGTTGCCACTGCATTACTACAAGCTGTTGCAACCTTTGCCATAGCCTATCTCGTGGCTTATCAATACGACAGTATGACCTTGGCTGCAACACTTTTCTTTAGCTTGGCTATCGTGACACCTTCACTACGTTTAGGGCATGGTCTTGATTATGTCGCTGCTGGGCGAGCTGCAGCTACTCGTCTATCTACATTCTTAAAAGAGCCAGTACTCTCATCGGGCAATCTACAACAGATTGAGCAAGATGTAACACTCGAAATAGTTAATGCGAGCTTTACAATTGAAAATCAAAAAGTATTGGATCGATTAAGTTATGCATTTCCAAAAAATTCAATTACTGCAATTACAGGGCCAAGTGGAGTTGGCAAAACAACCTTACTGCGAGCACTTGCTGGGTTCGCTGTATTGCAAGAAGGTGTCGTTCAATTAGCAAAAACAGATATTTTGCAATTACATGAAAAATTAAGACATGAAAAGGTTTTGTTTATTCCACAAGGTGGAGATGTATTACCGGCCACAGTAAGAGAAAACTTGTCCTTATCTGCCATTAATGCAAATGATGAACAACTTGAGCAGGCATTACTCAAGGCCCAATTAAAAGTAGATTTAAATGCAGATGCAACTTTACTTTCAGGCGGTGAAAAACAGCGCATAGGAATAGCGCGTGCTTTTTTATCCTCAGCTCCTATTATTTTATTAGACGAGCCAACGAGTGCACTCGACCAGACCAATGCGACAAAAATAATATTGGAGTTAAGTGACTTAGCTAAAAACCAGAATAAAACCATCGTCATGGTCACTCATGATCTTGCCTTAGCTGCTCATGCTGACAGCAGGTTAGTGCTTAACGGCCCAACTGACTCAGGGAAATCTTTATGAATACTGCTGCTAAATTAAATAAAGATCAGATTTTTTCGATGCTTCCTCGTGCAGCAAAACAAAAATTAATTATTGTTGGTATCGGATGGATCATTGTTGCCGCAATTGAAGCAATCGCATATACCGTCTTGGCATTTGCAATTGTCAATCAATGGTCTCCAAGTTGGGTTCTCATCAGTGCAATTGCAGCAATATTAGTGACAGTTATAGTCACTCGTGCTGGCTTCCTTACTGGTGTGCGTTTAGCAGGAGACCTATTTGCTGAGTTAGGCAAATCTTTAGCTCGTGCCAAGCTCTCTTGGTTTACCAATGAACAGCGTGCTCAGATTAAGACAATTGCTGGACAGGGAATTCCTGGATTTATGAGTATTCCTGCTCATCAATTGCAAACCTTTTTACATGCTCCATTTATGCCTTTATTTCTAACAATAGGAATAGGCATGCTTGCCGGAGCAGGCGTAGCATTTGTCGCTTTAGGCTTACTTTTACTCTCTTTATTTGCTCAATTCCTAGCACAACGTGCACTCATGCATATTGATAAAAAGCGTGATACTGCCGATTTAGCGGCTTCACAAGCAACGTTGGAATTGGTTGATCATGTTGAGTTATTACGCACAGCAGCGGGACCAGAACGTGCGGTCCAAAGGCTAGAACATCGTTGGGAAGAGCAAGAAGAGACATTAGTACGGATCAACCGTGCTGCTGCATTTGCAAGTTTTGTTGCAACCTTGGCAAGTGTTTTACCAATTGCTGGGATGGCAACTTATCTAGTACTTGCTGGTGTCAATCATGCTGCTTTGGTGTTGGCATTACTCGTCTTAATTGGACGTGCAGCAGCGCCATTAGGTGAACTTGCTACCGCAGGGTTACATATCAATGATTTGTTTGCTGCACTGCGCAACTTTAATCAGATCACACATCCACCTGAGTTGCCTGAGCCATTACATCCTCAAATTCCTACTGGCCATCATATTTCGGTACAAGGCGTTAGCTATGCGCCAGCACTTGAAAATATGACTTTCGACATCGCATTGGGGAGCAGAGTATGGGTTACCGGACCAAGCGGTAGTGGTAAGAGCACTTTACTTGAATTGCTTACACGGTTTGATGATCCACAAAGAGGAAAAATTACCCTAGGTGACATAGCTCTTAATCAAATGAAATATGAAGATTTGGTCTCGAATATTGCTTATGTCACACAAGAACCTATTTTGTTCACAGGAACACTGGCTGAAAATATCCGTTTAGGAAAACCTGATGCAACTGATGATGAAATAGAAAAGGCTGCAAGAGATGCCGCATTAGGGGCAATGATTGATCGCAGTTCAGAAGGAATTAACCAATCGGTTGGTAAACAAGGCACCGCATTGTCTGGTGGTGAACGTCAGCGGGTCGCAATTGCCCGAGCATTACTCAAAAAAGCGCCAATTTTAATACTTGATGAAGCAACGTCTGCTTTGGATGAAGAGACTGAGCAGGAAATTGTTGCAACGATACGTGCCCTTTCTTCGACGGTTATTTTTGTGACACATCGTGACTCAGCTATTTGGCAACCGACTCAAACTATAAATTTAGCTTCAACCTCTGTTTAAAAAATAGCGCAGAAACCTGATTTAAGCATTTTTTATAAAAGAAAAATGCTTAATATTTGGAGAATTCTTAAATGAATAAACCTCAATATAATATGTTCTGTTTACCGCCTGCGGGGAGTAGCGCGAGTATTTATCATCCATGGAAAAAGCAGATCTCTGACAATATTCGTATTATTCCTATTGAATATTCGGGGCATGGTATAAAAATAAATGAACCACTGATTGATGATCCTGATCTATTGGCTATGCAAATTGCCAATGAAATACAAGCTTATTCAGACACACCGTTTATTTTATTTGGACATAGTGTAGGAAGTGGCTTGATTTGGAAAGTACTCAATTATTTGAATGGAAAAACCATAAGTGATCAGTTGAGATTAATCGTTATAAGTAGCCGACCTGAGCATCGCTATATTCAACATATGCGGTACAAGCATGAGCTAACTGATGAAAAAATTATTGATGAATTAAAACGATACAATAATTTTCCTAATGAAATTTTAAATAATCAGGATGCACTCACATTCTTTCTCAAAATCATTCGTAACGACTTCTATCTTAGTGATCAATTGCTTAGCGAGAACATACACAAGACTGAAGTTCCGATCGTTGCATTTTATGGCAAACAGGACCCTGATATTCCTAACAAAAGAATGATGGATGCATGGCAACAACACACAGAAAATTGGTTAGGAAGTATTGAGTTTGAAGGGGACCATTTCTACTTTCTCAATCCCGAGACCCGAATAAAGATGCTTGAAAACATTGCTGCCATCGTTGAAACATTGACCGTGAATATTGAATAAAGTGCAGGCTATGAATAGGGAGAAGCCAGTAAATAGAGGGGCTAATTCATGTCTGGATGAAATAAATATTCAATATGAAAAGCTAACAGCTTTCGGGCTAGATATACATAAAGTCCAGCTCAGTGAAATCAAAGAAATACCTCAGCTTGATCATATCTATCAGGAGCTGAATATATTTCTTCCACCGAATATAAAAAGCTCACGCTTCATTCGTCAATTAGAGTTCTTGACGGGACGCTTAGCAGCAAAATATGCATTACAAAGCCTCAATTTACAACATTCTATTGTCTATCAAGGTAGACATGGGGAACCCCTATGGCCCGAAGGAGTGATAGGTGGGATTAGCCATGTTGGATCAAAAAAATCATGTCATGCCATCGCATATGCTAGAAATACCACGGCTAAAGAAAAAATATTTGGAATCGATATAGAGTCTCAAAAACATTATATTTTTTTTCAAAAGAAAGATGAATTTTATAATGTTTTTCTAAATAAAAACGAACAAGCAGAAATTGAAAAGCTGCAAAAAAGTCATGCATATTTATATTTGGTAATATTCTCTGCTAAAGAAAGTATCATTAAAGCAATTTATTTAAAATATAAGCAAATTATTGATTTTAAAAACATAAATTTTAAAAAACTAGATGGCGAGTTTCTTTATTTTTACCTTAGTCAAGAAAGTTCAATCGGGATAAATCTAGAGATTAAAGTTCAATTTTTTTATACAAATAACGAGATAATTACAATTTCTTGCATTGAAAACTAATTTTATTATTGATAATAATAATCATTTGCATTAATGTGTGTTTCAGTATTTTTATACTCCTATATTTAAAAAGAAGTACTACAGAATTTGCTTGAAAAAAATCAATGTGAGAGGTGATATACAGATGATGCAGACTCAAATATCAGTAGAGCAAAATTTAGATCATATCGGTCAAAAGAAATTTTCATGTTTCTCTACGAAAAATTATTATCTCGAAGTCAACGAATTCGTTAAAACGCTAAATACACCTGCAGCAAATACCGCACAATTTAATGATAAGATTGCAAAATGTTTTGAAGAAATTAAAAAGCAAGGCCATCAAAATCCAGTTTTAATTGGTGCTATACCTTTTGATATTACAAAGAAAAGTAGCTTAAATTTTTATGCTGATCATAAAAAAATAACACAAGCATCTTCTACGATTAACTCATTAAAAAATCGTAATAACATTGAGGTAATTAATAAATCATTACTCATTCAACGCCAAAAATTTGAAGGTACAGTACAGTTAGCATTAGATGCTTTTGAGAAAAAGAAGGTAGAAAAAGTTGTTCTTTCTCAGGCTGTTGAATATGAGTTCAACCGTCATCAAGAGCCAGAAAACTTATTGGCTGCTTTATTAAAACAAAATCCAAATGCTTATAATTTTGTGATTCCAGTAGAACATAATGATTATATTCTAGGCGCAAGCCCAGAACTGCTTTTATCAAAACAAGGTCGTATTGTAACCAGTAATCCTTTGGCCGGTTCTAGACCCAAATCTCAAATTTCTGAAAAAAATTTCGTCAGCCAACAAGAATTAAATCATTCTGAGAAAGACCAGCATGAACATCGAATTGTGGTTGAAAATATTATTAGAAATTTAGCCACTCATTGTGTAGAGCTTAAGGTTTCTGAATTTCCAGATATTTTAGAAACATCAACAATGTTGCATTTATCATCAGAGTTCCAAGGTGTGCTCAAACAACAGGCACCGAATGCATTAAACCTTGCATTAGAATTACATCCAACACCAGCGGTTTGTGGCTCACCAACTCATGTTGCTAAGCAGTTTATTTTAGATCATGAAGGTTATGACCGACATTATTACACGGGGTTAGTAGGCTGGATGGATGCCGAGGGTAATGGAGAATGGGTAGTGACGATTCGCTGTGGTCTACTCAGTGAAAATAAAATGCGCTTATATGCGGGTGCGGGAATTGTTGAAGGGTCAGATGCTGAAGCTGAATGGCTAGAAACAGAAGCTAAGATGCAAACCATGCTAAATATTCTAAATACAAAAATTGCTGTGTAATTATTAAACTTAGGCTGGTGTTATGTTTATAGTCAAAACAATAACTAAATATTCCACTGAGATATATTAAAAATTTAATAAAAAAAGCCTGCATAAAGCAGGCTCTTTTATTTAAGAGGATTATTCTAAGAATTTAACAGTTACGCCTGAACGTACTTTATTACCTAAATCGTTAGCATCCCAGTTAGTTAAACGGATACAACCATGTGATGCAGTTTTAGAAATTAAAGACGGGTTTGGTGTACCGTGAATACCAAATGATTTTTTACTTAAACCGATCCAGATATTACCTACAGGAGCATTTGGGCCAGGTGGTAAAGAAAGCGGTTTTAAGTTTTTACCTTGGACGAAGTTAGAAGGTGAGTAGCTATACCAAGGGTTACGTGCTACACCAACTACCTTGTAAGTACCGGTCGGAGAAGGCGTATCAGTACTGCCAATTGTTGCAGGAAATGACGCAATCATTTGGTTACGACTATTGAAGAGGTACAGTTGTTTTGCACCTTTATGCGCAATAATTAAATGAATGTCTTCTGGTAAATCATTGCGTACGTTTGGAACAATGATTTTTTCACCCGCTTTTTTGAATGTCGCAGTTGGGTTAATTTTCTTTAAGAAAGCTTCATCAATATGAAACTTCTCACCTAACATTTCGCTAACACGAGTGTAGTACAAACCTTTCATTTTGGCCTGTAATGCGTAGTCAGAAGGAATCGACTCAGCATATGGGCCTTTTAAATCAGCATCAGAAATAGTGTATTCAATAAATGCTGGTTTTGTTTGTTTAGCAACTAATGCATCCCAAGTTTCTTTAGTCAGTTCACCAGTAGGTGATAAACCATTCATTTGTTGGAATGAAGAGATTGCTTTTAATGTGTTTTTACCGCTCATGCCGTCAATCGCACCTGGCGATGCATGTGTATTATTGAGCATAACATGCGCACGTGCGTAAACTGGAAGCTGGCCTTTACCAATATTTTCAGACCATTCAGCCGAGTTTAAGCTATCTAAAGTCCATGATGCAGCAGGTACTTGTGCTGTAGCAGAGGCAGTTGTGGTTTTAGCTGCTACTGGTGTAGATGCAGCAATACCAGACTCGGCATTTGGGTCTTCAGTTTTTTGCAAATTTTGTAATGTTGTTGACGCTCGATTTAGATCATTTTGTTCTTGAGCGGTAATTTGTGTCGAAGCTTGAGCTTTTACAGTTGAAGCTGCATCTACTGCTAAAGGATCAATCGGATCTTCTACAGGAGCTGATACCTTTTTAGGGTTCAGGGGTTGCTCAGTTGTTGAAGCAGCAAAAGCAACATTAGCAATAATACAACTTAAACTCATAGCGAGTAATGAGCGAACAAACATGTAATTCAACCTTAAGAATTTTCATATAAGCAATAGGGGCTTGATCTAATCTAAAAGTGCATAAAACTACCAATAACTCATCTCTATGAGTTCAAGATTGGCAATTTAGTGGTTAAAAGAATATCAATAGACCCGATGTAACATGTTGCAAGTATTGCAGAAAACCCCGCAGCTTGCAGTAGACTTTTGTGTAAATATGCATTTTTTAGTAGATTGACGAGTTTTTTGTGTGAAATTGAAATTATAAAAATCTTTATGTTTTTGATATGATGCTGCCACATAAAGAATATAGAGATTGGTAATGACGACTTTGAAAAATGATCGTTTCCTACGAGCTTTGTTACGCGAACCTGTAGATACCACACCGGTATGGATGATGCGTCAAGCGGGACGTTATTTGCCTGAATATCGTGAAACACGTTCAAAAGCAGGCGACTTTCTATCTCTATGTAAAAATACAGAATTTGCTTGTGAAGTAACTTTGCAGCCTTTACGCCGTTACGACTTAGACGCAGCGATTTTATTTTCAGATATTTTAACAATTCCTGATGCATTAGGTTTAGGGCTTTATTTTGAAACGGGTGAAGGCCCTAAGTTTCAAAAGACGGTTCGCACTGAACAAGATGTCGCGAATTTACCCAAGTTAAATGCAAAATCAGACCTTGATTATGTGATGAATGCGGTAAGTACAATTCGCTCTGCCTTAGGTGGTCAGGTTCCACTGATTGGTTTCTCTGGTAGTCCTTGGACGCTTGCAACTTATATGGTTGAAGGGGGGTCAAGTAAAGAGTTCCGTTTTACCAAGCAGATGATGTATGCACAACCAGAAGTTTTGCATGCCTTACTTGATCATTTAGCAGATTCAGTCATTGACTATTTAAATGCTCAAATTGATGCAGGTGCTCAGGCGATCCAGATTTTTGATAGCTGGGGCGGGGCATTAGCACACCGCGAATACGTCGAATTCTCTTTAAACTACATGAATAAAATCATTGCTGGTTTGCAGCGTGAGAAAGATGGCCGCCGTATTCCTGTTATTGTGTTCACGAAAGGTGGCGGTCAATGGTTAGAGCCAATGATTACCACTGGTGCAGATGCATTAGGACTGGACTGGACTACTCCGCTTAATACAGCTCGAAATGTTGTGTCTGGGCGTGTAGCGTTACAAGGCAATCTTGATCCTGCTGTTTTATATGGCTCGGCTGCTTCAATTGAAAAAGCAGTAAAAGCAATGTTAGACGATGCCTATGCAAACGGCGAAAAAACAGGTTACGTTGCGAACTTAGGCCACGGTATTACTCAGTGGGTAGACCCTGCGCAACCAAAAATCTTTGTAGATACAGTGCATGAGTATAGTGCTAAATATCTAGGATAGTTTTTGTGCGCCATCTTACTTTACCAATTCATTTTATCGGCAAGGCTGTTTCGGCAGCCTTGTTTGGTATTCTGCTTTTAATTGCTTTTGCTTTCACAGCACCGATGGGAAGCCATGAATATATGGGTTTTTATCGCTATGATTATTTACTGATCTATGCAGTGCTGATACAGATCTGTCTTTTATATTTAAAACTTGAATCGTGGGCAGAAGCCAAAGTTATTGCTTTATTTCACGTCATGGCGATGGTCATGGAAATATTCTTAACACACCCTGCGATTGCATCATGGCAATATCCTCAGCCTGCGGTATTTAAAATTTTAACTGTGCCTTTATTTGCAGGCTTTATGTATTCGGCTGTAGGTAGTTTTTTTGCACGGTCAATTCGACTGTTTCAAGTTTCTTTTGAAAAACTCCCAAGTTTTGGAACGATGCTTTTACTCGCATTTTTCTCATATATAAACTTTATGAGTAAATTTTTTGTACCTGATATCCGATATATTTTATTTGCGATCAGTATTTTTATTTTTTGGAATACCAAACTTTATTTTCAGTTAAATGAATATAAATTTAAAATTCCGATGTTACCTGTATTATTTACCCTCGCTTTTCTCATCTGGATTGCTGAAAATATTAGTACTTTTTATAAAATCTGGCTCTATCCAAGTCAGGTAGATGCTTGGCATATGGTGGGTTGGGGTAAACTGGGGTCATGGTATTTATTATTACTCTTAAGTTTAGTACTGGTACTTAAAATATTGGGTCATCGAGATAATCAAGGTAACTGGAATTTAAGATAAATTTTTCTTTTGCACTTTTTATCATATTGTTTATTTTTTAATTGCTAATTCACAACCATCTCGCTATCTTTAATAGCGTGTAATAAAAATTACACATAACAATACAACACATAAGAAACAATCAATAATGATTTTGGAGATTTACATCTATGTTAAAAAAATTAGCTTTAGCTGCGTTATTAGCAGCTGGTTCAAGTGTTGCAATGGCTGACAACGACGTAGGTTGTGGTGTGGGTACACAAGTATGGGCTGGCAAAAAAGGAGTAGCGCCTAAAATTCTTGCTGCAACAACAAACGGTATTTTTACTAACCAATTATTAGGGATCACTTTCGGTACTTTAGGCTGCCGTCAAGGCGGAACAGTAACTGCTCAAGTGGTTACATTCACAAATGAAAATGCTGAAGCTTTAGCACGTGATATGGCAGTAGGCCAAGGTGAAAGCCTGAACGTACTTGCTGAGTTAATGCAAATTAAACCTCAAGACAAAGACCGTTTCTTTAAAGTTTCAAAAGCAAACTTTGGTGAAATCTATTCTGCAAATAACCAAAATACGCTTCAAGTTTTAGCGTCATTACAAACTGTAATGGCTAAAGACGACGTTTTAAAAGCTTACGTATAAGTTTGAAACTGAAAACCCTGTCGTATGGCAGGGTTTTTCTTATATTTAATGATAAAAATTGATGAGCTTAATGAAGTCAGTTGTTTTAGTTTTTGCCTCTTTGGCAGTGAATATTGCGTATTCAGCAGATATAAATCCATCTATTCAAAAATATTGGTCAATCGCAGAACAACAAAATCTTGACCAAGATATTACATGGCAAAGGCTCATGTATGCCAATAAAAACCAGAAAAGTGAGGTCACTTATTCTGGCTATTTCTTATCAGACAATGGAAAAAATAACTTAAAAGAAGAACTGAAAGCGGATATCTCGGCATTATTTATACCTGCTCAAGATAATCAGTCGGTTCGTTGTAAGTTCCCTGCGCGTAGCCAATGGCTCATGCAAAAAGTCGGCATTCAAGAAAATGAATTGCCTCAAGTAAAGTGTACTGAATTTGAAAACTGGATTGAGCAAATTAAGCCCTACAAAGCGACATTAATTTATGCGACCGATTTTATGGGCAATCCGAGCTCCATGTTTGGCCATACGTTATTGCGTTTAGACCCCAAAGATCAGCAACAATTAAATTTAGTTTCTTACGCCGTAAACTACGCAGCAACTGTGGCAGGCAACGACAACTGGTCATATGCATGGAAAGGTTTAACAGGGCAGTATCCGGGTGAATATTCACTAATGCCTTATTACCGTAAAGTAAAAGAATATGGCGATTTTGAAAGCCGTGATTTATGGGAATATGAGCTAAATTTAACTCCCGAGGAAACACGTTTCTTGGTGTCTCACATTTGGGAAATGCAACACGTGAGTTTCCCATATTACTTTGTGAGTGATAACTGTGCCTATAGATTGTTGGGGTTAGTGGATTTAGTAAAACCTGAATCTAACTTACAAGAAAAATTTACTTATGCCTCCATTCCAATGGAAACCATTAAATCGATGCAGCAGGAGGGACTTACCAAAGCTCCTATATATCGACCTGCATTAGAAACTCAATTATTGGCACAAGCTCATCAGCATGGTGCCTCATTGGCGAAGGTGGCTCATCAAATTACGATGATGCCGACACAGCAATCTTCTCAGATTTTAAAATCATTTACTGAGCAGGATCAGGCTAAGATTTTAGAGATGGCTTACGATGATTTATACCTCCAATTTATTAGCCGAAAAATAGAAGAAAGCATTGCTCAGCCGCAGTTACGTCAGCTTTTAGCACTCAGAAGTCAGATTGATTTAGATAAGCAGCGTCAAGAACCAAAAAGACCAGAAAAGGAACCAACCCAAGGCCATAACGCGCGTAACTTTTCCGTGAAAGCTGGTGAGGTGCAAGATGATAAGTTTATTGAACTTGGTCATCGGCAAGCCTACCATGACTTAATAGACCCTCAAGGCGGATATCGTGCAGGTACTCAATTACTCTTTTTAAATGGTAACGCGCAGTGGCGAAATGACCATTTAAAACTAGAACGTCTTGATCTGTTAGAAGTGAACTCTTATAACCCGATTCAACCATTTAAAACACCACTGAGTTGGGGATTTAATTTAGGTTGGCGTCAGGAAGCCATTCATGATGGACGCTTTAGCGAAGACAAACAACACGGTGTAGCAAGCTTTAATGCTCAGGTCGGTTACAGTCTTGCAGACTATGAGCGAAAGCATATTTGCTATGGACAAGTACAAACTTATGTACAAACGGGTTCAAATCTCGATAAAGGGTGGCGTGTAGGGATGGGCCCAACTTTAGGATGTATGAACCAATGGTTTGAGCGCTTCAACTCTGTGGTGCAAATTGAGTTGCCCTATTGGGAAGATCAAAACCAATGGAATTTGAGAGTAAATACTCAGTGGCAATATGTGATTAATCGCAATAATGCCGTTCGATTAAATTGGGATTATGAACAACAAAACCATCAAGACTGGATGAAATCAAGTCTAGGATATGTCTGGTTCTTTTAAAGAATACGCCCTTAAAAAAAGAGAAATGAAATTATTCATTTCTCTTTTTTGTGTTTAGGCAAGACGATTATTTCTTTATTGCATTTAATACTGCATACGCTGCTTTAATGCGTTCTTCATTTGGAATACGTTTATTGGTTAACATGACTAAACCAATATTTTCTTTAGGAATGAACACGACATATGTTCCGAAACCATTGGTTGAGCCAGTTTTGTGGAACATCTTAACTGAAGGTTCTTTTGAAATAGCAGTCACTTTATTAGGCTTCATCACAGTTTGTTCTGAATTACTGTCTAATAAAGTTTGTAAAGGCGCTGGATAAGAAAATTCTTCCCAACCTAATGCTTGATACATGGTGCCGACTTGATAGAAACCTTTATGTGTTTCATTAATTGCACGTTGAATATCTGCTGGATATTTTTGTGGATTTAGGTTGGCATTAATAAACTTAAGCATATCGGGTAGTGTCGATTTGACGCCGTATGCTGGAGCATCTAGCGGACCAGGGTTAACACGAATTGGCTGATTTTCTTGATTATAGCCAAAAGCATAGTTTTGCATCTGGTTCTTCGGTACATTTACGTAGCTATGTTTTAAGCCAAGGCCCGGAAAAATTGTTTTTTCTAAGACTTGGTCGAAAGGTTTATTCATAGACAATGCCACAACTTTTCCAAATAGGCCAATACTTGGATTTGAATATTGTCTGTATTCACCGATTGGATTTTTAGGTTTCCAGTCTTTGAAAAAAGTTAAAACTTGTTGGTCTGTTTGTACTTCATCTGGGAACTGCAAGGCAAGGTTACCACTTGTATACGTTGCGAGTTGAAGTAAGTTAACTTGGTCAATCGGTGTGTTTTTTAGTTCTTTCCAATATTTACCAGGCGTATCGTCAAAAGAGATTTTTCCTTTATTTTTTGCATATCCACCTGCTGTCGCGGTAAATAATTTACTGACAGAACCTAGTTCAAAAATGGTACTGCTACTTACGGCTTTTTTATCTTGAACAGATTGAAGACCATAATACGTTTCATATTTTTTATTATTCTGAATAACGCCCACGGCCATACCCGGCACATCATATTTATCTAATAAAGGTTTAAAGTTTTGATCTACCAGTTTTTTAATTTCTCGGTCTTTTGGTGTATTGCCCGCATAAATTGAGGTACTAAAAATAAAAAGCGGGGATAAAAGTAGACAAGAAATTTTTTTAAATCGCATGATTAACTCTAAATCGTTTAAAAATAAAGATGCGTACTTTTATAACAAAAATCACCAAATTTAATTGTTATGTTTTATTGGTTAAGTGCTTTAAATAGATATAAAAAAGCCCAACTTCGTCGGGCTTTTATTTTGGCAGTAAAACTGGATTAATAGCTTTCTGGTACTGCACTTAAAAATTCACGACGTGCTTCTTTGTCGGTTTTAAAATCGCCGACAAATGAAACTGTACGGGTTGTAGACTCTTGTTTACCTACACCACGCATCATCATACACATATGTGCTGAATCGATGACTACAGCAACACCGCGAGCACCAGTCACTTCTGCGACAGCTTCTGCGATTTGTTGAGTCAGATTTTCCTGAATTTGCAAACGGCGAGCAAACATCTCGGTAATTCGTGCAAATTTAGATAAGCCAAGAACTTTGCCTTCCGGTAAATAGGCAACATGAACACGACCGTAGAATGGGAGGAGATGATGTTCGCAAAGCGAATAGAATTCAATATTCTTCACCAATACCATTTCATGGTTATCTGATGGGAAAACAGCATTATTGGTGACTTCTTCTAAAGTTTTACTATAGCCAGAAGTTAAATATGAAAAAGCTTTAGCCGCACGCACAGGCGTATCTTTAAGGCCGGGACGATCAAGATCTTCACCGACGGCAGTCAGGATATTTGCGTACGATTGCTGCATTGACATAAGACGTATAAATTTACTCTATTAGACAAGCTCGGCATTGTATCAGAAACATGACCTGATGTTCATAAATCCTCGCACTATATTTATTTTGGTTTTGCGCAAGCTTAATAAAAGATGAATAAATTTCATGTTTTTTATCGTTAATAGTCAAGTGTTTGGACATGAAATGTGCGCTTAATATTGGTAAGTTCTAAATGATCGCGTAATGGCATCATATTTGCACAGAAGCATTATTATAAAGCATAAGGATAAAACATGTTAGAACGTCCAATCACCTTCTTTTTCCGTGGTGGTCAGCAGCAAGTAGAAAATGTAGTATCTACAATGACGGTTTTACAATTTCTACGAGAATATACCCAAACTGGTAAGACTAGGCAGACTGGTACAAAAGAGGGATGTGCTGAGGGCGATTGTGGTGCATGTACAGTAGTGATTGGTGAGTTGGTCAATGACAACCTGCAATTACGCAGTGTGAATGCGTGTATTCAGTTTTTAGCGACTTTAGATGGTAAAGCCTTATTTACAGTAGAAGACCTTCATAGCTTATTGCCTGTACAAGATGGCACACTTCATCCGGTACAACAGGCGATGGTTGATATGCATGGTTCACAATGCGGTTTTTGTACACCCGGTTTTATCATGTCGTTATGGTCAATGTACGAAAATGAACAACATTCTCCAAGCAAAGATAAAATCAGTGATTATCTTTCTGGAAACTTATGTCGCTGTACAGGCTATCGCCCTATTTTAGATGCAGCACAAAAAGCATATGACTATCCGCGCGTTTTATTAAACCGTCAAAAAATAATTGATGTATTAAAAGAGATCAGAACATTACCTGCATTACATTTAAATGATCATGGTCAACAATTTTTTGCACCAAAGACTTTGCAAGATTTTGCCGTATTGCGCTTGCAGTTGCCGCAAGCGCGTATTGTTGCGGGTAGCACAGATGTCGGTTTGTGGGTAACAAAGCAGGGCCGTGATTTGACCGATATGCTTTATATCGGTCAAGTTGAAGAGCTGAAAAAGATTGTAGTCACAGACCATGCTTTAACGATTGGAGCAAATGTAAGTTTGAGCGATGCACTCATTAAAATTTCAGATTTTTATCCCGACTTTCAAGAATTACAGCGCCGTTTTGCTTCCATGCCGATTAAAAATGCAGGAACACTAGGTGGAAATATTGCTAATGGTTCGCCTATTGGTGATTCAATGCCGGCATTAATTACGCTAGGTACACGATTGATTTTGCGTGTAGGTGAGCAGACCCGTGAAATTGCTTTGGAAGACTTTTATTTAGACTATCAAAAAACAGCATTACGACTTGGTGAGTTTGTTGAGGTGATTGTTATTCCGCTTCGCGAAGGGCAGACACGTTTTAAATTTGCCAGCTATAAAATTGCCAAGCGTTTTGAGCAGGATATTTCTGCTGTATGTGCGGCCATTTCTTGCGAGTTAGATCATTATGAGGTCGCTCACAATGTAAGAATTGGTTTTGGTGGCATGGCGGCTCTTCCCAAACGTGCAAAATATGCAGAAGCCATATTGGAAGGTCAGCAAATTACAGCAGAATTGATCGTTCAGGCACAGCAGGCCTTGTCGCAAGACTATCAGCCTTTAGATGATGGACGTGCTAGCTCGGCATATCGTTTACACGTCGCGAAAAACTGTTTACAGCGTTTTTATGTAGAAAAAATCCTGTCTCAAACGATCACTCGTGTGAATGACTTGATTGCTATGGTGGAGATCTAAAATGAATCAAACCATTGACTTAAATATTTCTAAAAAATCAGCTAAAGCAGGCGACTCGATTCCACACGAAAGTGCACATTTACATGTGACTGGGCAGGCAACTTATATTGATGATTTACCCGAGCTTGAAAATACCATGCATTTGGCAGTTGGATTTTCAAATTGTGCCAAAGGCAAAATCAGTAAGTTTGATTTGGATGCCGTACGTCAGGCTGAAGGTGTTTATGCAGTTTTTTCGGCAAAGGATATTGAGGTTGAAAATAATTGGGGGCCGATTGTTAAAGATGACCCAATTTTTGCCGAAGAGCAGGTTGAGTTTTATGGACAAGCCTTGTTTGTGGTTGTTGCCGAGAGTTATCAGCAAGCTCGTCAGGCAGTTCGTTTAGCAAAAATTGAGTATGTGCCCGAAACTCCGATTTTAACGATTCAAGATGCAATTAAAAAAGAATCGTGGGTGTTACCACCTGTTGAATTTAACCATGGTGAAGTTGAACAGGCATTTCAAAATGCAGCTCATCAACTTTCAGGTGCTATTGAGCTGGGTGGGCAAGAGCATTTTTATCTTGAAGGGCAAATTTCCTATGCGATTCCACAAGAAAATCAGAGTTTAAAAGTCTATTGCTCGACACAACATCCAACCGAAATGCAGTTACTGATTTGTCATGTATTAGGCATGAATATGCATCAGGTCAGTGTGGAAAGTCGCCGTATGGGTGGCGGTTTTGGTGGTAAAGAGTCACAGTCGGCGCAGTGGGCATGCATTGCATCTTTGGCAGCGAAAAAAACAGGTCGTCCGTGTAAATTACGCTTAGATCGTGATGATGACATGAGTGCTACAGGCAAACGTCACGGTTTTGCTTATGAGTGGTCTGTAGCCTTTGATGAGAGTGGTGTTCTGCAAGGCTTAAAGGTGCAACTGGCTTCAAACTGCGGCTTTTCCGCTGATCTTTCTGGGCCAGTGAATGAACGAGCAATTTGCCATATTGGCAACGCTTATTATTTAAATGCAGTTGAGCTACGTAACTTACGTTGTAAAACCAATACTGTTTCTAATACCGCATACCGTGGTTTTGGTGGACCGCAAGGCATGTTTGTCATCGAAAATATTATTGATGACATTGCTCGTTATTTAGGTTGTGACCCGGTTGAAATTCGTCAACGTAATTTCTTTGCCGAACAGCCCGGTGCTGGACGTGACCATATGCACTATGGGGCAGAAGTCCGTGATAATGTTGCGCCAAAATTGGTAGTTGAATTATTGCAGACTAGCGATTATGCGAAACGCAAACAGGCTATTCAGGCCTTTAATCAGAACAATGACATCATTAAACGTGGTATTGCGTTAACCCCATTAATGTTTGGTATTTCGTTTAACGCCGTGCATTACAATCAGGCAGGTGCACTGGTCTATGTCTACATGGATGGCACTGTCGCGATTACGCACGGTGGTACAGAAATGGGACAAGGGCTATATACCAAAGTACGGCAGGTCGCTGCACATGAGTTGGGTTTACCAATCGATAGCGTTCGTTTAATTGCAACCGATACTTCTCGTGTACCAAATACTTCGGCAACTGCAGCATCGAGTGGCGCGGATCTAAACGGTAAAGCTGTTCAAAATGCCTGTATTAAAATTCGTGAGCGTCTGGCTAAACTTGCAGCCGAAATAAGTCAAAGTGAAGCTGAACAAGTCCAGTTTGAAGATAGTATGGTTTCAACAGCGAATGGTCATTCATGGACATTTCCTGACTTGGTTCAACGAGCATATATGGCACGTGTACAACTATGGGACAGTGGTTTTTATAAAACTCCAGAAATTCACTATGATCAGGTCAACCATTTAGGGCGTCCATTTTTCTATTATGCCTATGGTGCAGCGGTTAGTGAGGTCGCAATAGATACCTTAACTGGGGAAACGAAAGTATTACGTGCTGACATTTTGCATGACGTTGGGCGCTCAATTAACCCTGCAATTGATATTGGACAAATTGAAGGTGGTTTTATTCAAGGGATGGGATGGCTTACGACAGAAGAGCTGTATTGGCAGCCGCAGGGACCACACGCAGGGCGCTTGTTTACCCATGCACCCTCAACTTACAAAATCCCGACCAGTGTGGATATTCCTCATATTTTTAATGTCAAACTGTTTAATAATCAAAATCAGGCAGACACCATCTATCGCTCTAAAGCGGTAGGTGAACCGCCATTTATGTTGGCATTATCTGTTTTCTCTGCAATTCGTCAGGCGGTACAGGCGGCTATTCCCGAAAAATCTCCGCTCGTGCTCAATGCTCCAGCAACTGCCGAAGAAATTTTACGTGCAATTGCGATTGGACGGGGACAAGCTTTGGCTGCTCGCCCACAGGCTAAAATGTAGAAGATTATGCAACATTTACAATGGTGGACTGATTTTGTAGCGTGGCAAGTTGATGCTCTGCCTATGGTATTGGTCACAGTAGTCCGCGCTGATGGTTCTACACCGCGAGAGGTTGGTGCAACCATGTTGTTGCGGTTTAATTTGCAACAGCAATGGCAGCAGTCAGATACGATCGGCGGTGGGCATTTAGAGTTTCAGGCGATTGATATTGCTAAAGCAATGTTAAAAGAAACGGAAACTTGTGTGAGGCGTATTGAACGCTTTAACCTCAGTGCTCGGTTAGGGCAGTGTTGTGGCGGAGTAATGTGGTTATTATTTGAAAAAATATCACCCGCTACGGTCACATCGGATTTATCCGTGAGTTTGCAAGCATGGCGAGTTGGAAAGCGTATATCGCGTACCGTCTCACATCAATATGCATCCACTTGGCAGACTATGGATATGAAGCAACAACCAAGTTTCGAGTTTGATTCTGACAGTAGTGAGCAATGGCAATTTAGCCAGCAGATTCAGCCTTATGCCATGCAAGTACTGATTTGTGGTGCAGGGCATGTGGGTGAAGCAATTGTCCGTTGTTTATTACCTATTGGTGTTCGGGTGAAATGGATTGATCCACGTGATGATATTTTTCCACCAGATTTACTGCAACAGGTGCAATGCTTAACGACTGATACCTTAGAAGCCGAGATCGAGTATTTTGACCGTTCAGGCGCAATTTTAATATTAACTCATGACCATCAATTAGATTTGCAACTATGTTTTTCAGCCTTGAAACCTGCGGCAAAACCATTTGCTTATGTTGGGATGATTGGCTCAAAGAGTAAAAGGGCCATTTTTGAAAAACGTATGCATGTGCGAGGTTATAGTCAGGAAACTTTGCAACGGTTGGTTTGCCCGATCGGGATAGAAGGGATTTCATCGAAACAACCTGCAATGATTGCCATTGCAGTAGTTGCTCAATTATTACAAGTATTTGATGTAAAAAAATGATCCCAAAGGATCATTTTTTTTGTTCGAACTTAGGATTTTTTTCTGCACGTTTAAGCAGTACGAGAACGGCACCTGTACCACCTTGATTTTCAGGTGCACTTACGAAGGCCAAAACATCGCGGTGTTGACGTAACCATCCGTTGACATAGGTTTTTAAGACCGCTTCAGGGCCTTTACCATGCACAATTTTGATGACATTTTGATTTTCATCTTTTGCCATCTGGATAATTTGTAAAACTGCGTCACGTGCTTGCTCAATCGTGCAGCCGTGTAAATCTACAGCTTCAAACCAACGCATCTTGCCTGCTTTTAAATCTTCAAAAACTTTATGTTGCAGAGTCGCAATGCGATAGCTTAGCGTTGCTTGGCTTGCGACCGGATTTAAAGCAGCTTGCGTATCTGATAACTCAGCATGTTCGGTGTCACGACCACCTTCGGCAGCTGCACGTTTCGCTAGCGTTTGTGCATCGACTTTTCTGGCACGAGGTATTTTTACATCGGCAACATTGCTATTGTTGATGCGTTTTACACCTGCAACAGCCTGTTGAAACAGATGGGTATCTTCCAATTCTTCAGACTCAGCCTGAGATTTTTTAGTCTCAGGCTGATTTGTGATTTTGCTTGAATGAGGATTGGAGATTTGCTTTTTAAATTGCTTCAATAACTTCTGTTGCTCTTTAGAAAGCGATGAATCTTTATTACTCATATATCTTCATTAAACCGTTTGGGGTTGTCCAAAAAGAGCAGTAAAAGCTTGATCTGGACGAGGTTGTTTCATAAAACTTTCGCCCACCAAGAAGCTGTGAATATCATGCTCTTGCATCATATGTACATCATCTGGTGTCGCAATACCGCTTTCAGTAATTAGTAAACGTGAGGTCGGAAGTAATTTTTTCAATCGAATGGATGTATTTAAATCTACATCAAACGTTTTTAAATTACGGTTATTCACGCCTAATAAACATTGCTCAGAAAGCTTTAAAGCGCGTTCCATTTCTTCTTCGTCATGAACTTCAACCAATACATCAAGTTGATGTTCAAACGCAGTTTTCGACATTTCTTCGAGTTGCTGGTCAGATAAACAAGCAACGATTAATAAAATACAGTCAGCATGCAAAGCACGTGCTTCAACTACATTGTATGGGTCAACCAAGAAATCTTTGCGTAATGCAGGCAGGGCACAATGATTGCGAGCAATCGCAATATTTTCATCTGCACCTTGAAAGAAATCAACATCGGTCAGTACCGATAAACAGGCTGCTCCAGCTTGTTCATATTGCTGGGCAATTTCAGCAGGATTAAAGTCTGCGCGAATAACTCCTTTTGATGGAGACGCTTTTTTAATTTCAGCAATCACACCCGGACGTTTATGTTGCAAAGCATTAGCAAAACCTCGAACTGGAGTCGCAGCTTTTGCTAGTTCTTCAACATCTTGCAAATTACGTTGTTTTAAACGCGCAGCAAGTTCCTCATGTTTACGGTCAACAATTTTACCTAAAATGGTATTTTGAATATTAATCATGAGAAGTCCTTAATCTGCCTGAGATTGCTTTAACGTTTTGGTAAATTCAGCCAAAACACTCATTTTTTCTAAAGCCTGTCCGCCGTAAATAATATCTTGAGCGAAGGTAACAGCCTGAGCATAAGTTTTAGTAATGCCCGCCACATAGATGCCTGCGCCTGCATTAAGCGCAATCATGTTTGCTGCTTTTTCACCAATATCAGATTTATTTTTACCCAATGCATCTTTAATCAGCTTTAAGCTGGAAGCAGCATCCGCAACCACTAAACCGTTTAAAGTTTGTGACTCAATCCCGACATCTTCAGGGGTAAGTGTCCATTCAGTAATTTCACCGTCTTTGAGTTCAGCAACAGTTGTAGGAGCTGCAAGGCTGATTTCATCAAGCCCATCTCTTGAATGAACCACCATCACATGTTCAGCACCAAGTTGCTTCATCACTTCGGCAATTGGACGACAAAGTTCATCTGAAAATACGCCAATCACAAAGCGTTTTACGCCGGCCGGATTCGTAAGCGGGCCGAGTAAATTGAAAATGCTACGAACACCAAGCTCACGACGTGGTCCAACAGCATATTTCATTGCTTTGTGGTGGTTTGGAGCAAATAAAAACCCTACACCCATCTCACGGATGCAGCGTTCAGTTTGTTGCATGTCTAAATCAAGATTAATACCAGCTTGCTCAAGTAAGTCAGATGAACCTGATTTGCTTGAAACGCCACGGTTACCATGTTTGGCAATGGTTGCACCTGCCGCCGCAATTACAAAGCTTGAAGCGGTAGAGACATTAAATAAGTTTTGACCATCGCCACCCGTGCCGACAATATCAACTAAATATTTGATATCACTGACATCAATTTTGATGGCAAATTCACGCATGACACGCGCAGCAGCAGTAATTTCGTCAATACTTTCGCCTTTCATGCGAAGGCCCATCATCAAAGCACCAATTTGTGCTTCGGTTGCCTCACCCTGCATGATGCTACGCATAATGTCTTCCATTTGCGGCTGAGTCAGGTGAATATTTTTTGTTATATGGTTAAGTGCTTGTTGAATATTCATAGGGATCACTTATGCATAAATATCTAAAAAGTTTTTAAAGATTTGATGGCCATGTTGACTCAAGATCGATTCAGGATGGAACTGCACGCCTTCAACAGGTAGTGTTTTATGTTTAACACCCATGATTTCTTCCATTGAGCCATCTGCTTCATTGGTCCAGCATGTTACTTCAAGGCAATCAGGTAGTGTTTCTTGATCAATCACCAAAGAGTGATAACGAGTTGCCGAGAATGGGCTAGGAAGATTACTGAAAATACCCTTGTTGCTGTGGTACATATCAGATAAACGTCCATGCATCACCGTTTTGGCTCTTACAATTTTTCCGCCAAAAGCTTGTCCAATGCTTTGATGCCCTAAACACACGCCAAGCAAAGGAATTTTTCCGGCAAAGTGATTAATTGCAGGAATTGAAATACCTGCTTCACTTGGAGAGCAAGGGCCAGGACCAATCACAAGATATTTTGGTTGCCATCGTTCAATATCCTCTAATGTGACTTGATCATTGCGAACTACTTTTACTTCCTGATTCAACTCGCCAAAGTATTGGACGATGTTGTAGGTAAAAGAGTCGTAATTGTCGATCATTAGAAGCATGATGAACTTAACCTCATGATAATTAATATATATTTAATAAGTGACTAAAATAGTTACCCATATTGATACCCGTTTTCAGAAAGGGCTTTCTAGATATATAAAATAAGAAGCCGCTTTCTAATTGGCTAATATAGCAAAAAAAGAAGTAACCAGTTTAACTATTTCATTCGTTAGAAATTTGCTGAAAAAAGCTTTGGGAATAGGTGCTTTTTAAAATTATAGTAAGTAGAAATAAGACAAAATAAACTTCTATTGGAAATAAAAATTATTCTGCCTTATTCATAAAAGAAGATTAAATCTTACGTGTATTATAAATCAGCCAATCTAAAACATCGCCAGACAAGTGTTCAGCGAGCCTTTCTTGAACAGTTTGATGATAGGTATTTAGCCAGTCTTTCTCTTCATTCGTTAGCATATCAACAACGATACAATCTAAATGAATTGGGCAAAGGGTCAGCGTTTCAAACTCTAAAAATTCACCATAAGTTTTCTCAAACCCAGAGTGAAGTTTGTTTGCAACCAGATTCTCAATACGAATACCGTATTGTCCCTCATGGTATAAGCCCGGCTCGTTGGAAAGAATCATACCTTCACGCAACTTACTATAGGCATGAATAGGTGCGTAATAAGAAAGAACTTGCGGACCTTCATGAACGTTAAGTGCAAAGCCTACACCGTGGCCTGTTCCATGTCGATAATCTAAACCATATTGCCATAAAGTATGGCGACAAATTGAATCGAGTAGCGGTGCAGCTAAACCTTCTGGATAAATCGTTTTTGCTAAAGCAATATGACATTTTAAAACGAGAGTATAGTCACGTTTTTGTTGTCCTGTTGGCGTGCCTACAGGAACAACACGAGTAATATCCGTTGTTCCATCTACATATTGCCCACCTGAGTCAATCAGCAATAGACCATCGCCTTCAATAAATGAATAGTGCTCTTCAGTTGCACGGTAGTGAGGTAAAGCACCATTAGCATTAAAGCCAGCAATCGTTGAAAAACTGGGCCCTATAAATCCATCTTGTTGCGCACGGAAAGCTGTAATCTTTTCATCAATAGTGAGTTCTGAAATACTTTCACCATGATGAAGTGCTTTCTCTAACCAGTGGAAAAAGTGGCAAAGCGCGACTCCATCTTTCACCATGGCATGGCGGATATGAGCAATTTCGCTTTTATGTTTACGCGATTTAAAAAGTGTACTTGGGTTGATGTCGTAGACAACCTGAATATCTTTTGCGATGGCTTGTTCATGAAAAATCGAGACTTTGGCTGGATCTAAAAGTACCGAGGTATCAGAAATATTCGATAAAAACTTAGCTGTATCTTCGTAGTCACGAATCTCAATGTCATCAGCTTTGAAAGCTTGTTGAGAGGTTGAATCAACTTTGTTGCTATCAATGAATAAAACAGCCTGTTGAGTACTGATATACAAATGTGAAAGGAATACAGGGTTATACTCTACATCTTGTCCACGTGCATTTAAGACCCAAGCAATATCATCTAAAGATGAAATAAGATGACCCGCAATATTCTTGTTAGCTAAGCTCTCGCGAATTGCCTGAATTTTTTCTTTACGAGAGAGGGCATTTAATCCTTCAGGCATCAAATAGATTTTTTCTGAGGGAAGTTCTGGACGGTCTAACCAAATCTCTCCAACTAAATCTTGCTGGGTTTCAAGTTTATAGTGATTAAGTCGTGCAGTATGTTCGAGCGCCTTAAATTGTTGAATGGATAATGTTTGGCCATTTACTGAAATGACCGAACCAGTTGGTAGATTTTTCTCAATCCACGCGAGATGTGTAGAAGTTTCATCACTGGTCAGTTTTTGTAATTGAAAGCCAGTTTCAGCGAGTTGTTGCTCGGCTTGTACCCAATAGCGACCATCCGCCCATAGACCTGCAAACTTTTGGGTCACCACAAGCGTACCAACAGAACCACTAAAACCGCTTAACCACTGCCTTACTTTCCAATAGTCTGGTAAATATTCTGACATATGGGAATCAGCACTCATCACAATCAAAGCATCAACAAGCTGATTGCGCATGAGTTCACGAAGTTTCTCAAGTTTTTCTGGAACAGTTAAAATGCTCATATAGTTTCCAACTCAGGTTGAACTTTACTGGTACTTTTGTTCATTAATCTATTAATAGGTTTCTTTAATAAAAATAACACGATTGCACCAACGACTAATGCCAAAACGCATCGCATAAAGAGATTCGGTAAATGATCAATATTATCTGCTGATACGTGCCCGCCAATTAAGCCAGCGATGAGATTACCTAAAGCTGTGCCAGTAAACCATAGCCCCATAATTTGACCGCGTATGACATCAGGTGCAAGTTTAGTCATGGTTGATAGCCCAATGGGGCTTAAGCACAGTTCTCCTATGGTAAGTAAAAATAAAGTTCCTACTAACCAAAATGGTGAAACTAGGCCGCCAGCAATTGCGAAACGACTAGCAAAAGACATAACAAGAAAGCCACCTGCTGCGAATAACAATGCAATAATAAATTTGCTGATATAGCTTGGGTCTTTATTTGATTTACCCAGTCTTGCCCAAAGCCATGCTGCAACTGGGGCAAAAATAATAATAAATAGGGCATTAATTGATTCAAACCATACAGTTGGAATCTCAAATCTAAAAAACATACGATCTGTATAGTCTTGTGCAAATAAAGTAAAAGTTGTGGGCTTTTGTTCAAAAGCTGACCAGAATAGGGCAGAGGCTGCTAATAAAACAAAGCAAATAATAATTTTAAATTTGTCATGCTGCTCTAAATTCAGGAAAAGCAGTAAATATGCAAAATAAGCAATAATCCCAATACCAATCCCAACTGTTAAATAAGTTGCTACCTCGACCGGATTGATATGAATGACACCAAATAAGGTAAGAACAATAACGACTGCAACAGATAGTAAGAAGGAGAAAGCAATTTTTGGTGCATTTTTGTTTTGTATGACAGGTTTATTCCAATTGTCATTTTCTTGACGCAACTCATTAAAAGTTTGTAGCTGAGGAACAGCCAATACACGAAAAATAAGTAATGCAACTAACATCCCAAGGCCACCGATTCCAAAACCTAAGTGCCAGTTATGATCACGTGCTAATAAGCCTGTTAGAAGAGGAGCAATAAAAGAACCTAAATTAATTCCCATATAAAAAATGGAGAAACCTGCATCTCGTCTACTATCCTGAGCTTTATATAATGTTCCGACAATCACTGAAATACAGGTTTTAAATAATCCGGTACCTAAAACAATCAGTACTAAACCGAAATAAAAAAAGAATTGATCAAAAATGGTAGTGAGAGCAATAGATAAATGACCTAGTGCAATAATAATAGAACCATACCAGACCGATCGTGCCTGACCTAACCAGTTATCGGCAATCCAACCACCAAAAACGGTCATTAAATACATAGATCCAGCAAATAATCCAACAATTGCGGCTGCAGTTGGACGGTCAAGGCCTAAACCACCGTCATTAACCATTGCAATCATATAAAGAACGAGTAAAGGCCGAATACCATAATAAGAAAATCTTTCCCAAAGCTCTGTAAAAAATAAAGTTTTTAATGGTTTTGGATGGCCGAAAAAAGCTCTGTCATATTGTTCGAGTTCATGCTTCATTTCAAATCCTTTGAACATATTTGTAGTTTAGATAAAACAAAACTTTTAGTTTGTTTAATTATAAAAAAAAGTTATGTTTTATTTTTTAGATTTTTTAAAATGAAAAAGCAAGTTGGTCATGTATAAAAAAGGTATATAACAAATGGTAAAAAAATTAGAAAGTTGAAATTATCAGCCGAAAAGATTCCTCTTGGTGCACCAAAGCTGATCAGACCAGCCCTAGCGTAAAACTACGATAAGAAAAATTAAATTAACACTTTAAAACCTCAACCTTTCTATGGATGGGCAGTGAAGAGTGGTAATTGATATTATTTAAAAAAATTGTGTAGAGTTACTTAGAAATCGTATTTATGTTCAAACTTTTTTGGCAAGGGCATATTGTAGATACCATCGTCTAATTTAGAGATTAATAGTTCTATCGGGAATAGATTATTATTTTTAAGCATTACAGTAAGAAAGTCAGATTTCTATATAAGAAAGTATTATGATCACAAATTACTGTTAGATATTGATGCGGTGATTCATATTAGCGCAACAATTTTGCACTAAATTAGGGCGATTACGAGCTATTCTTGTATGCCATAATTTGAAAATGTCTGAATATGGTGCATTTAACTATGCAAACAGTATAATGGGTTCAAGACAAGGGGCCTAAATCATGGATAGTTATAAGTAATTCAATGTTTTAGGTAAGTCTTATAAAGTTGGTATGAGAATTGCTATATAAATACCAGCAACTAACACGCACTTAACAAGTGCAACAAAATTTCATTGGAGCAAAATGAGCATGGCGAACAAGGTCCTTCAACTCATACAAGAAAGTGGCGCAAAATGGGTCGATTTTCGCTTTACTGATACTAAGGGTAAAGAGCAGCACGTAACTTACCCAGCTGATTCTATTGATGAAGATACTTTTGAAGACGGTAAAATGTTTGATGGTTCTTCAATCGCTGGTTGGAAAGGCATTGAAGCATCTGACATGATTTTACGTCCAGATGCGGAAACTGGTTTTATCGACCCGTTCTTTGCTGAACCAACTGTAGTTGTGACTTGTGACGTTATTGAACCTTCAACTGGTCAAGGTTATGAGCGTGACCCACGTTCGATTGCTCGCCGTGCAGAAGAATACTTAAAATCTACAGGTATCGGTGATACTGCATTCTTTGGTCCAGAACCAGAATTCTTTGTATTTGACGAAGTGAAGTGGGACATCGATATGTCTGGCGCTCGTCATACATTAATCGCTGAAGAAGCTGCTTGGTCTACTGGTAAAGACTACGAGTCTGGTAACTCTGGCCACCGTCCACGTGTTAAAGGCGGTTACTTCCCAGTTCCTCCAGTTGATTCTTCACAAGATATGCGTGCAGAAATGTGTGCAAAAATCGAAGACATTATGGGCCCAGGTCGTGTAGAAGTACATCACCACGAAGTTGCTTCTTGCCAGTTAGAAATTGGTGTGAGCTTCAATACACTTGTACGTAAAGCTGATGAAGTTCAACAGTTCAAATATGCTGTTTGGAACGTTGCACATCAATATGCAAAAACAGCTACGTTTATGCCTAAACCAATGGTAGGTGATAACGGTTCTGGTATGCACGTTCACATGTCTATCTCTAAAGATGGCAAGAACTTGTTTGCTGGTGATGAATATGCAGGCCTTTCAGAAATGGCGTTGTACTTCATCGGTGGTATCATCAAGCACGCTCGTGCATTGAATGCAATCACAAACCCATCTACAAACTCATACAAGCGTTTGGTTCCTCACTTCGAAGCACCAATTATGCTTGCTTACTCAGCGCGTAACCGTTCTGCTTCTATCCGTATTCCATACGTTTCTAGCCCTAAAGGTAAGCGTATCGAAGCTCGTTTCCCAGACCCAATGATGAACCCGTACTTAGGTTTCGCTGCATTGTTAATGGCTGGTATCGACGGTATCCAAAACAAGATCCATCCGGGCGAAGCTGCTGATAAGAACTTGTATGATCTTCCTCCAGAAGAAGAAGCAAAAATCCCAACAGTTGCTCATAGCTTAGATATGGCTCTTGAAGCACTTCAAGCTGATCACGAATTCTTGTTGAAAGGCGGAGTGTTCACTAAAGAAATGCTTGATGCATACATCGAACTTAAAACTGAAGATGTACGTCGTCTTAACACGACTACTCACCCAGTTGAATTTGATATGTACTACAGCTTGTAATACGTATTTCGTAAAAAAGCCTGCATATGCAGGCTTTTTTATTGCTTGGAATGTTGATTGAATTCTCTACGTTTTTTATCAAAAAATTGGAGTAAACTAGGTGCGAGTTTTCATGTGAGCAGATTATGCGTAAACGACAACCAGTACTTAAACAGGAAAAGACTTTAAATCCTGAGTTGAAAACATGGTTGTATGCTTCTGGTTCTCTGACTCAACAACTCACTGAGCTTGGTGGTGGCCAGTTCAGTGTGAAGCCCTTTAAAGAGCACTTTCAGCGTTTAACTTTGGCAGATAGTCAATGGATGAACATGCCTCATGCTCATACTTCATGGGTAAGGGAAACCTATTTATATGGTTGTGAAGCAGAGCCGTGGGTGAAAGCAAAAAGTATTTTTCCAATTCAAAGCTTACAAAAAAGAGCGCGTATATTTCAGCACATCGGTTCTAAACCGATTGGCTTTTTTCTATTTCAAAGAACAACTCCGCTTTGTGACCGTCGTGTCATTCGTTTGCCAGAAGGCTGGACGCGACAAAGTTGCTATACTTGGCATGGATGTAAATTTATCGTCCAAGAAACATTCTTACCGGCTTTTGAAGCTTTTTTAAATCAGCAGCACGACAAGGAATTACTATGACGACTGCAACAGGCACAACATGGCGTCAGCGTTTAGAAGCTTATTATTATCTATGTCGATTTGATAAGCCTGTTGGAACAGAACTGGTGTTTTGGCCAACCATGTGGGCACTTTGGATTGCAGCAGAGGGAATGCCACCTCTACATATTCTTTTGGCGATGGTATTTGGTACAATTTTTATGCGTGCCGCTGGCTGTGCGATTAATGATTTTGCTGATCGTAAAGTAGATGGACATGTAGAGCGTACAAAAACGCGCCCTTTGGCAACAGGGGTAATTAGTCCAAGAGAAGCGGTATATGTATTTTTAGCATTAGTATTTGCCAGTGCTTGTACGCTGTTCTTTTTACCTATCGCGACGTTCTACTGTGCATTAGGGGGCTTGGCGTTAGCATTTATATATCCTTTTATGAAACGTTATACCCATTTACCGCAAGTAGTGTTAGGTATGGCATTTTCTTGGGGGATTCCAATGTCATTTACTGCAATGGGTAAGCCTTTAGATATAACGTGTTGGCTAATTTATTTTGGTAATTTGGCATGGACAGTGGCTTTTGACACTCAATATGCAATTACAGATCGTGAATATGATTTAAAGATTGGCGTGAAATCTACAGCTATTCTTTTTGGCCGATATGACATCCAGATTATTGCTCTTTTACAAGCAACTAGTCTTGTTTTGATTGGTACTGCACTATATTTAGAAAATATTTTATTCCCCTGGGCAATTATTGCTTTAGTTGTAGTGGCCTTTGATTTTGTATATCAAACAGTTAAAACCAAAGACCGCAACCCTCAAGTTTGTTTTTGGGCATTTCGTCACAATCGTTGGGTGGGATTAATCATTTTTCTAGGAATATTTTTAAATTTCATATAGTAAAAATGACCGTGAGGTTGAAAAGTGTTCTATGCAGAGCACTTTTTTTATGTCTTAATATTTGTGCATAAAAATATGCGGAATAAATAACACATAAAAAGGATATTCTATGAAACGGTCAAAAATTGCTTTAGCTATAACATTATCAACTTCAGCACTATTTCTTACAGCGTGTAATGACGATGATGATGACTATATTGGTGTAAATCCTGATAAAACTTATGTTTCTGAAAAATCCTATTCTAAGGATACCTTAAGTGGCGCTTCATCTATAAAAGTAATGACTTATAACATGGTGAATGTACAAGGGAAAACAGCTGAAGCAACCGCTTTAGTCATGTTCCCGAAAGTTGCTCAACCAAAGGATGGTTATCGCGTAGTGGTATGGGAGCACGGCACTGTAGGAGTAGGGGATAGTTGTGCACCAAGTAATAATACGATTAATCCACGCTTCAAAATTTTAGCTGATACTTTATTAGCTGCTGGATATGTGATTGTGGCACCTGACTATGAAGGTTTAGGTACTAGAGGGATGCATCCATACCTTAATTTGGGAAGTGAGGCTAAATCTGCAATTGCAGCAGTTAAAGCTGCTAAAGATCATTACGGTAGTCAATTGAATAGTTCATGGATGTCGATTGGACAATCTCAAGGAGGCCATGCTTCATTAGGAACAGCTGAATTTGCTAATAACGACAGTAACTACAAAGGAGCGGTTGCAACAGCACCAGCCTCTAGTCTTGGCTATATTATTTCTGTAGTTGCTCCGCAAGCAATTAGAGACATTCTTCAAAAAGAGCAGGCTGGTACCGCACCTGTTGGTACGGCTGTAGAAGTATATGCTGAGCTACTTGCATATGCTGCATATACCACAGTGGGTATTACTGCTTATGAACCTAAATTTAATTATCGTGAAATCTTTCAACAACGTTCTCAAAGTATAGCTGAGTTTGCAGAAGGCACTACGGGTGAAAATGGAGTCTGTTTAACTGATTTGCATAATAAATTTGCAGATGATATTCGAGATTTTCTTGCGACTAATACTGGTAAAACAGTTCTAGATTATCCAGGCCTAGCTGGTAATTTCCAGGAGAATCCAACGGTGCAAAAATTCTTGGTAGATAATCAACCTGCTACAAAAAAAATTAATTCACCAGTCATGATTGTTCAAGGTACTGCGGATATGGCTGTACCATATCCTGTTACTAATGCCTTACAAGAGGGACTTAAAAAAATGGGAACTGATGTGACATTTGTACCTGTTGTTGGAGCTGCCCATACTCAGGCGATTGTATGTAGAAATGCTGAAATTTATCAATTTGTTCAATCTAAGATGCCAGCTAAAACAAATATAGTGCTTGATCCATCAGTAATAGATGCTAGTAAGAATGTTGAATGTACTGGAATAGCACAATAATTTTTTATATTTAAAATATTCAAATTAAAAGGGTCTTAAAGAAGGCCCTTTTTTTGTTATATTGTTACGCATTCTGAAATCGATACTATTTGAGTTTGAAGAACTTATGAGCCAGCAACCTATTGAAAAAAAATCTGTTCCTTGGTTATTAATGGGATTGGGTTTACTTATTCCTTTTCTGATTATTGGAATACTTTTCTTGGCTGCAAAAAGTGATGCTAAGAATAAAAAGCAATATGAACAGCAGCGTTTAGAAATGGCAAAAAGAATAGCTGAGAAAGAAGCTGCAAATTCTGAAACGAAATAGCTTGTTAATGAATATCCTTTTGTAATTGGCGTACAGTTGGAATATTGGTGTAGCGTTTTACAAGGTAGCCTGCTTCAGTGAGCATTTGATCACGAATACGGTCTTCTTCTACTTTTTCAAGATGGGTAGGGTCATCTAGCTCAATAATAGCAATCACTTCCATCTTGTCATTTAGCACGACAAAGTCAGTAACTTTACGATTGAACTGACTACGAATTTTATAGTCATTACTGGTAATTAAAGCACTAAAAGCCACTTGTGCTAATACATGATAATTTGGGAAACTTTGTTTTAAACGTATAAACATTTGAGTTTCAAAGTTTGTAATGACAGGACGAGCAAAGAATTTTTGTTTTGGAAATAAATAAGGACGTAAACAAACGAGAAGAAAAATACAGGTGCTTACGCAACCTAAAACAATAAAAAATAAGTGACTCGATTCGAACATGGGAAAGCATCATACAAATAAAAACCCACTCATGATGAGTGGGTTTTTAAGAATCTTGGCTCTCCCACCTGGGCTCGAACCAGGGACCTGCGGATTAACAGTCCGTCGCTCTACCGACTGAGCTATGGGAGAATCTGGAAAAGGATTTTAGGCAGGAAAGGGGGCTGGGTCAAGCCTTAATGGCAGAATTAGAGAGAATATCTAATCATTTGGTTTAAAAATACTCGAAACGTTGATTTTATTAAGAATAATAAAGGTATTAAATGATAAAAAAGAAAAAACCCGCAATAAATGCGGGCTTTTAGAATCTTGGCTCTCCCACCTGGGCTCGAACCAGGGACCTGCGGATTAACAGTCCGTCGCTCTACCGACTGAGCTATGGGAGATTAGTAGATGGCTCTCCAACCTGGGCTCGAACCAGGGACCTGCGGATTAACAGTCCGTCGCTCTACCGACTGAGCTATTGGAGAATCTGATGCGCATTTTATGGATGAAATCTAAAACCGTCAATAAGAATATTAAAGAAAATGAATCGTTTGCTTGATTAATATGCTTTTGTTGTATTAAAAATAAAAAAACCACCCAAAATAGGGTGGTTTTTCATAAAGAAATAAAATTATTTCTCTACACCTGCTGGTTGACCTGCAAGTTTTGCATTTGCATAGTCCCAGTTCACAAGGCTTTCTAAGAAAGTTGCGATGTATTTAGGACGTAAGTTACGGAAATCGATGTAGTAAGCGTGTTCCCATACGTCAATTGTTAATACAGCAATTTGACCATGTGCAAGTGGAGTGTCTGCATTAGAAGTTTTAGTAATAGAAAGTTTACCGTTTACTTCATCAGCAACTAACCAAGCCCAACCTGAACCGAATTGAGTTGTTGCAGCAGCAGTAAATTCTTCTGCAAATTTTTCGTAGCTACCAAAAGCTTCGTCAATTTTAGCAGCGATTGCGCCAGTAGGCTTACCACCACCATTTGGCTTCATAGAATTCCAGTAGAATGTATGGTTCCAAACTTGAGCAGCATTGTTGAAAATACCAGCTTTAGATGCATCACCAGCAGTCGCTTTAATGATTTCTTCTAAAGTTTTACCTTCAAGGTCAGTTCCTTTGATTAAGTTGTTTAAGTTAACAACATAGGTATTGTGGTGTTTATCGTGATGGTATTCTAAAGTTTCTTTACTAATATGTGGCGCTAAATCATCATAGCCATATGGAAGTGCAGGTAAAGTAATGGTTGTCATGTTCCTATTCCTTGCATTTGCTGGGTTATACAATTAAGTGGCTCTATTGTAAATGATTCTGGTAACAATAGGGCATCGTTTTAAAGAACTATACACAATAAAGATCTAATTAATACGCATAACACAGATTGAAAAAAAGACTTAATTAAATCGGATTATTCAATTCAAAATATTCAGCTTCAATTGAAAACTGTTTTGAGATCGCTTGTGCCAAACGCTGAACTCCATAACGCTCAGTAGCATGGTGACCACAGGCGAAATAGTGAACCCCTAATTCTTTTGCTTCATAAAAAGTTCGTTCACTGACTTCACCTGAAATATAAGCATCACAATTTTGCAAAGCAGCTTTAGCAATAAAATCTTGAGCGCCGCCTGTACAGAAGCCTACTTTTTGAATGCTTTGCTTTTCTGCTGGCAAATGAATCACTTTAAAATCAAAACTGTTTTGAAGCTGTGCTTTAAACTCATCTACAGAAACTGCTTGCTCTAAATAACCAATATTACCAATCGGATGTTTCTCGGTTAAATCGAGTGGTTCTAAATTCTTCAAGTTTAGTTTTTCTGCAATCGCTACATTGTTGCCCAAAGTTGGGTGTGCATCTAAAGGTAGATGATAAGCGACTAATGAAATATTATTTTGAATGAGTTTTTTAATGCGGTTGCCTCGCATTCCAGTAATTGGATACGGTTCACCCTTCCAAAAATAACCATGATGTACGAGTAATAAATCTGCATTTTGAGCAATTGCTGCATCAATCGCATCTTCGGAAGCAGTAACCGCACAAACGATACGTTTTACTTCAGTTGAACCTTCAATTTGCAGGCCATTTGGTGCGTAATCTTTAAATTCTGCCGCTTTTAAGGTTTGGTCGCACCACTGAATAATTTCATGCAAATTTGCCATGATATTTCCTGAATTGAGTAGTAAATAATTGCTAAAGCTATAGAAACATATTTTGTTGTGTAACTAAAGCTAGACAAATCTTTTTTGACTTTTTTATGTATATCGACATATTTAATTTAAAATGCTTAACTGAAAACTCTTTTTGTTCAATATATTAATTTAATTAAAAACTTCTTTGCGTAGAGGATATGAACGTGCGCCGCACCTTTACATGGTTACCTTGGGTGTTACTTATTATTGTAATTGCCAGTTTTATTGCATGGCAAAAATACCATCAGCCGAAACCAACTGTTGCAGTTGATGGGGTGCAAATGCCTGCTGAGAAAGTTGAACCACTCGTTGATACTTCGCGAGCGGGCGGGGTGGTATCTTATAGCGCTGCAGTAAAAGTTGCAGCGCCAGCAGTTGTTAATATTTTTACGACCCAGAAAGTTAAACAAAATCATCCTTTATTAAGTGATCCAGTATTCCGCGAATTTTTTGGAAATCAGGTTCCTGAACAACAACAGCAAAATGAAAATAGCTTAGGCTCTGGGGTTATTGTACGAGCTGATGGTTATATTCTGACCAATAATCATGTAATTGCTCAAGCTGATCAGATTGTAGTTGCATTACATGACGGCCGTCGTGCAGAAGCAACGATTGTTGGAACAGACCCTGATACTGATTTAGCCGTAATTAAAATCGATTTAGATAAATTACCTGTATTGCCATTTAAGTTGAGTGGTAATGAAGTGGGTGACGTGGTCTTGGCTATTGGTAACCCATTTGGCGTAGGTCAAACGGTAACTCAAGGTATTATTTCTGCGACTGAACGCTCTGATTTAGGCATTAATACCTATGAAGACTTTATTCAAACAGATGCCGCAATTAATCCAGGTAACTCTGGTGGAGCATTAATTGATGTGGCTGGGAATTTAATCGGGGTAAATACTGCTATTTTCTCTCAGTCAGGTGGTTCTTTAGGAATTGGTTTTGCAATTCCTGCTAAAGTTTGCCAACAAGTTTTAAACTCGATTTTGAAAGATGGCCGTGTAGTCCGTGGATGGTTAGGTATTAGTTTAGTACCACCTACACAAGAAGACGTATTAGCACCTAAACAGCAAATTGGTGTTGTGGTTGCAGATGTCTTGAAAAATGGTCCAGCTGCATCAGCAGGTATTAAGATTGGTGATAAAATTATTCAGGTGAATAATCAACAAATCACTTCAGCATCTCATTTGATTAATTATGTTGCATTACAAGCGCCTAACAGCGAAATTAATGTAATGGTCGAGCGAGATGGGAAGCAACAAAACTTTGTGGTGACAGTAGGGGAAAGAAAAAACCAAAATACTCAATCACAATTTATACCGCTGCCTAAACAGTAAAGATAAAAAAGCCTCGTAATGAGGCTTTTTTCTTGGTGTTAATTAAGTATGAGATAGTGCTTGATGCTGATGTTTGAACTCAGTTAAAGCATCAATACGGTACTGAATGAGTATTTCACCAATCTCAGCACCTTTAATGTTTTCAGGTAAATCCTGAACTTTAATAGAGCGAACGATTTGCATCGCATCCAACATGTACTGAGCTTGGGGATAGGGACGATCTTCTAAACCGAGTCTTCCTTTAGCATCACATTCACATGCTTGTACAAAAGCTTCAACTCTCTCAGGACGGCGTAATACATCTAGGCGCTGTAATAGGCGCCATACTGTTCCTGGTTTTAACGACATAATCTGATGACATTTTAGATGTTCTTTACACACTGATAATGCCAACTGTCGAGTTTGAGTGGGAACTTTTAAACGTTCACATAATTCGGTAACAGGTTTTACTCCACGTTCTTCATGCATGATATGGCGAGGAAGTTCGTTAGCTGGAGTCAATGCTTTACCCAAATCATGTACTAAAACAGCAAATCTAACATCAAGCGAATAGTTTGACTTACAAGCTTGCTGTAAGGACATTAAGGTATGTATGCCGCAGTCCACTTCTGGATGATATTCAGGGCGCTGTGGTACACCAAATAATGCGTCAATTTCAGGGAAAAGATGTTTCAACGCCCCACAGTCACGCAATGTCTGAAAATAAACATCTGCATGATCTTCTAAAAGTGCGCGAGAAGTCTCTTTCCATACACGTTCTGGTGTTAAGGCATCAAGCTCACCTGATTCGGCCATGGTTTGCATAAGCTGCATTGTCTCTGGCGCAATCTGAAAACCATACGAAGAATAGCGAGCCGCAAAGCGTGCAACACGTAAAACACGTAAAGGATCTTCAGCAAAAGCTTCTGAAACATGACGCAAAGTTTTATTTTCTAAATCTGTTTGACCGCCATATGGGTCGTATAATTTGCCATCCTGATCCATTGCTATGGCATTGATGGTTAAATCACGGCGAATTAAATCTTCTTCTAAACTTACTGTGGTATCGGTAAAAAATTGAAAGCCGTGGTAGCCTTTACCAGATTTTCTTTCAGTACGTGCAAGTGCATATTCTTCTTTCGTTTCGGGATGAAGAAACACAGGAAAATCTTT
Organism: Acinetobacter sp. AOR43_HL; assembly: GCF_027854635.1. Classification (NCBI taxonomy): domain Bacteria; kingdom Pseudomonadati; phylum Pseudomonadota; class Gammaproteobacteria; order Moraxellales; family Moraxellaceae; genus Acinetobacter; species Acinetobacter sp. AOR43_HL. The sequence goes on from NZ_JAKTHX010000002.1 coordinate 289,850, forward strand.
GCCTACAGGTTGAAAACCTTGGGCGAGCATGTGTTCCGGCGTTGCACCGACAACAACATAATCTTTTTCTTGATAGGGATGCCCAAGTAAAAAATCACGGACGGCACCGCCTACTAAATACACTTGCATGAAAAAACCTCTATTCTTCAAGCAATCATGCTACAGAATAGAGGTTTTCTCAAGTCATTAGAGATGCTTTTCGTAAAAAGCAGTTTCTAAATTACTTTTCTTGTTGTTGGATTTCAGCAACAGTTAAAGCAGTCATATTGATAAGACGACGAGTTGTTGCTGTCGGTGTTAAAATATGAACAGGTTTTGCTGCACCAAGTAAAATTGGACCAATAGTAACGTTGTTACCAGAAGTCGCTTTCAACAAGTTAAATGAAATATTTGCTGCATCTAGGTTTGGCATAATGAGCAAGTTTGCAGAACCTTTGAAACGTGAGCCAGGGAATGCAAATTGACGAATGTTTTCGTCTAATGCTGCATCACCGTGCATTTCACCTTCAACTTCAAGCTCAGGAGCTTGCTCAGATAAAATACGATAAACTTCACGCATTTTTTGAGCACTTGAATCAGTCTGGTCACTACCAAAACTTGAATGAGAAAGTAGGGCTACACGTGGAGTAATACCAAAACGACGTACTTCTTCAGCTGCTAAAATAGTCATTTCAGCAAGTTGTTCAGCAGTCGGGTTTGTATTTACGTATGTATCAGCAATAAACAAGTTACGATCTTCAAGCATTAATGCATTTAGCGTGAAGAAGTTATTCATACCTTCTTTTAGACCGATGACATTGCGTACAAAATCAAGGTGAATGTTATAGCTACTGTAAGTACCACATAACATACCGTCTGCTTTACCAAATTTAACCAGTAAAGATGCAATTAAAGTTGAACGGCGACGAGCTTCACGTTGAGCATATTCAACAGTAATGCCTTTGCGTTGCATTGTTTGATAGTAGTCTTTCCAAAACTCTTCATACATCGGGTTTTGTTCTTGATCTACAATCTCAATGTTTACGCCATGTTGTAAACGTAAGCCTAATTTTTTGATATTAGCTTCAATTACAGCAGTACGACCTACTAAAATTGGTTTAGCTAAATCTTCATCAACTGCGATTTGCACTGCACGTAATACGCGCTCATCTTCACCTTCAGCATATGCGATGCGTTTAGGATCAGTTTTTGCTTGAGCAAAAATCGGTTTCATCAAGAATGCAGAGTTATAAACGAACTCAGATAATTTTTGACGGTATGCAGAGAAATCTTCGATCGGACGAGTTGCAACACCTGAATCCATTGCAGCTTTAGCAACAGCAGGGGCAATTTCTAAAATTAAGCGTTGGTCAAGTGGACGTGGAATTAAGTAGTCACGGCCAAATGAAGCAGATTTTTCGCCATAAGTTGCTGCATCTGCTTCTACGTGTGCCATACGTGCAATTGCATGTACACATGCAATTTTCATGTCTTCATTAATCGTTGTTGCACCAACGTCAAGCGCACCACGGAAAATGTAAGGGAAACATAATGCGTTGTTTACTTGGTTTGGATAGTCAGAACGACCAGTTGCCATGATTACATCAGGACGTACTTCATGTGCATGTTCAGGTAAAATTTCTGGATCTGGGTTTGCCAAAGCAAAAATAATAGGGTTCTCAGCCATCTGTTTCACCATTTCTTTGGTGAGAATACCAGCAGCAGAAAGACCCAAGAACATATCAGCACCAGCCATTACTTCATGTAACTGAGTTGCTTTAATGTCTTGAACATAACGTTTTTTCGATTCATCCAAGCCTTCACGTGAAGTAGTGAGTAGACCGCGAGAATCGGCAACAATAATATTTTCTTTATTTACGCCTAAAGCACAAAGTAAATCTAAACAAGAAAGGGCAGCAGCGCCTGCACCTGAAGCTACAATTTTGATTTCATCAATTTTCTTATTTACAAGTTGCAATGCATTGAGCAAAGCTGAACCTACAATGATACTTGTACCATGTTGATCGTCATGGAATACAGGAATTTTCATGCGTTCACGAAGTTTCTTTTCGATATAGAAACATTCTGGCGCTTTAATATCTTCGAGGTTGATACCACCGAAAGTTGGCTCAAGAGAGGCAACAATATCTACAATTTTATCTGGATCGTTTTCTGCAATTTCGATGTCAAATACGTCAACACCAGCAAACTTCTTGAAGAGTACGCCTTTACCTTCCATTACAGGTTTAGACGCTAATGGTCCAATATTACCTAAACCAAGAACAGCTGTACCGTTACTGACTACGGCAACCAAGTTTCCGCGAGCTGTGTATTTAGCAGCAGCAGATGGATCACGTTCAATCTCTAAACATGGCGCAGCAACTCCTGGTGAGTAGGCTAGAGCCAAATCTCGTTGGTTGACAAGTTGCTTACTTGGGGTGACGCTGATTTTCCCTGGGTTTGGATATTCATGGTAATTTAAAGCGGCCTGTTTTAAAGATTGATCGTCCATCTGAGTCTCTATTTGATACAAAAAAGCAAACTAGTCAAATTGCTCATTTAGGGAGAGGCAACTCACTTCTTTAACTACGCTTTAATTTTTACCAATTAAGAGAATAGTAGACGAATTGCCAATAGCCCCGTGGTGAGCTAAATGCTAAAGAATATAACACTACTTCTTTATTTCTCACAGTCAAAAACGCTCATTTTTGGAAAAAGCAGCATAGGTAAAATAGATGATTGGAACAATTAATAAATATGCTGATTTGTTTGTAGATAAGGAATAATCTGCTCGGCAGGAATAGGGCGACTAAAGAAATAGCCTTGTAAAAAATCACATTGCTGTTTTTGTAGATAGGTGACTTGTTCTTTTGTTTCTACACCTTCAGCAACCAGTTTAAGTCCCATACTTTTACCCATCGCGATCATTGCATTTACAATTGCTTCTTGTTTGTGATCACCAATTTTCGAAATGAAAGCACGATCAATTTTTAATACGTCAATTGGGTACTCTGTCAAATAGGCTAAAGAGGAATAACCCGTACCAAAGTCATCTAAAGCAATTGAGATATCTCGTTGTTTTATCGAGTGTAATAGTGTTTTTACATTGGCAGTATTGTCTAAAAGAGCGGACTCTGTAATTTCAAGTTCGAGATCTGAACCTTGAATATTATATTTTTGCAAAACCTCATCTAAGTCGTTGAGTAATAAGCCTCGATGTATTTGTTGAGCGACAATATTTACAGAGACTTGAATATTGATATAACCAGCATTTTTCCACTCTTGGAGTTGCTTTCCAACTTTATCTAAAACAACTTTCCCAATATCTGAGATCAGGCTACTACGCTCAGCAAAAGGTATAAACATATTTGGCAGGATTAATCCTTTTTCAGGATGCTGCCAACGAATGAGTGCTTCAAAGCCAATAATTGATTGATCGTGTAGATTAATTTTGGGCTGGTAATAAATGACAAATTCATCATTTTGAATAGCTTTACGTAATTCTTGCTCTAAATCGGCAGTTTTATATGAGTGATTTGTTTTATTGCAGTAATAGCAAATTGTATTACCACCTAAACGTTTTGCCTCGGAAAGAGCTTGCTCTGCATGATTGTTGAGATGATCAATTTGTCTGCCATGTTCAGGAAAACATGCAACACCGATAGATGCGGTAATAAAATATTCGTGATTATCAATGTAAAAAGGCGCATTGAGTGCTTGTAAAATGTTTTGGCAATATTGCTCAACATTTGGATGAATTGGCGAAATCTCATAAATGATTGCGAAATCATCACTATTTAAATAGGCGACTAAAATCGCATTGATATTGATTAAGCGTAATCTTTGTGCGAACTGTTTAAGTAATTCATCACCACTATCATTATTTAAAAACTCATTGAAAGCTCGGAAGCGGTCAATATTTACCCGTATTAATGCTAAATTTTTAATGTTATATGAAGGGTTTACGAGATATTGATGTAATTGATTGTAGTAGTAAAGACGATTAGGCAGGTGGGTGAGGCTATCGTAGTTTTTTAAGTAAGATAGATGTTGCTCTTGGCGCTTTTGCTCAGTGAGGTCACGTGCAAATCCAATATAATTGGTAATTTGATTGAATTCATCTTTGACCACATTGATATGCAACCATAAATATACGCTTTTACCAGAACTGAACTTTTCGTCAAACTGACCCATATATTCTCCTGTCTCCAAGAGCTGTTGGGTTATTGATGTATGAAACTGTTGTTGTAATTCTTTTTGATTAATTGTAATGCTAAATAGTTCTTTACTCAGAAGCTCTGACTTGGAAAATCCGGTTAATTTTTCATAGTAGGGATTTACATCAATATAGTTTAGGTGCTCATCTAAAATAAATATTCCTTCCGCAGCTTGCTCGAGCACAATTGCAGATAGCCTTAGATGTTCTTGATCCTTCTTCTCTTGATGTATATCGCGGGTCATTCCCACCATACGAAGCGCTTTTTGTGTCTTTGGATCTCTGGTGATGACACGGCCTACATCATGAATCCATCTCCAAGAACCATCTCGACGTAAAATTCGAAAGGTGATATTAAAATGATCTGTAACGCCTTCCAAATGTTGTTTTAAACGTTCATCAAAAAGTTTTTTATCGCTTGGGTGTATACGCTCTAATATCGTGTTGAGATGAATAATGGCGGTTTGAGTTTGTTTTTGTTGATCGAAAAATGTAATTTCCAATCTTTGACTTTCAATATCCCAATCCCAAGGCCGAATACCCGCAGTTTCATGTGCAAAAGCTAAATTATAGTGATGGCTTTCGAGTTGCTCATTCATTTTTGTGAGGTCATAGGTACGTTCACGTACTTTTTGCTCAAGTAAATGATTATTAAATTGAAGCTGGGCTTCAATATCTTTGGACTTATTCACTTCTTGTTGGAGTTGTACACATAATTCTTCAGCCCATTGGGTATGCTGGTCTGAAATTTGAACAAGCTGTTTATTTTTTAATAATAATTGAGAGATCTTTTGGTAATTGCGTTGAGTTGCATATGCACAAAGCACAGTTGCCACAAAGGTGAGGTTATAGGAGAAATAAAAAGGTAGCTGAGTTATTGGATTATGTGTGAATTGAGCAATTAATAGAGGGAGGGTACTAGGAATAAATAAGAGATAAAAATATCGGGGTTGCTGTGTTAAAAAAGTAAGGCCAATGATATGAGCCGAAGTAATAAATAAAGCAATTAAAATATGAGCATCTGGTAGTGCAATTAATTCAGTAGGTAGATAAAAATGAATAATTGTGACATTTATTCCAATTAAAATTCCTGAGAATAAACAAATACTTTGTAAGGCACGATCAGCTTTTTTTGTAAAATCAATCGTGCGATAGTGAGTTAAAATATTTGGAATAAATAATAAGCAGACAAGAGCGACGACGGTAAGGCCAATAGACCAGCTAAATATTGTTATTGTAGATGAAAAATAGTAAGAAAAAATACCATATGAAATGAGGCACAGTAATATCAGGCTAATTAAATACCAGCGGATATATTGAGTTGAAAGTTTCAGCTGTTCAATTTTTGTTTGATGCTGTAGATATTCTTCCTGAAGCCCAGACATAAGATTTTTCTATCCTATTTTTTTACATATATACAGAAAGAATCTGATTTATCAGTGAAAAAGAATTTGAAATTTTATTCATACAATAAAAGTAAGTTAACTTTAAATAATGATTTAATCAATGTGCAGAGAACTTAGGTGGATAAAAATCGATAATTTAAAATAGACAAGGCAACAACAGGGGCAGTTTCTGTACGCAAAACTCGGTCGCCAATGCACCAGTTCATAAATCCAGCTTGATTGGCTTGGGTAATTTCATTTTCACTTAGCCCACCTTCTGGGCCAATCAATAAAGCAAGTTCAGGCTGTATGCCCGCCAATACATCTTTTTGTTCCTTTTCTGGTGCTAAAACAAATTTAGATTGAGGAAGCTGAGAAGAACTTAACCATTCATGAAGAGAAATAGGCGCTAATACTTCTGGAACCAAATTGAGGCCACATTGTTCACATGCTGCAATTGCAACAGCTTGCCAGTGATCTAATTTTTTTTGATCTCTATCGTATTTTAAGCGCATTTCACAACGCTCACTTGTTAGCAATTGAATCTGACTTACACCTAATTCAGTGGCTTTCTGAATGGCATAATCCATTCGATCGCCTTTACTCATGACTTGACCTAAAACAGCTTTAAAAGGGGCATCACGGTTTGCAGGGTTAAAATTCTCAATTGTGACAAACGCATTTTTTTTATTAATTTCGGTCAAAGTCGCGAGATATTCACCACCTTGTCCATTAAATAGAGTCGCTTGTTCTTGTAGTTGTGCACGTAAAACACGCACCCAATGATGGAATACTGATTCTGTCAGTTGAATTGTTGAGCCAACTGTAAGTTCAGTTTCGATAAAAAAACGGTTCATTGGGTACGCCTTACAAAATTAATTTAAACCAAGATCAATAACAAGTTGACGAGTTGGTTCGATTTGATTCATTGAATAGAAGTGTAAGCTTGGCGCACCACCTGCAATAAGGCGTTCACACAACTTAACAACAACTTCATGACCGAAAGCTTTGATACTTTCACTGTCATCACCATAGGCTTGTAATTGCTTACGGATCCAGCGAGGAATTTCAGCACCCGTACCGTCTGCAAAGCGAATTAAGTTGCTTGCATTGGTAATTGGCATGATTCCTGGAGCCACCGGAATGTTAATTCCAGCTTGCTCTAAACGCTCTATAAAATAAAAGTACGAATCTGGATTAAAGAAGAATTGAGTAATTCCTGCATTGGCACCAGCTTGTACTTTTTCAATAAAACGTTGAATATCTGAATCAAGATTTTCAGCTTGAGGATGCATTTCTGGATAAGCTGCAACTTCAATATGAAAATGGTCACCTGAGTGCTCACGAATAAAACGTACTAAATCCTGTGCGTAAGGAAGTTCCCCAAGTCCAACCTGACCAGAAGGTAAATCACCGCGTAAAGCAACAATACGGTTAATACCTTGAGCTTTATATAAATCCAGTAACTCAGCAATACGAGCTTTATCATCACCAATACAAGAAAGGTGAGGTGCAACTGGTGTACCTTTACCATTGAAATCATCAATAGCAGCCAGAGTACGTTCGCGAGTAGAACCACCAGCCCCATAAGTAATTGAGAAAAACTCAGGGTTCAGAAATTGTAATTCTTGGTGAACAATACGAAGTTTTTCAGCACCAGCATCAGTTTTTGGCGGGAAAAACTCAAAAGAAATAGGTGTACGTTTAGTCATGTCAAATCCTTGTAAACAGCGAAACATTTTAGAAAAAAGGGCAGTCGGTTCACCGTCTGCCCTTAAGTTCTTAGTACTTGTAAGCGTCAGACTTGAATGGTCCCTCAACAGCAACACCTAAATAATCGGCTTGCTCTTGAGTTAACTGAGTAAGTACACCACCGAAACCTGCAACCATTGCAGCAGCAACTTCTTCGTCAAGTTTCTTAGGAAGAACTTCTACACGAATTTTTGCAGCTTTTTCATTTGCAGGAAGATCAGCAAATTTCTCTTGGAATAAGTGAATTTGACCTAAAACTTGGTTAGCAAAAGAGCCATCCATTACACGTGATGGGTGACCAGTTGCATTACCTAGGTTTACAAGGCGACCTTCAGAAAGAAGGATAAGGTAGTTATTTTCATCTTCTGAGCGATAAACTTGGTGAACTTGTGGCTTAACTTCAACCCACTTGTAACCACGTAAATAAGCTGTATCAATTTCTGTGTCGAAGTGACCGATGTTACATACAACTGCACCAGCTTTTAAGCTGTCTAACATTGCTGCATCGCACACGTGGTAGTTACCAGTAGTGGTTACAACAAGGTCAGTGTTGCCAAGAAGATCTTGGTTAATATCTTCTTTTTTGCCTGTTTGTACGCCGTTTTTGTATGGAGATACAACTTCATAGCCGTCCATACATGCTTGCATTGCACAAATCGGGTCAACTTCAGTTACACGAACGATCATGCCTTCTTGACGTAAAGATTGAGCAGAACCTTTACCCACGTCACCATAACCCACTACAAGTGCACGACGGCCAGACAAAAGCATGTCAGTTGCACGTTTGATTGCGTCATTTAATGAGTGACGGCAACCATATTTGTTGTCATTTTTAGATTTAGTAACTGAGTCATTTACGTTAATTGCAGGTACTTTCAAAGAACCGTCTTTCCACATTTCGATAAGACGTTGAACACCTGTAGTCGTTTCTTCAGTAATACCGTGAATGCGTTCTAAAAGAGCAGGGTATTTTTCATGAACAAGAGCAGTTAAATCACCGCCATCATCCAAGATCATGTTGGCATCCCAAGGTTGGCCATTTACATTAATCTGTTGCTCTAAACACCATACGTATTCTTCTTCAGTTTCACCTTTCCAAGCAAACACTGGAATACCGCGAGCAGCAATTGCAGCAGCAGCGTGGTCTTGAGTAGAGAAAATGTTACATGATGTCCAGCGTACTTCAGCACCTAATTCAACAAGCGTTTCAATAAGAACAGCTGTTTGAATGGTCATGTGAATACAACCAAGGATTTTTGCGCCAGCAAGTGGTTTAGAAGCCGCATAGCGTTTACGTAAGCCGATCAAAGCTGGCATTTCTGCTTCAGCAAGTTTGATTTCTTTACGGCCGTAATCAGCAAGAGAGATGTCAGCAACTTTGTAATCTGTAAATGAAGCATTAACCGCGTTCATCAGGATCTCCTAGGAAAAAATAGTATTGATCATTCTGTTCGCGGATGCCGTTGTTGGTTAAAACGAGTGTTTAACCGATCGTCGAGCCTGGCAAATTGATCTTTAGTGCCGATCAATTGTCGCAGCATCCCTCGACTAGCGAAACATTGTACTTGGAAAAGCTTTTAGTGCCAATCCAGTTTTGTTTATTATCTGCGTAATTATCACTTTAGATTCTAATTATGGCATTAAATATTCCCGAGTCGTTGGCAAGCCTAGAGTCAAACTTTGGCGTTTTTGCAGTTTGGATGGTGCTTCAGCATCATGGAGTACAAATTGATGTGGTTGAGCTGATGAATGTTTGCCGACACGATGAAGGAGGCACCTATACTATTGCCTTAGCTGTTGCTTTAAAGAAACTAGGATTTGAGGTGTCATTTCATTCAGATGAGGATCCTAGCATTAGCCAAAGCGAACGTATGAGCTATAAAGAAGCAAAGGTATTAAAAATTCCAACTGGACCAGCACTGAGCTATCAAGATATTCAAGCTGCAATTCAAAACGGAAAAATGGTGATTGTGTACTACGATACTTTAGAAGGTTTTGGAAATCAGTCGCTCATTTATTCTATAGATCAAAATGAAATCTGCTTTTTTGATAGTTTTGAACCGATGTCAGCGGCAGTTTTCGAAAAGCAGCGTCAAGTAGAGGGGATTTGCCGTCAGGCTATTGTGATTGATGATCGTAATTTTCAGATGTATTCATCCAAATTGAATTAGATAAAAAGAGCCAGTAGAGTGCTGGCTCATATTGAAGTTATTGTTGTTGATATTCTTGAATCACTTCTAAAGCAGCGCGAAAAGCTTCTTGTGTAGCAGGGGCGCCGCAATATGGCAGGCTGTGCAATAAAGTTTCTTGAATCTCTTCAACTGTACAACCATTGTTAAGTGCACCACGAACATGGCCTTTGAGTTCGGTTGGTGACTTAAGCGCAGTTAACATCGCTAAAGTAATTAATGAACGATATTTACGAGGTAGCACACCTTCACGCTGCCAAGTCGATCCCCATGCATGTTCATTAATCCAGTCTTGTAAAGGCTGGGTAAAGGGTGCGGTATTTTCTTGGGCACGCTTTACAAAAGCTTCTCCCATCACTTCTGTGCGAACTTTTAATCCATTTTCGTAATCTTGCTTAGACATTAATTTCTCCTAAAAATAAAAGCGTCAATTGACGCTTTTATGGCTGTTTATTAATTAATGCGAATCGAAAATGATTGCAATAGTGAATTAGTGGAGGCATCAGTCACTAAATTTGATGAGGGTTCGACAAAGGAAGATCTTTATTTAAATCTTTATCAAACACATCTGTAAGCATGCTATCGAATCGAATTGCGTTGTATTGCAATAATTGTTGAGCTTCACTTTCAGAAATAAAGCCTTCTTTTATCGCTTGTTCAATATTTTCCTCAAAAGTAAGACCCGTAAACTTGCCTTTGGATTCAGCTTTCTTAAACTTATCCCAAAGCGGTTCAAGGGTTCGCAGAATTTGGAAAGCATGCTCTAAACGTCCAGTCACATCATCGGCTTTGGTTGAATAGAATACGTGATGTTTAAGCTGCTCTCTGAAAGGGTGCTCTTGCATCATAAGTTCAGCGACTTGTTGTTTTAACTCATCATCTGGTTTTGAAATAACACGACCAAAAGGGAAACAAATCCATTTTACAAATGCTGCTGGAAGTTTGGCTGGGAAGTTTTCAAATAATCCCCAAAATGCTTCCTGAATATTCAAGAAAGCTTTTTGTAGCGCTAATTTAGCGTGAAGTTGTTCAGCTTCAGTTTTTTGTCCAGCTTCATAAAATTTTAATATCGCAGTAGAAATAAAAAGGTGCGCGTGAATATCTGCCAAGCGGCCTGATAACATTTCTTTGCGTTTTAAGTCGCCTGCAAGTAGGCCAAGTGACATATCTGAAACAAGTGCGAAGTTGGCACTAAAACGATTAATCGTTTTATAGTAACTTGCAGTGAATTGATCTGCTGACTGAGGCGCATCGCTTGAGCCACCTGTCCAACCATAAGCAAATGATCTTGCACCACGGTTAAAGGTATAGGCTAAATGTTTAAATAACAAATCATCAAATTTTTTGACTGAATTATTCTTATCTTCAGATTGAAGGAGTTGTAACTCTTCAAATAGATAAGGATGACAACGCATTGAACCTTGACCAAAAATCATCAATGAACGGGTCAAAATATTTGCGCCTTCTACTGTAATAGCAATTGGAATTGCCTGATAGGTAAGGGCAAGGAAATTACGTGGCCCAAGTTGAATTGCACGTCCGCCAGCAATATCCATTCCGTGATTTACGACTTTACGCATCGTTTCAGTTGCATAATATTTTGCCATAGCAGTCATCACGGCAGGTGTTCCACCTTGGTTTAGGCCACATGTCACTAAATAACGAAATGCTTCAAGCATATAGGCATCGCTGGCAATTTCACTGGTTGCTTCTTGTACGCCTTCAAATTTACCGACAGAAATATTAAATTGCTGGCGAATTTTCGCAAAAGCACCAACGGTTAAATAACTCATTTCACCTGCGGCTGTTGCTAGAGCTGGAAGGGAAATACCACGGCCTACACCTAAACATTCCATGAGCATTCGCCAGCCTTTTCCGGCATTTTCTTGACCACCAATAATCCAGTCAATAGGAATAAAAATATCTTCTCCTTCTACTGTTCCATTCATAAATGGTGAACCAGGATAATGGCGTGCTCCTATTTTTACACCCGCATGACTTGCAGGAATTAAGGCACAAGTAATACCGTATTCTGTTTTGTTTTTATCTCCCAATAGGCCTTCTGGGTCATAAAGTTTAAAGGCTAGACCAACAACGGTGGCAATTGGCGCAAGCGTAATCCAGCGTTTAGAGAAATTCATGCGAAGTCCAAGGACTTGAGCACCTTCATATTCGCCGTAACAAACAACGCCCGAATCTGGAATGGCACCTGCATCTGAACCTGCTTCTGGGCTGGTTAAACCAAAGCATGGGATCTCTTCACCTTTAGCAAGGCCGGGCAAATATTGCTGTTTTTGTGCATCGGTACCGTAGTGCATGAGTAGCTCACCCGGTCCTAACGAGTTTGGAACCATACAACTCACAGCTGTGGTGAGTGAGCGGGAAGCAATTTTACTCATAATACGGCTTTGGGCAAATGAGCTAAATTCTTTGCCACCAAAGGACTTTGGAATAATGAGTCCTAAAAAACCTTTGTCTTTAATAAATTGCCAAACTTCTGGTGGCAGATCTTTTAAGTGATGATGAATCTCCCATTCATCTAGCATGCTACAAAGGAGCTCAACTTCATTGTCGATAAAACTTTGTTCTTCTGCTGACAACGTTGGGTAGGGGTACTTTTCAAATTGTGACCAATCGGGTGCCCCCATAAATAATTCTTTTTCCCACCAACTGGTACCTACCTCTAAAGCCTCTTGTTCAGTCGTACTGATGCTCGGCATTGAGTTTGCTAATGTTTTATATGCAGGTTGAGTAATCAGATTAAAACGTAATGGTGCAAATAAAATAATGATACTAAGGACAATAAGGGGAATACCTAAAAGGAGAGCCCATGGCGTTAATATGAGCGTAGTAAGTATGGCTACAGCAATCGTAATAACACTGCCAATGGTTCTGTTTAGATTAAAAAAGAAAATTGCCCATATTGCAAAAAGCTGAATGACAACGCTTAAAACAAAGAGTAGGAAAATCATACTTGCTCCTTGCTAGATAAGCCCTCAAGTTAGAAGTTACAAAAAAGCGAGGAGAGATTTAAGGCTTAACTAGCTAATTTTTAATGCTGTTTAAATTTAATTTTTTATGTCGCAATTGATGTATATGCTAGAGCAGGGATATATCGTACTTTTAGGTATAAGATATTTTTAAGTGAAAGTGTAATGGCTTGTTTTATCGATTTGTCAAGAAATGTTATTGATTTTCTTATACAAATAAAAAGCCCTCTAAAGTAGAGGGCTTTTACAGATATTTAATTTTTAAGCTTCGACAACTTGAACAGCGATTTTTTTAGCTGGATCTACTTTGCGACGAACTTCTGGTACTGGTTCACCGTGGTATTGACGATCAGCAAAGTAACTTGAACGAACCATTGGTGCAGACCAAATATTTCTAAAGCCAAGTTTACGGCCATGCTCTGCATAACGTTCGAACTCTTCTGGTGTTACAAAGCGGTCAATTGGCGCGTGTTGTTTAGAAGGTTGTAAGTATTGACCAATAGTCACATAGTCAACATCGTGAGCACGCAAGTCATCAAGCAATGCAATAACTTCTTCTTCAGTTTCACCGATACCCACCATCAAACCGCATTTTGTTGGGATGTCAGGACAATATTCTTTAAACATTTTTAATAAGTTTAAAGAATGTTGATAGTCTGAACCTGGACGCATTGCTTTATATAGACGTGGCACAGTCTCAATGTTGTGGTTAAATACGTCTGGCGGACATTCAGTCATAATGCGTAAAGCAATATCCATACGTCCGCGGAAATCTGGTACTAAAATCTCAAGCAATGTATTTGGGCTTAGTGCACGAGCTTCTTTGATACAGTCCACAAAGTGTTGTGCACCGCCGTCAAGCAAGTCATCACGGTCAACCGAAGTAATTACCGCATATTTGAGTTTAAGATTAGCAATTGTCTCTGCCATGTGACGAGGTTCATCTGCATCGAGTGCATTTGGACGGCCATGTGCTACATCACAGAAAGGGCAACGACGTGTACAAATGTCACCCATGATCATGAATGTTGCTGTACCACCACCAAAACATTCTGGTAGGTTTGGACAAGCAGCTTCTTCACAAACGGTATGGAGTTTTTGAGCACGTAAAGTGGTTTTAATACGCTGAACTTCTTCTGGTGCCGTCATCTTGACACGAATCCAGTCAGGTTTACGCGGCACTTCAACCGTAGGTACAACTTTTACAGGAATTCTTGCGACTTTTTCTGCGCCACGAAGTTTTACACCCTGTTCAGGTTTACGGTGTTCTGACATATTTAACTTTTCCACTCGTTTATAGAGACATTGACATTGTATTATAGCGAACTTCTGCAGTTAATAGCGGAAAATAACTATTCATATAATAAATGTGGTTATTCAGAAATATAGGGTTGAGAAATACATAAATTCACCGCATATTAGCCATAATTTATTATAAAATATGGTCATTCAAGTGAGGAAGGAGCTTTCAATGCCACGTAAAAAAGAGGTCGTTAGTGGGAATTTCGTTAAATACGATGCGGTAGTTCTCGGTTCTGGACCTGCAGGTGAAGGCGCGGCAATGAAGCTTGCAAAAGCGGGTAAGCGTGTTGCAATTGTAGATGTGCGTGATCAACTGGGTGGTAACTGTGCACACGTAGGTACCATTCCAAGTAAAGCATTACGTCAAACAGTTTCTAGTATTATTCGTTATCAGCGTGATCCAATGTTTCAAAAAGTAGGTGAATGGAAACAGTTCACCATGAAACAGGTTTTGCGTAATGCACACAAAGTAATTCAACAACAGGTTGATACACATACACGTTTTTACGATCGCAATAAAATCGGTGTATTCCACGGCCGTGCATATATTCAAGATAAAAATACAGTTTTAGTTTTTAGCCATGAAGGCATTAAAGAAACAATTATCTGTAAGCAAATCGTGATTGCTACAGGTAGTCGTCCTTATCATCCGCAAGGTTTAGACTTTGATCATCCTCGCGTATTCGATTCGGACAAAATCCTTGATCTTGATTATTCAATTCAAAAAATCATTATTTACGGTGCAGGTGTTATTGGTTGTGAATATGCCTCAATCTTTATTGGTTTAGACCATAAAGTTGACTTGATTAATACTCAGCAAAAATTATTAAGTTATCTAGATGATGAGATTGCTGATGCTTTGTCTTATCACTTACGTGAACAAGGTGTATTGATTCGTCACAATGAACAAATGGATCATCTTGAAACGTTTGATGACCATGTTGTACTACATTTACAAAGTGGTAAAAAGATTAAAGCCGATGCGATTCTTTGGTGTAACGGTCGTTCAGGTAATACAGAAGGCTTAGGTCTTGAGAATGTTGGATTAGTACCAAATAACCGTGGTCAACTTTCAGTAAATGATCAATATCAAACTGAAGTTGAAAATATTTATGCTGCTGGTGACGTGATTGGTTGGCCATCACTTGCTTCCGCTGCTTATGACCAAGGGCGCTGTGCTGGTGCAAACATGAGTGGTGAAGATGCGAAGCCAGTACGTGATATCCCAACAGGTATTTATACTATTCCAGAAATCTCATCAATTGGTAAAAATGAACAGGAATTAACGGAAGAGAAAATTCCGTATGAAGTAGGTCAGGCTTCTTTCCGTCATTTGGCTCGTGCACAAATTACTGGTGATACAGTGGGCGAGTTAAAAATTCTTTTCCACCGTGACACTATGGAAATTTTAGGTATTCATTGTTTTGGTAATAACGCTGCCGAAATTATCCACATTGGGCAAGCAGTTATGCACAGCCCAAACAATACCTTGAAATATTTTGTTGAAACAACGTTTAACTATCCAACAATGGCAGAAGCATATCGTGTAGCTGCGCTTAATGGTATGAATCGTTTGTTTTGATTTTAAATAAGTTTTTCATAAAAAAGCCCGCAAACTTGCGGGCTTTTTTATTTTCATTAGACCATAGGTTTTTTATATTTTTATGACAATTTGCAGTATGCGTCTGGCTGTCTATATCTCTAGTGGGCACAAAATGCTTGATTAAAATATAAAAATAAATCAGGAGTTTGTTTCCATAAAATGATTGAAGAGGCCAGCAGAGTAATCACGAGCAAAGTCATAATTGTTTTCAAAAGTAAGGCATTATGCGTCATGGATAACAGCCTCCTCATTTACAAAGAAATGTACGATTACCCCTAATATACTCAAAGCTATTGAACATAGCCAAATTGCATTGTAATTACCTGTTAAGTCATGGTTAACACCGCCAAGCCAGCCGCCAAAGAAAGAACCGACTTGATGGGTGAAAAACACAATACCACTTAACATTGAAAGGTATTTAACACCAAACATATTTGCCACGATGCCGTTGGTAAGTGGAACTGTAGAGAGCCATAGTAGCCCCATAATGACGCCAAAAGCATATACCGTATAAGTGCTTAGAGGTAATAGTAAAAAGGCGATGATTGCGATGCCACGGCTACCGTAAAGTGCCATTAATAATTTAGGTTTTGAGAATCGATCTCCCAGCCAACCCGCCCCATAAGTTCCCACAATATTAAATAGTCCAACTAGTGCCAGAAACACAGTTCCTGTAGCTGCATCAAAGCCGTGGTCGATTAAATAGCCGGGTAAATGTACACCTAAAAAAACAACTTGGAATCCACATACTAAGAAACCTAAAGCTAACCACCAGAATGGCTTATGTTTTCTAGCAATATTCAGTACTTGTTTAAATGTGAGTTGAGGTTGAACAATTGCTTTTGGCGTTTGATTGCTTGGTCCTTTTAGCATCCATGCTAGGGGAATGATAAACGCAATTAACAGCGCACTCACCATTAAAGCTGACGACCATCCTACCATTTTAAGCAAGAGAAGGGTGGAAGGTAGCATAATAAACTGACCAAAAGAGCCTGCTGCACTGGCAATACCCATTGCCATACTTCTTTTTTCTGGAGGGGCAGTTCGGCCTACTGCACTCAGTAAAACCGTAAAAGAGGTTGCTGATAAAGCTAAACCAATAATAAGACCTAAGCTTAAATTCAAAATGAGTACACTTGAACTAAAAGCCATTAAAAGTAGGCCTAGGGTATAAAGTAAGCCACCAACAGCAACTACAACTTTACTGCCATATTTATCTGCAATTGCACCGGTAAAAGGCTGAACAGCTCCCCAGATCAGGTTCTGCATGGCTATCGCAAGACTAAAAACATGCTGTCCCCAGCCAAATTCATGGCTCATGGGTACAAGGTAGAGACCGAAACCATGACGGACACCTAATGAAAGGGCCAGAATAATTGCACTGCCAATCAGCATATAGATAAGAGATTGAGAAAATTGGTTGCCAGTTTTAGTCATGATTAATGGAAAATTATAATAATGATGATTTATTGTAGAAGATATATCGAAAAATATCGATATAGTTGGAGGGAATATTTAAGAAGAATTAAAAAGTTCTTAAGGATCGTATTTTATGACAAGAAAATTAAAGAAGCAGACATCATTTTGATCTCTGCTTCTTGTAGAAATTATGCTGCGGAATTACGTTCAAGTAATGCTTGTTCAAAAAGTACTTGTTCTTTTTCTTTATGTTCAGTCGTGAAGCGAATTAGAATTACGCTACAGCCTGCGACCATAACCAAACCACCTAAAATAAATAGACAAGTTTGAACATCTAGCAAACCTTTTAATAAGAAGCCAGCTGCAACAGCACCCGCATTGCCACCTGCACCAATAATGCCTGCAACACCACCTAAAGCATTACGATCAATAAATGGTACGAGAGCATATGTCGCGCCACAAGCCATGTGAGTAAACAAGGCAAAAATGGTCATGGAAATAATTGCAAGAGCAACCACATTCATTTGAGAGAAAAGAATTAAGAATAAACCTTCACCTAAAATCATGAGTACCAGTACTTTAGTGCGGCCATCTAAACCTTTTTTGAGTGCGACTTTATCGGAAATAATACCGCCAAGTGCACGAGCAAAGAGTGCAAGAAGACCAAATATCCCCGCGGTTAAACCAGCAGTTTTTAAATCCATCTTGAACTGATCAACATAGTACATTGCTGCAACGTTATGGATAAAAATTTCAATACCGAAACATGCACCGTAAGCCACAAATAAAATCCAGACACGGTAGTTACGAGCAGCTTGCATCAAAATTGCCATGCCACCTTTTTTACCACTACCAACTTCAATACCTTGTGCACGGACTTCTTTAAAGTTTCCTTGAGGGCAGTCTTGGGTGAGTTTCCAGTAAAGAATACCAACAATGACCATCATTACGCCTGGTACGATTAGTGCAACACGCCAGCCCATAGTTTGTTCGACACCGAACATGACAATTGCACCAAGTAATAAAGGCATTAGAGCTTGGGTTGCACCGCCACCAGCATTACCCCAACCAGCTGCTGCCGCATTTGCTGTACCTACAACATTAGGTGCAAACATAACGCTTGTATGATATTGCGTAATAACAAAGCTTGCGCCAATTGCACCAATCAGTAAGCGGAAGAATAAAAAAGACTCATAACTGTTAGCAGCAGCAACCCCAAATACAGGAATACTGCCAAGCAAGAGAAGAGCTGTATAGGTAATCCTCGGGCCATATTTATCACAAAGTGGGCCGACAGCGAGTCGTACTAAAATCGTAATTGCAACGGCGGCAATATTGATATTGGCAATCTGGTCTTTGGTTAAGCCGAACTCACCTTTAATCACTGGCATTAATGGTGCGCAAGCAAACCATGCGAAGAAGCACACAAAGAATGCGAGCCATGTCATGTGGAAAGCGCGCATTGCAGGAGTAGAAAAGCTAAATAATTTTATTTCAGTTGCTTTTTTTGCATCTAGATTGATATTTGAAGACATACGCCGTCCCTCTGAACTGAACGAAATTTTAATTTGCATGGCAATTTATTGCCTATCTGCAGACCGATCAGAGCGGACATCGTTGGCCGTCTTGGTTTATTCATTGAATCATCGTTGACTCATCTCGCTATGAATAAAGCAAAGCTTGTGCCAAAAAATTAATTTTACTAAAAAGGAAAAATTACTTTCTAATTCTATTGAGTTAGTTTATTAAAAATAAAATTAATTAAAAAACAGAAATAAATCAGTAAATGGTCATAAGAGAGGAAGGCGGTAAATTTTTTCTATCGGCTTTATAAAAGTGCTCATTTTTTTAGCATTTTGATTTAAAAAGAAGCAAAATTTAGAAAAAAGAAAGCTATAAAAACGTGCATAAGTTTTTATAGCTTTGGGTGACACAAAAATTAGAAGCGATAACCAATACCGGCATAACCTAAAATTGGATTAATTTCGATATCTGCTTTTGCATTAATTAATTCACCATATTTGGCATCATTGACTGTAATGGTCGTATCCGTTTTTAAGTGAGCGTAAGAGACAGAACCAACCGCATACCATTTGTCATTGAAGTCATAGGTGAAACCCAAAGTTGCTACGGGCGCAATTGCGTCAGATGCCTCAAGGTCTACTTTAGGATCACCAGAACTAGTTTTTCTTTCTAAAGCAGCACCCGATTTACCATCTTTAATATTTACAATCATATGACCAGCACTGACTAAATCATTTTCGATTTCAGGATTCATTTCTAATTCACTGAAATAGGCATACATCACACCTAGTCCAACATACGGTCTAAATTTATTTACGCCAGTTTTGCCAAAGTGATATTGTAATTCAAATGCTGGTGTCCAAGCTCGAGCTGATGCAGCACTTCCATGGGCTTCAAGATCGGTAATAAAAATATTATTTTCAAGCTCCATTGATCCAAGAATTCCGCCAGCAGGTTTTGCAGTAGCAGAAAAAGGCGCATAAATCTTACCTTTACCTTGTAGATCGACTTTAGGTGGAATTCCTGCTTTTACTTCTAATGAGACATTATCTGTAAAAAAGTAATTTGTCATAAGACCGAGGGTAGTTACATCATCAGCTTCTAAGCCTGTATTCTCCGCTTCCCATTGACTCAAACCGCGAATTTCAGCGGTTCCACTTAACCATGCGGGAATAGTATCAGTACCTAAACCAATAACATCAATAAGTTCTTCAAGAACGACATTACTATTACTATCAGAAATATTGTCTTGAATAGTTTTTACTTTAATATCTCCGACCTTAGATTGCTCATTTTCTTTAACAGAAGTATTAATCCTAAAAGGCTGAGCTTTTCCTGTTGGTTTTACATATAAAGGACCAGCAGAGACAGAAAAACGTTTGAAGCCATCGCCATCTTTAAAACTAAAATATGGTGAAGCGGCATAAGTGAATGTTGGCAGAGCAAAAAAGGCAGCTGTCATACAAAATAATGACTTTTTCATCATAAAAGGACTCCATGTCCGACATTTGTTTACTGATTTTTATTGAGCCCACCATACCCTGTTTTATTGAATAGATTGTGTATTAAAAATTAATAATTGTAATTTTTTTGAAATATTTGTTTATATTTGGAAAGATTTATTAATAAAAAGTACATAATAAATAATAAAAGGCTACACAAAGTAGCCTTTTATTTAAGTTTTTTAAATTATTGGTTGAAGCGAGATAAGTCTTCTTCTGGACGAGCAGTTAAGACTTCAATGCCTGTTTGGGTAACTAAAATAGTATGTTCATATTGAGCTGAAAGTTTATGGTCTTTCGTTACGACAGTCCATTTGTCACCTAACAATTTAGTTTGCCATACGCCAGCATTTACCATAGGTTCAATTGTAAAAGTCATACCTGCTTCCAGACGCATACCTGTACCAGCTTGACCATAATGGAGTACTTGAGGTTCATCATGGAAAACAGTTCCAATACCGTGACCACAATATTCGCGTACTACACTAAAACGTTCTGATTCGACATACTTTTGGATTGCATGGCCGATATCACCTAAATATGAACCATCTCTAACAGTTGCCATCCCACGATACATCGCTTCTTGAGCAACTTTGCATAGACGGTTGGCTAAAATAGAAGTTTCACCACCAACGACATACATCATGTTGGTATCGCCGTGATAACCATCTTTAATGACAGTAACGTCAATATTAAGGATGTCACCATTTTTTAAAATTTTATTTTCAGAGGGAATACCATGACAGACAACATGGTTAACCGAAGTACAAATAGAGTGTTGAAAAGCAGGGCGCCCAGGAGCTCCACCATAGCCTACACATGCAGGAATAGCATGTTGCACATTTTCAATGTGATTACGACAAATGGTATCAAGTTCAAGTGTACTTACACCTGCCTTAATATGGGGCTTGATCATCTCTAGAACTTCAGCCGCCAGTCGTCCTGCAATGCGCATTTTTTCAATTTCATCTGGAGTTTTGATTAATCGACGTGGAGCTGTATAAGTACTGTTCATGATCTCTAAAAACTTTTGGTAATTTACAAGCGTCTATGGTATAAATAGCCGCCCATTTTATCAAATGCTTTTCGTGAATATCTTTTACGAACAATTTTGATAGATGGAGTAAAAAATCCGCACATATATCGTCACATTACTCTGGGTGCCCGTAAAAAGGTGGAGAATGCGGATATATGGAGGCCTAACCCAACTTTTAAGGTAAAGAAAATGGCAGATTACAACGTAAGCATGCGCGACCTTCTTCAAGCAGGTGCGCACTTTGGTCACCAAACTCGTTTCTGGAACCCAAAAATGCGTCAATACATTTTTGGCGCGCGCAACAAAATTCACATCATCAACCTTGAGCACACTGTTCCTGCGTTAAATGATGCTTTGAACTTCGCTAACCAATTAGCAAGCAAAAAGAACAAAGTTTTGTTCGTTGGTACAAAACGTGCTGCTTCTAACATCATCCGTGAACAAGCTCAACGCGCTGGTCAACCATATGTAGATCACCGTTGGTTAGGTGGTATGTTGACGAACTGGAAAACACTTCGCCAATCTATCAACCGTTTAAAAGATCTTCAAACTCAATCTCAAGATGGTACTTTTGCTAAGCTTACTAAACGTGAAGCTTTAGAACGTGCTCGTGAGATGGAAAAACTTGAGCGCTCTTTAGGCGGCGTTAAAAACATGGGTGGTTTACCTGACGCATTATTTGTAATCGACGTTGATCACGAAGCGATTGCAATCAAAGAAGCTAAGAACTTAGGTATTCCTGTTATCGGTATCGTTGATACAAACTCTAACCCAGACAACGTTGATTACGTTATTCCTGGTAACGACGATGCGATCCGTGCAGTAACTCTATATGCTTCAGCTATGGCTGACGCAATTCTTGCTGGTAAAGAATACGCTCAATCTCAAGCGAACGCTCAAGCAAAAGGCGATGACGCTGCGAAAGACGCTTCTGAGGCTTAATGCGTTTTGACGCAGGCTTGTCATTTTTGCGACATGTAATGGTGGCAAATTAAGCGTCGAGAGTGCAAACGGCCCAGAGTTTCTTTGGGCCGTTTTTGTTGAAAAGATTTATTTTCTACCGATTTTAGGAGATCAACATGACTGCAATTACTGCAAGCATGGTAAAAGAATTACGTGACCGTACTGGTCTTGCAATGATGGAATGCAAAAAAGCATTAACAGAAGCGAACGGTGACATCGAGCTTGCTATTGATAACCTTCGTAAATCTGGTCAAGCTAAAGCTGCTAAAAAAGCTGGTAACATTGCTGCTGACGGTGCAATCACAATCGTTCAAGAAGGCAACAAAGCAATTTTAGTTGAAGTTAACTGTCAAACTGACTTCGTTGCTAAAGACGAAAACTTCTCTAACTTCTCAAAAGCTGTTGCTACTGCTGCTTTAGCTGCTGGTGAAACTGATGCTGCTAAAATCGCTGAATTAAAATTAGCAGACGGTCAATCAGTTGAAGAAGCTCGTATTGCACTTGTTCAAAAAATCGGTGAAAACATCCAAGTTCGTCGCGCGAAAATCGTTGAAGGCGAAAACTTGGCTATCTACAAACACGGTTTAAAAATCGGTGTTGTAGTTTCTTATACTGGTGATGCTGATACTGGTAAAGGTATTGCAATGCACGTTGCTGCATTCAACCCAGTAGCTGTAAATGCTGAAGCTGTTCCTGCTGACCTTATCGCTAAAGAAAAAGAAATTGCTGAAGCGAAAGCGTTAGAATCTGGTAAGCCAGCTAACATCGTTGAGAAAATGGTAACTGGTTCAGTTGATAAATACTTGAACGAAGTTGCTCTTGATCGTCAAATGTATGTAATCGACAATGACAAGAAAGTTGCTGATGTATTAAAAGCAACTGGTACTACTGTTGCTGAATTCGTACGTTTCGAAGTTGGTGAAGGTATTGAGAAGAAAGCAGAACTTAGCTTCGCTGAAGAAGTTGCTGCTGCTCAAGCTGCTGCGAAGTAATTCGTATCACAATAAAAAAAGCCCCATTGGGGCTTTTTTTATCTCAGTTAAAATAAGGGTATACAATGACAAATAAAAAAAATCTCAGTATTGCTGGTGTGATTATTTTATTGATTGCTGCGTATTTTGGTCTAGATTTATCTGGGCATAAGCAAAATCAATCACCATCATCAACTATACCCGCAGCTCAGCGTAATGAAACTACACTTTCAAATAATGGGGTGGACACTGTAAAAGCTGCTTATGAGCAGAGACAAAGTAATGTTCAAGTGCAGGGAAGTGGTCGAGTCAAAGCAATTTTAAGAGATGATAATGATGGGTCAAGACACCAGAAATTCATTCTAGTATTAAAAAATGGTCTTTCAATTTTGGTTGCACATAATATCGATTTGGCACCTAAAATTTCTAATCTAAATAAAGGTGACATCGTTGAGTTTTATGGCGAATATGAATACAACCCGAAAGGTGGTGTACTACATTGGACTCATCACGATCCACAAGGTCGTCATGAAGGTGGATGGCTTAAACATGACGGACAGATCTATCAATAAAGCTCAAGTGAACGTTTAATCAGATTATTTTCATAGAGCAATTTTGTTCTATTCAGTTTATTAAAACGTGCTATGGTTTTTTTATTGAATAGATGAGACGTATTTATGCAGCGGGAGCAAGCCGATTATCTGCATGTGCGAGAGTTGGGCGGTTTAGAGTTATTAAAAGCACATTATCACCAAACACAATTTTCAAAGCATACTCACGAAGGGTACTGTATTGGTGTGATTGAAGAGGGAGCACAGTCTTTTTTTAGGACAGGACAGCTACATGTAGCTCCTAAAGGCGATATTATTTTAGTCAATGCTGACGAGATTCATACTGGTTCATCGGCTGTTGAGTCAGGGTGGCGTTATCGAGCGATCTATCCAACACCTGAAATGTTAGCAGAAGTTAGTCAAGATTTTTTTGAAAATCCACATGGAGCACCATGGTTTCCTCAAGCTGTGATTCGCGACCTAGGTTTGGCTCAACAGCTTTGCTTACTTTTTGATTTATTAGAACAAAAAGATAATTTCCTACTCAAAGAAACGATGTATTTAACAACGTTAGCTTGTCTTATGAAGAGACATGGTAAATCAAATCATACTTTTTGTGAGTTACCAGAAGCATATTCAAAAATATTAAGAGTTAAAGAATTACTCGTAGAAATGCCTGAAACAAACTTTTCTTTACAAGATTTGGCTGACATGGTCGGCTTGAGCGCTTGGCATTTCTTAAGGCAATTTAAAAAATATGTAGGTCTGCCACCTCACGCTTGGCTTGTACAAGCACGTTTACAAAAAGCAAGACAGTTATTAAAACAGGGGGACCAAATTGCCATGGTGGCACAACAATGTGGTTTTTCTGACCAAAGCCATTTTAACCGTCACTTTAAAAAAGCAATGGGCGTCACACCCACTCAATATGTAGCGAGTTTGAACATATAAATAAATTAGTTTTAAAGCAATTTTATCCAATATAAGTCGGCACTCATCAAGCATGGTATAGAGATGTTTCTTATATTGGATTTTATATATGAATATTCAGCTTAATCAGCCAGTTGGGTTTTCAAAAAATAAGCCATCCTATTTATTTTTACGTGGCGCAATGGATATTTTGCCCTTATCAATTTCTGTTATTCCGTGGGCAATCTTAGCGGGATCTATGGCAATTCATGCAGGATTATCTTTCTATAAAGCACTAGCAATGTCTGGACTCGTCTTTGCTGGAGCTGCTCAGTTGGTTAGCTTAAGCATGGCTATGGAAGGTGCATCTGTTTTTACAATTTATTTGACTATTTTCTTTTTAACGGCTCAGCACTTTATTTATGCATTAACTTTAAGAAATGACACTTCTATTTTGTCCTTACCTAAACGATTGAGTTTAGGTTTTTTATTAACAGATGAATTGTTTGCGGTGAGTGCTCCATTTGAAAAAAGAAGTTCGGAATATCTGTTGGGAGCCGGTTTGTGTTTTTATTTATTTTGGGTTGCTTTTAGTTTGGTGGGAATACTGCTGGCGACAGTGATACCTGATCTTTTAAATTACCATTTGGATTTTTCGATCGTTGCTATTTTTATTGCCATGATTGTGCCGTTATGTAAAGGATTTCCGGTCATAGTTGGTGTGCTAACAACTTGTTTAAGTGGGTTTTTATTTAAATTTTATCAAATTGAGGGTGCGATTTTACTTTCAGGATTGATGGGAATGTTGATTGCTGTTTTAACTGAAAAAAAGAGGTAAGGAGAAATAGTATGTCTTGGTTTATGATTCTAGGCTTGGCAGCAATCGTCTTTTTTAATCGCTATTATTTTTTAGAACCTCAAGTAAAAATTAAACTGCCGCTTATTCTGAATAAGATGCTTAACTATTCTGCACCTTGTTTGTTAACTGCAATTTGTATTCCAGTTATTTTTTTCGATGGTGATCATTTAAGAGGCGTGATAAATAATCCTTATATTTATGCAGCAATCTTTTGTATTGTGATCGCTATTTACCTAAAAAAAGTTCTTTTAAGTGTGATAGCAAGTTTAGGATTTTTTTATTTTATAAATTTTCTAATCAATTACTAACATGCAAAAGCTGAATCGAAAGGATTCAGCTTTAAGTTAATCTTTAAGCAAGAGCTTGTTTTTGTCTGCTTTTCCATTTAGGTAAGATTTTTGAGAGATAAGCATCCATACACCAAACTGGTCCAATCAATAGGAATTGTAAATCTTTAAAGAAAGACGGTTTTTTGCCTTCGACTTTATGTCCGTAAAATTGTCCAACCCAAGCAATCACAAAAATAGCGATATAAAATCCGACTCCTACAGGTAGGGTGTAAATGAGCCATGCCATAACAACAAGTAAGGCAGCCATTGCAACAGCAAGTACAAGATCTAAACGTGCATAAAATACTAAGGTCAACACAAGTAATAAAGCAGTAAGCAATGTGCTGAAATGCGCAATGATTCCAATAATAGAAAATAAAATGGCGGGAACGCAAAGCCAGTGAATTTGTTTATTGGTTGGATTTTGATGACTTTCGCTATATTCATCAAACCATTCAGTAATGGATTTCATTGGTAGCACACTCCTTGTTTTAACTTCGATTTATTTTTGTGAGTATATTTTAGCCTGTTCTTGAGGATCTCGACAAGAAACTAACACTATTCAACTATAGGGAACATTGCGTTAAAAAAAACTAGGAAAGGGCAAACGAAAAAATAATATGACTGTAATTGAAAAAGTAGTCAATTCGACCTCAAGAATGATGCAATTTTTCATAATATTTTTTCTGTGTTGCTTAATGATGAAATCATCTAAAAAAGGGTGATTTTGAGATTGATGGGAAAATTATATGAAAAAGCTCTACTCATCTACTCTAAAAACGCCATAAATAGCCTTTATTTTGGAAAAATGGTACTAGGGTAGCGCAAATTTAATAAAGTCGCTCTAAGCGCAAATTAGAGATGAAATTGACTTATACTAAATAAGCATAGTTTTTTGTTTAAAAAATATTCAAATTCGGAGTTAGATAAGGGTTAAAAAAAGAGGATTTTTTAACTTTAAGTTAGGCATCATTTTAATAACTTAAAATATAAAAAAAGCCGCAAAAAAATTGCGGCTTTTTACATGAACTCGAGAGGCTATAACTTATGAAGTTGGGCCATCAACACGCTCAATATTTACTTTAGCAGTTCCAGCATTGGTAATACCAAGACGTTTAGCTGCACCGTATGATAGGTCAAGTACACGGTTGCCATGGAAAGGACCACGGTCATTTACTTTTACAACCACACTTTTACCATTGTCTTTATTCGTTACTCGAATGTAACAGTTCAACGGTAGGCTACGGTGAGCAGCAGTTAAAGCATTCATGTCGAATGTTTCACCACTTGCAGTTTTACGACCATGGAATTGGCGGCCATACCAAGATGCCATACCAGTTTGGCTAAACTTACGAACAGTGTTTGAAGCTACTGTGTTAAGTTTTTCAATCACTGAAGGCTCATCTTCAGGGATTTCAATTTTTGCTGCGATAGCTTGACGACGGATTTGATCGCCAGAACGTTCAGTGATTGAAAGACTGTTAATGTTAGAAAAACGAGAATTAAAGTTTTGAGTATCTTTACTCAATACACGTGCTGCTAGATTAGGACCATCTACATCACTGTTTAATGATGATGACTGCACCATTTCAGCGTGCAGTGGGGCCATACTTAAACTAGCCGTCAGTGCAAGAACGTATTTCAGCGATAACTGCATTTGTATAAACTCCTGAGAACATGTACTTTTTTCTTTCAGCCATTGACTGAAATTTAAAGTGAACATGCCTTATTATTCACTTTTGCAATTGCTATATTGGGGTGGATAATATTCATCGCTTACGGAGAGTGTCTAGTCTTTAACGAGAAATCTTTACAAAAAGGGTAAAAACTTACAGTTTTAGGTTAAAAAATAATCAATAATGTAACAAGTTATTAAAAATGTATGTATTGTGATCTATTTAACAAAAATATTTATTGACTTTTACATAAAGTATAAAAAAGCTAGCCTATCGGCTAGCTACTTCGGTGCCTAATAACCATACAGCAGTAGCGTACATGCGGCTCTTGTTATAAGTCGTAATCACTTGAAAATTCGGGTAAGTTAAATAGTAAATTGGACCGTTATAGTCTTGTAATTGAATAACATTCACCATATCGAGATCATCAATTTTAACTAAAGGATTCAATGGAGAAATACCGAGCGTCTTTAATGCGCCATAAGGAAAAGGTTGAGTTAAATCTTTGGCAATAATGCTTTCCGGATTTGACCCAGTGTAACGTGCCATAAACCCAATTGGTTGATCTCGTTGCCAACCTTGTTTTGCTAAATAGTTTGCAATTGATCCGATTGCATCTTCTGCTGAATTTCTTAAGTCGATATGTCCATTACCGTCATAATCCACCCCATATTTACTAATATTGCTTGGCATAAATTGTGGATACCCAATCGCCCCAGCATAGGAACCTACAATACTATTTGTTGGGTAGCCTTCTTTATAAGTCCATGCAATAAGAGCAGCTAGCTCATCACCAAAATATTCAGCACGGCGAGGGTAGCCAAAAGCAAGTGTGGCCAAGGCATCACGTGTAATAAAAGAACCTTTATTTGCGCCATAACCTGTCTCAACACCCAAAATACCTAAAATGACAGATTGAGGTACGCCATATTGTTGCTCTGCACGATTTAAAGCATCTGCATATTGATTTTTAAAACGGACACCGCGTTGAATTGTTCCTTCAACCAAAAACATAGAACGATAGTCATACCAAGGCTTACTTTCACCTGGGCGAGTCATAATATTTAGAATGTTTGGTAAATTTTTTGCACCACTCATGGCTGCATCGACTTGGGCGCTACTTAAACCATAAGCGCTCATGGTCTTTTGTTTAAAATTCAAATAATCAGGATGTGTGGCAAAATCGTTGGCCTGAGCGAAATGACTTGTACTGATTAGACCAGTACACAAAGCGAGCATTTTTAAAGTTTTATTTAAGTGTTGAGACAACATATCGTTTTAAAATTCCAGATTATCGATGTGTATGAATGGACATGACTAAACCAAAAGTGGCCATTAAAGTAATAATAGCTGTTCCACCATAACTCATAAAAGGTAAAGGAACACCTACTACAGGTAAAATACCACTGACCATTCCCGCATTTACAAATACATAAACAAAAAAAGACAAACCAAAGGCGCCAGCAACTAAACGTCCATAGTTATGGAAGCTTTGTAAACCGATCTGGAATGTTCTAAAAATAATGGCAAAATAAAGGATTACTAAAATAAGTACACCGATGAGTCCAAATTCTTCGGAATATGCAGCAATAATAAAGTCAGTATGTCCTTCGGGTAAAAAGTGTAAATGTGATTGGGTGCCTTCAAGGAACCCTTTACCTGAAAAACCACCAGAACCAATTGCAGTTTTAGATTGAATAATATTCCAACCTGTACCGAGCGCGTCTGCTTCTGGATCAAGTAAGGTTAAAACCCTTTGGCGTTGATAGTCGTGTAAAAGAAATTCCCACGCAATTGGAATTACGATTGCTGCACATGCGGCAGCTGCACCAATCATTCGCCATGATAGTCCACTTAAAAATAAGACAAATATACCGCTTGCTAATACTAAAAGTGATGTTCCTAAATCAGGTTGTTCTGCAATCAGTAAAAAGGGAATACCAATTAACATTAATGATAAAACAACTTGTGAAAAACTAGGGGGAAGAGGTTTTCGTGCTAAAAACCATGCAATCATCATCGGCATGCCGATTTTCATGAACTCACTGGGTTGGACACTCCCGAAACCCGGAATATCAATCCAGCGCTGAGCACCCATTCGGACTTCACCAAATACCATAACTGCCACAAGCGAAAATAGGCCGAACAAATAAAAGTATGGGGAAAACGCTTGATAGACCTTAGGCGGAATTTGGGCTAGACCAAACATTACTAAAAAGCCAATACCAAAACTCATGGCTTGCTTACTAACCAGACCTACATCCTGTGCCGAAGCACTATATAGTACAGTTAAACCTAATAGCGCATTTAACAGCAAAAATAGACATAACCACGGGTCAATGTGGAGTTGTTGCCACCTTGATGGTTGCATAGCGGTGCTAAGACCATCTCGAGGAGCTTGGCGTAAAAACTTATATTGTGGGCTAGGAGACATGCGGCGTTAACTAGGTCAATCAGTGCTTGGCGCATGCTAACATAAACCTGATTAATGGCAATGTATATCAATATTTTGCAATAAAAAAACCTAGCTCTCGCTAGGTTTCCGATAGGCTATTTTTTATTAGTTAAAGAATAGACTTTCGTGATATTCAGCCATCGCTTTTAGTTCAGTGCGATTTAAGCTAGGGATGAGTTTGTCGATCGCAATATGAACTGCTTTTGTTACAGCTGCCGCACCAATATCAGCTGCTTTACGCTTAATCATGCCAAGGTCTAATGTCTTATTAAAATCAGACATAAAATGTTTAACCATAGCATCTCCAAACTGTTTATACAGTTCAGCCAATGCAGCTTTATTGATATCGTTACCCGCCTTAAGCTCAGTGAAGTTATGCTGAAGATTAGTGACTAAGCTAGGATCTAGAGTTACACCTACTTTATATTGACCTTGTGGATCTTTAAATAAGCTTTTTTCAGAGAACTCTACTGACTGTTTAACAACATCGTTTGGCGCTTTGCTTAACAATTGTTTTAAAAGAACAGCGACTGTTGATTTGACATAGCCTGCTAGTTTTTCGGCAGTATCGCGCTTTTCACTTGCAGGGAAGTGCTGAACTAACTGAATTAAGACATTATCAATAATCTCTTCATCAAGTTGTAAAGCAATCTTATCGCGAAGTGGGTATAAAGGCTCACTAGAATTTTTGTTCGCAATTCCAGTTTGTATATCGTTCAATAAGCCTTCAGAAGGGGTAAAACCAAAAAACGGCATGGTGTATCCTCAAATTATTCGTTTTATTGTCGTGCCAATCGAATCGGTTTTGGCATCCATGAAAGATCCGATACTCGGCAAGGGTTAATATCAAGTCCGCCGCGACGAGTATAAGTTGCATAAACCATCAGCTTTTCAGGCTGCAAATTTTGCCAAATATCCGCAAAAATCTGCTCGACACATTGTTCGTGAAAGCCGTTATGCTGACGGTACGAGATAATATAAGCTAAAACACTACGATAACAAGGTTTTTTGCCCTTAAAACGGATAAAAACTGTACCCCAATCTGGTTGTCCCGTGACTGGGCAGTTACTTCTTAAAAGATGAGAATATAGTTCAATTTCGACTTCTTCATCAGACGCATCTCGTTTTAAAAGAGTCGCATCTGGATGTTGCTCTAAACGCTCTGGATCTAAGTCATCAATACAAATGCCTTGAGGTTTAGAAATCTCTAAATCATCTACTTGAAATAAGGTTAACTCAACTTTTGCACCGGCCGCAGCCGATAAGTCTTTTTCAACTGTTTCAATAAATGATTGTTTAGAGTCAAACTGTGTGAAGTTAAGGCTATTGAAGTAAAGCTTTAATGACTTTGATTCAATCAAATTTGGTGAAGAAGCTGGCAGTGTAATTCTGCCAATAGCAACTTGCGGGATAGCATGAGCGTTTAACCATGAAATTTCAAAAACATGCCACCAATCTCTACCTTGTGTAATACCTTCAATATGCGAATAGGCTTCACGAGACTGAGCACGAGCAATTGGAAATAAAACATCAGGTTGATAGTTAGTTGGATATTGAGTTTCTTTACCCAATAAAGACTGTTCGACACTCATTCACGCATTCCTGAACCACGAGCAAGTAAATAGTAGGCAATTCCGTAAAGTACAGCACAGCATAATGTCACAATGATTAAAGAGAACGTAACGTTCACGTCACTATGACCTAAAATGCCGAAACGGAAAGCGTTAACCATATACACAATAGGATTAATTAAAGAAAGTTTTTGCCAAAAAGGGCCAAGTGCACTAATAGCATAGAATACACCACCTAAATAGGTTAAAGGTGTAAGGACAAATGTTGGAATAATAGAAATATCATCAAATGATTTTGCATAAACTGCATTAATAAAACCACCTAATGAGAAAAGAACCGAGGTAATTAAGACTGTATATATAGTTACGAACCAGTTATGTATAAAGAGGTCTGTAAAGAACATGCTCATTGTCGTCACAATTGCTCCGACCAATACACCACGGCAAATACCACCAATGACATAGCCCCACAAAATAATATGTAGTGGTACGGGACTCATAATCAGTTCTTCAATGCTCTTTTGGAATTTCACACTAAAGAAACTTGAAGATACGTTAGCATAACTGTTGGTAATAACCGCCATCATGATGAGGCCGGGTACGATAAACTGCATGTAGCTCACGCCGCCCATTTGTCCAATGCGCGAACCAACCAAATTACCAAAAATGACAAAGTACAAACTCATCGTGATCGCAGGTGGTAACAAGGTTTGCGGCCAAATACGTAGAAATCGGCGTACTTCTTTACGAACTAGAGTCCAGAGGGCAATTTGCAGTTGGCTAAAATTCATTTTGCCTCTCCTTCAAGATTTTTCTCGACCATTTTGACGAATAGCTCTTCTAGACGGTTCGATTTGTTACGCATACTACGAACACGAATACCTTGTGATTCTAAAAGTTGGAATAAGTCATTTAATGTATGTGCTTTATCCATTGTCACTTCTAAAGTGCTGCTATCAATTAAGTTGAACTTCACACCAATAATATTTAACTGGAGTGGGGCAATGGGTTCTGCCAAATCAAAAATAAAAGACTCTTCACTCAGCTGGTTTAAGAAACTTTTCATGCTGGTGTCTTCTTTAATGACACCGCGGTCAATGATAGCAATTTGACGACACAACATTTCTGCTTCTTCGAGATAATGTGTAGTCAAAATAATAGAAGTACCGCTTTCGTTCATTTCGGTTAGAAAATCCCACATAGAGCGGCGTAATTCAATATCAACACCCGCAGTAGGCTCATCTAAAATAAGAAGTTTAGGTTCATGCATCATGGCACGTGCAATCATGAGTCGGCGCTTCATACCACCTGATAGCATACGTGCTTGTATATTGCGCTTTTCCCAGAGGCCTAGCTTTTCTAAATAATGTTCGGCACGTTTTTCTGCAATCTTTTTATGAATGCCGTAATAGCCAGCTTGGGTGACTAAAATATCGAACGCTTTTTCAAACTGTCCAAAGTTAAATTCTTGAGGGACAACGCCAAGTTGTTGTTTTGCCAAGGATGGATGAGTGTCGAGATTGTGTCCAAAAATCTCAACTGTTCCTTCGGTTTTTTTCGTGAGGGAACTGATAATACCAATGGTTGTTGATTTGCCGGCACCATTTGGGCCTAACAACGCATAAAATTCACCTTCAGGCACAGTGAGGTTAATACCTTTTAACGCCTGAAAACCATTACGATATGTTTTGGACAAATCTCTTAAAACCAAAGCATCAGTCATGAAATTCTCACATTATGAAAGAGGGGTATATTTTGAGCGATAATGATTAATAAACCAAGTAAAATAGTCGGAATTTTATGAAATTGAGATAAATTTATGAAGTTATTATATATAAACTGGTGCGCTCGGCGGGGATCGAACCCACGACCCCAGGCTTCGGAAACCTGTACTCTATCCAACTGAGCTACGAGCGCACATGTGTGGGCCACATCATAGGAAAAAAACACCAATAGGTAAAGCACGAAATAGGTAACAAGTGAGTTTAATGCTTAATTAAACAGCAGCTTGTTGCTTTTTTAGATGCGTTGTTGAATAAGTTGAATTGAATAATTAATAGAATGGAGCGTATGTGCTAGCTCATTAGGCGGAATACGCGACTCCTGTAAGCTGGTAATCCATTGCATTTGGCACATTTTAAGCTCTTGCAGCGTTTTTATTTGCTCTATTTTCTGAATAAGTGGTTTTGCCATAAGCCCACAATATTGACTCAAGCTTTGCTTCATCAACTGTTGTATTTCTTCAAAAGAGAGCTGTTGAACTCGAATTGGTGGCTGGGTAATTTCAGTAGGTGAAAGTTGAAAAGATGATGATTGAGTAACCTGAATTTCACTAACTGTATCATCACTTTTATTATCATCTATAGTATTTTTTTGATGAGCTTCTATTGGAGTTACGGATAATTGTGGGAAAGATATTTGTTCATTTAATTCTGAATAATTTTCGCCAGAAGGAGCAATGAGTTTTAAGTCGATAAGCTGTTGAATAAGCTCTGGAGATGCAATACGTTTTTTAAATTCGCTATTTAAATTTTGAAAATCTTCGTGATCTATTAATAGTAATAAACGTCTTTGTTTTGCATTTAAAGTAATGTTGCGTTGTTGAAGCGCGACTCTTCCTAAATTGGTTCGATAAAAACCAGCCATCATTTTTCCCCAAATAAAAAATAAATCAGACTGTCCAATTTTCTCGGTTGAACAGTACTGTTTTTAATAAAATATAAATGGGGTTAACCATAAAACTCAAAAATGACAATATGATGAAGAATTGATGAATATCATCTATTTAAGACTTTAAAATGCGCCTTCTAACGCTTTACGTAAATAGACGTCAAGTTCATCTTGGCGTAATAACCATTGAATATAGTCTTTAGGGAGTTCAGCAATAGCTGTGCCTTTATGCTTACCAAAATTAATAGTCGTAGGGATACGTGCTTCTTCAGAAACTCGGTAAAGCTCTTCAATGTCTTGAATATTTAAATGATAGACAATATGCATCAAAATATTAGCAGTCAAAATAATATCCGCATCGGCTCGGTGCGCGCCTTTGAGCAATTCTCGCGCTTTACCGCTGCCTTGAGAAATCATATAGATGAGTGCAGAAATATTATGCGCTTCTGCTTCAGGCCAAGTTTTACGCGCTAAAGCTAGAGTACAAATCGGTTTGATATGAGAGACATCCACGCCACAACGAGCAATCGCGGCAATATCGTAATCAATATTGTGACCAATAATATAAGTTGTAGTCTCTGGCAATTTAAAAGTTTTATAGTGGGGCTGGTTTTCTAAATCTGACTCTAATATATGGTGTACTGCCATAGCCGCGTAAGAGATAGGTGTACCAACCTGATAAAGTTGATCAAATAATTTGCTTTTATCTAAGGTGAGCTTGCCTGCATTAATCTCAATAGGGGCATACGCAATTTCAATTGGCAAACCATTTAGTGTATGTGTTTCTGTATCTAAAATAATGGTTTGCATAACTGGCCCTTTAATCAATCACGAATAATCAAGAATGTTAACAGTTGGCTACCCACTTTAAAACATGAAGTGAGGCCTGAGAGTAGCGAGAACGTTAATTTATATTAAAAATAGAGTTTTCAGAGATTAATTTCATCCAATAGAACTTGCGGAAAATAAAGATTAGGCGTAAATATTTTAAGACATTAGGAAATGTTGATTAAAAAACTAAAGCAAAACAAAAATGGAATTTAAGGGAAGATATACCAATGAAAATGAACCTATTAATGACGAGCGTTCTTAGCACGAGTTTATTTTTAGTCGCTTGTGGAGAAGGGAGTAGTGATGATGGCTCAGCTCCTACTAATCCATCTGGGACTCCAACCAATAATATTCAAAATCCAGTGGTTAAGGTCGAGGCTTACACAAGCACCAACTTAGGATCAGTTGCCGCAGAAAGTAGTATTTTGACTTATAAAATGTTGGGTCAAAGTGGTCAAGAAGTGCAGGCAACCAGTTTGGTATTTACACCAAACACTCCACCACCAGTAGGCGGTTGGCCAATTGTAGTCTGGGCGCATGGTACTACGGGTGTGGCAGATGCTTGCGCACCAAGTAAAGCAGCTTTAGCAGATAGTACAAAAGATTTAATTAGTAAATTATTAGCAGCTGGTTATGTTGTGGTCGCACCTGACTATGAGGGTTTAGGTACACCAGGCATACATCCTTTTTTAAATGTTAAAAGTGAGGCTTTTTCAATTACAGATGCAGTGGTTGCAACACGCAATTATTTATTACAGCGTAACTTATTAACTTCAAAAAAATGGTTAACAGTAGGACATTCTCAGGGTGGACATGCTGCATTAGGTGCTGCACAATATGCGAGCCGTGCACAACTAGACTATAAAGGTACAGTAGCGGTAGCACCTGCTTCTAATTTAGGCTTTATTCTAGTGGCGGGAGAGCAATCTGTTGCTAATGCAACTCTAGATAAAAAAATATCAATGTATGCTCAACTTGATACTTATACAGCTTTAGTTAGTGCGGGTATCCGCAACACACAACCCACTTTTGATTATCCACAAGTCTTTACTTCGCAAATCTCTGGTATTGCAGCGCAAGCAGAAACAATTTGTTCCGGACCATTGGGCCAGGCTTTTGGCGCAGGTATGACTAAGTATGCTACAGATCACAATGGAACATTGGATGGATATACACGTACACAACCTAACTTTATGGCTGTGCCGCTAGTTAAAACATTTTTAGATAAAGATTCGCAGCCGTTACAAGTGAAAGTCACGACACCAATCATTATTTATCAGGGCTTAGCAGATTCAACAGTTCCTAAAGTAGCAACGGATATCTTGATATCTAATGCCACTGTTGTAGGCACTAAAATTAATAGTTATGTGACTGGTAACTGGGATCATAATACGGCGATGAGTAGTAATGTAGACAACATTGTTGGAAATGTTCAGACTTTGCTAACAGCACAATAGAGTTATTGATATTTAAAGTATTTTTAACCTTGGTGTAAGTTAAAGTGAATGAGGAAAAAATTTTAAATATAAGCTTTAAAGCAGTTTTTTTATTGATTTATAAACAATGGCTCATTTTTTATAAAACTTGAGCCATTTTTATTTAAAACTGAGCTAACTTCATTCTGTTTAATTATAAAGTTCATGCTACAATATGTCGCAATCTTAGCACGGCTTAAAAGCCCTAATTTTATAGGACCCCCGCTAATGTTTGCCAATATTTCCATTTCTGAATTTGATCCAGAATTAGCTCAAGCAATTGCTTCTGAAGGTGAGCGTCAAGAAGCACATATCGAGTTAATTGCTTCTGAAAACTATTGCTCTCCTGCTGTGATGGAAGCGCAAGGATCAAAACTTACGAATAAATATGCAGAAGGTTATCCAGGTAAACGCTACTATGGCGGTTGCGAATATGTGGATATCATTGAGCAAATGGCGATTGATCGTGCTAAAGAACTTTTTGGTGCAGATTACGCAAACGTTCAACCACACGCTGGCTCACAAGCTAACTCTGCTGTTTATCTAGCACTTCTTAACCCAGGCGACACAGTTTTGGGTATGAGCTTGGCTCACGGTGGTCACTTGACTCACGGTGCTAAAGTAAGCTTCTCTGGTAAAACTTATAATGCAGTTCAATACGGTCTAAACGCTGAAACTGGCGAGATCGATTATGAAGAAGTTGAACGCTTAGCATTAGAACACAAGCCACGTATGATCGTTGCTGGTTTCTCTGCTTACAGCCGTGTTGTAGATTGGCAACGTTTCCGTGACATCGCGGACAAAGTTGGCGCTTACCTTTTTGTTGATATGGCTCACGTTGCAGGTCTTGTAGCTGCTGGCGTATATCCAAACCCAGTTCAAATTGCTGACGTAACTACAACTACGACTCACAAAACACTTCGTGGTCCACGTTCTGGTTTAATCCTTGCGAAAGCGAATGAAGAAATCGAGAAAAAACTTCAATCAGCTGTATTCCCTGGTAACCAAGGTGGTCCATTAATGCATGCGATTGCTGCTAAAGCAATCTGCTTCAAAGAAGCAATGTCTGATGAGTTTAAAGCTTACCAACAACAAGTTGTGAAAAATGCTCAAGCTATGGCTGAAGTGTTAATCGCTCGTGGTTATGACGTTGTTTCTGGTGGTACAGAAAACCACTTATTCTTGTTATCTTTAATCAAGCAAGATGTAACTGGTAAAGATGCAGATGCTTGGTTAGGTGCTGCTCACATTACTGTGAACAAAAACTCAGTTCCAAATGACCCACGTTCTCCATTTGTGACTTCTGGTATCCGTATCGGTACTCCAGCGGTAACAACTCGTGGTTTCGGTGAAGCTGAAGTTCGTGAACTTGCTGGTTGGATCGCTGACGTGATTGACAGCAAAGGTGACGAAAAAGTTATTGCTGACGTAAAAGCGAAAGTTGAAACTGTTTGTGCAAAATTCCCTGTATACGCACAATAAGTTGTAAATATAAAAAAAGCGCCGTATGGCGCTTTTTTTATATTAAGTTAATTAGATAAGAATTAACTTTCAGATTTTACCGATGACTCGGCATTATGCCAGCCACCACCTAATGCACGGATTAAATTTACACTAGCCATCATTCTGGTGCCGTTAAGCTGTGCAGAAAGTTGCTCTTGTTGCAAAATAGTCCGATCCGAGTCAATCACATCAAGATAGCTAATCGCACCTTCTCGATAACGTAGATGAGAAAGCTGATTTGCATGACGAGAAGAAGATAGCGCTTGGCTTTGAGCCTGAATTTGCTGATCGAGAATTCTTTGGTCAGATAAACCATTTTCAACTTCGCGAAATGCGTTCAGTACAGTTTGGCGATAGTTTGCGACGCTTTCTTCATAGGCAGCTCGCGCTTGAGCGACTCCTGCTTTACGTTGTCCGCCGTCAAATAATGGCAAAGATAAAATAGTGCCTGCGACTGGACCAAGTAAGAATGTACGGCTCGACCATTTACCTAAATCACCTAAAGTTGATGATTCATAACCGAGTGCCCCTGTCAGGTCTAGTTTTGGGAAGAAAGCAGCACGTGCAATTCCAATACGCGCATTATCTGCTGCCATCGCACGCTCGGCAGCAGCAATGTCAGGTCGTCTTTCAAGTAAAGCTGAAGGTAAACCGGCTGGCAAACGGAGGCTGTTTGCAGTTAAAGGTTCAATTGCCAAGCTAAAATCAGCAGGTGTTTTGCCTAACAATACTGCAAGTGCATGCTCTGCATTAGCTCGATTACGAGCAATGTTCAGTGCATTGGTTTGGGCGGTAGCCAGTTCAGTCTGTGCGCGAGAAACATCTAATTCACTGACTAAGCCATTTCTAAAACGTGTTTGAACTAAGTCACGTGTCTCGCCAAGCAATTTAATAGTGCGATTATAAATTGCTTGTTCAGCATCAAGCTGACGAATGAGAAAGTAACCTTGGGCAACATCTGCTTGTAAAGCTAAAAGTGCCGACTGATATAAAGCTTCTTGTTGCTGTACATCAGCTGTTGCTGCATTGACACTACTGGCGATACGACCAAATAAATCGAGCTCATATGAAACATTCGCTTGAGCACGCCATAAGGTTTGTGCAGATGTATGAGCGTTATCATCTAAACCCAATGAAGCAGGAGAGGGTTTTTGACGAGTTGGGCCAAAGCCAGCACCAATACTTGGTAAACGTTCAGCTTGTGCTGCGGAACGTAATGCACGTGAAGCCTGAATATTGGCCGCTGCCGCTTTAAGACTCTGATTTCCAGAAATGGCTTGTTGTTCTAGCTCATTCAATTTAGCATCATTAAAAACACGCCACCACTCACCTCGAATCTGCTGATCGGCAGGTTGGGCAATTTTCCAATTATTGTCTTCAAGTTTAGGGTCAGACTCTTTAAATTTGACGGGAACTATTACCTTTGCTGGTTGATATTCCGGAGCTAAAGAGCATCCTGCAAGCAGCAGGCTTCCCATGAGTGAGGACAATAACAAGCTTTGTTTTGCTGTAGCCATTAAATGTCCTCCTTAATGATCATGTGGGGTAGATAAAGGCGCTTCATGAACTGCCGCCGAATGCAATTTATGTTTGCTATTCAATGTACGAATCAGGACATAAAAGGCAGGAGTCAGGAATAAACCAAAGAAAGTTACCCCGATCATTCCGAAGAACACAGCCACACCCATGGCATGACGCATTTCAGAACCTGCGCCAGTTGAAGTAACCAGTGGGACTACACCCATAATGAATGCGATAGAAGTCATTAAAATTGGGCGTAAACGTAGACGACTTGCTTCAACTGCTGCTTTAAAGGCAGTCGCACCTTGCATTTCAAGTTCCCGCGCAAATTCGACAATTAAGATGGCATTTTTACAGGCCAGCCCGACCAGTACCATCAGACCAATTTGGGTAAAGATGTTGTTATCTCCACCTGTCAGCCAAACACCCGTCAGAGCTGCCAGGATTCCCATCGGTACAATTAAAATTACAGCTAAAGGCAAAGTTAGACTTTCATATTGAGCGGCTAAAACTAAGAACACCAGTAAAACGCTAATTGGGAATACCCAGAGTCCTGCATTACCAGCCAAGATTTTTTGGTAAGTTAAATCTGTCCATTCAAACTTAATACCACGTGGTAGAGTTTGAGCAGCAATACGTTCAACCGCAGCTTCTGCTTGGCTAGATGAATAACCCGGTGCAGGGCCACCGTTAATATCGGCTGATGTGTAACCGTTATAACGAACTACCATTTCTGGACCATAGGTTTGAGTTACATTCACCAATGAAGATAAAGGCACCATTTGTCCCGCACTGTTTCGGGTTTTAAGCTGCAAAATATCTTCAGGATTAGCACGGAAAGGGGCATCTGCCTGTGCTCGAACCTGATAAACACGTCCAAAGCGGTTAAAGTCGTTAACGTACTGAGAACCTAAATAAATCTGCATGGTGTTGAAAACATCAGTCACAGCAACACCTTGTTGTTTGGCTTTTACACGGTCCAGATCTACGTTCAGCTGAGGTACGTTAATTTGATAACTTGAGAACATTGGACCCAGTTCAGGGGCTGATTGTGCTGCTTTCATAAAGTTTTGTGCAGCATCATTCAATGCTGAATAGCCTAAGGCACCTCGGTCTTCGAGTTGAAGTTTAAAGCCGCCCATGGTGCCTAAGCCCATCACTGGTGGGGGTGGGAAAACCGCAATATAGGCATCTTGAATGGCTGAATATTTCTGGTTGAGCGCACCAGCAATTGCATTTGCAGATAAGTCTTTGGCCTTACGTTCATCGAATGGCTTTAAGGTCACAAAGACAATACCGGCACTTGAGCTATTGGTAAAACCGTTAATTGATAGGCCAGGGAAGGCAACTGCACTTTCTACACCAGGCTGTTTAAGAGCAGTGTCACTCATTTTACGAATGACAGCTTCAGTACGATCTAAAGACGCGCCATTTGGTAATTGAGCAAAGCTAATCAAATATTGTTTGTCTTGAGCGGGAACAAAGCCACCCGGAACAATATAAGAAATACCAACGGTTAAACCTAAAAGTGCAGCATATACACCCATTGCCGATGCTTTATGAGAGATAACACGACTTACGCCTTTACCATAGTTGTCTGACGCTCGGGTAAATACGCGGTTAAACAGCGCAAAGAAACGTCCAAATACACGGTTCATAAGGCGGGTTAATGCATCAGGTTTAGCATCATGTCCTTTCAGTAACATGGCTGCTAAAGCAGGAGATAGAGTAAGGGAGTTAAATGCCGAAATGACTGTTGAAATGGCAATGGTCATGGCAAATTGTTTATAGAACTGGCCTGTTAAGCCTGTCATAAAGGCGAGTGGAACGAATACGGCAACAAGCGTTAAAGCAATGGCAATAATCGGTCCGCTCACTTCTCTCATCGCGCGATAAGTTGCATCTCTTGGGCTTAAGCCTGCTTCAATATTCCTCTCGACATTTTCGACGACGACAATGGCGTCATCGACCACAATCCCGATGGCAAGTACCATCCCGAACAGAGAAAGCGCATTGATCGAGTAACCAAAAGCAAGCATGAGCGCGAATGTACCAATAATTGAAACTGGTACAGCAAGTAATGGAATGATTGAAGCACGCCATGTTTGTAAGAATAAAATCACAACCACAACAACTAGTGCAATCGCTTCAAGCAAGGTATGAACAACCGCTTTAATACTGGCACGTACGAACTGGGTTGGATCGTAAACAATGTCGTATTTAATTGAAGATGGAAAATCTTTTGAAAGTTCTTTCATCGTGCTACGCACTTGATCCGAAACTTGCAAAGCATTAGCGCCTGGCGCTTGGAAAATTGGAATAGCAACCGCTTGTTTATTATCGAGTAATGAACGCAAGCCATATTGTGAAGCTGCAAGTTCAACGCGTGCAACATCACCTAAGCGGGTAACAGCGCCATCAGGAGCAGTTTTTAAAATGATATCTGAGAATTCTTGCTCAGTCGTTAAACGCCCTTGAGCGTTCACTGAAAGTTGTACAGGAGAATTTGTTGGCGATGCACCAATGGTACCTGCTGCAACTTGAATGTTTTGTTCGCGGATTGCGCTCACAATTTCAGTTGCTGTGAGATTGCGTTGCGCTACTTTTTGTGGGTCGAGCCACACACGCATTGCGTAGTCACCCGAACCAAATAAACCGACTTCACCTACACCTTGTAAACGAGCCAAGCGATCTTTTACATTGAGCACCGCGTAGTTACGCAAGTAGGTCATGTCATAGCGATTATCTGGTGAAGTCAGATGCACAACCATGGTTAAAGTCGGTGAGCTTTTTAACGTAGTAACACCTAAACGCTGTACGTCTTCAGGCAAACGAGGCATGGCCTGAGATACACGGTTTTGAACCAATTGCTGAGCTTTGTCTGGGTCAATACCGAGCTTAAAGTTCACTGTAATGGTTAAGTTACCGTCACTGTTTGCCTGAGACTGCATATACAACATGTCTTCAACGCCGTTGATGGATTCTTCAAGCGGAGAAGCAACAGTTTCAGCAATTACTTTCGGGTTTGCACCTGGATATTGAGCACGTACCACCACAGATGGTGGAACAACTTCCGGATATTCTGAAATCGGTAATTTAAATACCGAAAGTAAACCGGCAAGTAGAATCAATACTGATAACACACCAGCAAAGATCGGCCGATCAATAAAGAATTTAGAAATATTCATATGTGATTAACCTTTTGCCGGAGTTGATGTTTTTTCTGTTGGCTGAGGTTGGGGAGGAGTAGCGTTAGCAGTAATTTGCGCATTCGGCATTGGAACGAGGTGCGGGGTCACAGGGTCACCCGGACGAATTCGCTGTAAACCATTCACTACAATACGGTCACCCGCTTGTAATCCGCTATTTACGATTTGCAAGCCATCTTGTTGTGTGCCAAGTTTTACTTCACGGTAAGCGGTTTGATTTTTCGCATCAACTACTACGACAAAACGTTTATCTTGATCGACGCCGACCGCGGTTGGACTAATCAGAATTGCTGAACGAGGTTGACCACCACCCAGACGGATTCGAGCATATAAACCCGGTAATAAAACTCCGTTTGGATTGTCGAAAGTTGCTCGGACACGAATCGTACCTGAGGTTGTATCTAGGTTATTGTCGATTGAGTTGATGACTCCTTCACGAGAAAACCCAGTTTCATTGGCAAGTCCCATATAGACAGGAACTTGTGCAGAGTTACGCTGATTACTGATGTATTTCAGGTAAGTTTGTTCATCAACATCGAAAGATGCATAAAGGCGAGATACAGAGACTAAACTTGTTAAAACCTGTGCTCCATTACCAGCAGAGACCACGTTGCCCACAGTCACTTCGGCACGAGAAATTCGACCACTGACTGGTGCAGTAATGCGCGTGTACTCAAGATTTAAACGTGCAGATTGAACAGCTGCTCTAGCGGCTTGCAGGTTGGCACTGGCTGAGCGTGCATCATTTTCAGCTAGATCTAACTCTTGACGTGATACAGCATTACTTTGAATTAAACGTTGAATACGAGAAAGATTAGAACCTGTATAAGTCACTTGTGCTTCAGCTGAAGCGAGTTGAGCTTGGGCACGATTGAGTTCTGCTTCGAAAGGACGCGGATCAATGGTAAAAAGTAATTCGCCTTTTCTAACCAGACTGCCATCTTTGAAGTGTACGGAAATGAGTTTACCTGAAACCTGTGGC
This sequence comes from Acinetobacter sp. AOR43_HL, assembly GCF_027854635.1. Classification (NCBI taxonomy): domain Bacteria; kingdom Pseudomonadati; phylum Pseudomonadota; class Gammaproteobacteria; order Moraxellales; family Moraxellaceae; genus Acinetobacter; species Acinetobacter sp. AOR43_HL. The sequence goes on from NZ_JAKTHX010000002.1 coordinate 333,222, forward strand.
CGAATATCGACTTGATCAATGGCTTCTAAGCGACCGGAATATTCTTGCCAATCGGTAATGGTTTTGCTGATGACATTAGAAATATCAACAGTAGCAGCTTGTTGAGCTGTGGTCGGTGCAGCTTTTGCATCGGCATTTTCATGTAAAAACATAAAACTGCCACCCGTTGCCAAAATGGCGACAAAGATGGCAGACAGCGCAAACTGTTTGCGGGAAAATGACATGAGGTGCTCCTACTTATTTGGATACCTGTTTTCAGACTTTTAATTATGGTCCGTATGGGAGAAACAGGGTTTATGGGATGGACGGAGCATAAAAGTTTGTCAATCACGAATAAATATATTAAATTCGATAACACTATTCGTATTTTTATAACAATTGATGTGTTTGAATGAAAAAATGCATTAATTGATAGGAGTGTGCGTGTGGATCTATTTCATGCCATGAAAGTATTTAACAAAGTTGTCGAAACAAATAGTTTCAGTTTAGCGGCTGACAGTTTAGGCCTACCGCGTGCTTCCGTGACTACAACCATTCAGGGTTTAGAAAAACATTTACAGGTTCGATTGCTTAACCGAACCACCCGTAAACTTAGTTTGACGCCAGATGGCGCGGTTTATTATGAGCGTACTTCGCGAATTTTAGCCGATGTCGAAGACGTTGAATCGACTTTTCATGATTCAGAACGTGGGCCTCGAGGACGACTGCGCATTGATGTTAAAGCTTCAATCGGGCGGTTGATTCTGATTCCGATGTTGTGTGATTTTCATTCTAAATATCCTGATATTGATTTGGTAATTGGAATGAGTGATCGCCCCGTAGATCTGGTACAAGATGCGGTGGATTGTGTCATTCGTATTGGTCAGTTGAAAGATTCAAGTTTGGTGGCACGTCGTATCGGAACAATTCAGTGTGTGACGGTTGCTGCACCTCGTTACTTGGTGGAACATGGCGAACCAAAAACTATTGATGATCTACAAAAACACCAAGTCGTGCATTACTTTAATAGTCGTACTGGGCGTAATATCGACTGGGATTTTATGGTTGATGGGGAGATTCACAGCGTTGGCGTGAAAGGGCGCGTTTCTGTCAATGATGGTGATTCATACATTGATTTGGCAGTACAAGGTTTTGGCCTCATTCAATGTCCATATTATATGGTGGCAAAACATTTAGAGTCTGGTGCGCTTAGAGAGGTGTTGACTGAATGGTTACCTGCGCCTATGCCCATATCAGTCGTTTATCTACAAAACCGTCATTTATCGCCTAAAGTCCGTGTATTTGTAGATTGGGTAGCCGAATTATTTGCAGGTTGTCCATTGCTGAGTGGTTGCTCAATGTCATTAGATCAAAAATGTGAATTTGCCAGTGCCAAAGAACATAACCATGAATACACCATCCGGACATTGGTTCAAAATGAAAATATGGCAGAGGCTTACACACTCAAAAACTAACTTAAAATTTGAGTGATTTTTCAACATTTAATGAGGTAATACGACCAGCTGTTTTGACATCTTCATAAATCCTTAATTTACTGGTATAGAAATTGCAATTATTTCGGCAGAAGAGTAATTTAGAAATTACTCAAGTTTTTATCACCTTATTTGGATTTTAAGGAGAAGCTTCAAGATGGCAAGCTTTATGAAAAAAATGTTCGTTTCAACAACCTTAGTTTTGGCTGCTGTTGCAACGAATGTTCAAGCAAAGGATTGGAAGGTGATTCGTTTTGGTACTGAATCCTCTTATGCACCATTTGAATATAAAACACCAGATGGCAAGTTAACTGGTTTTGACGTTGATTTGGGTAATGCTATTTGTGCAAAACTCAAAGCCAAATGTGTTTGGGTTGAAAACTCTTTTGATGGGATGATTCCAGCACTTAAAGCGAAAAAATTTGACGGTATTCTTTCATCAATGACGGTGACTGATGAACGTGCGAAACAAATTTTGTTTAGTAGCAAAATCTACAACACACCAACACGTATGGTTGCAAAAAAAGGCTCACCGTTATTACCAACAGCTGCATCATTGAAAGGTAAGCGTGTAGGGGTACAACAGGGCACAATTCAAGAAACTTATGCTAAAACCTATTGGGCAACAAAAGGTGTAACTGTTGTACCTTATCCAGTCCAAGATTTGATTTATCAAGACATGATGTCAGGTCGTTTAGATGCAACTTTACAAGATGCAATCATGGTTGATGGTGCTTTCTTAAAACAACCAAAAGGCAAAAACTTTACTTTTGTCGGCAGCAATGTGGTTGATGCAAAAACATTGGGTGTAGGCGCAGCGATTGGTTTACGCAAAGAAGATGCAGATTTGAAAGCGAATATTGACAAAGCTCTCGCAGCAATCATTGCGGATGGCACATACAAGAAACTCGAGAAAAAATATTTCTCCTTTAACATTTACTAATGATGTGAAAAATGTCGGCTTAGTGCCGACATTTTAAAATCTATTCTCATCTCATCAATATTAGATATTGTTTTTAAGGAGAAGATGAGTCATGTTTTTATCTGGCTATGGGCCACTCCTTCTCAGCGGAACATGGATGACCATACAGCTTGCGCTGTTGTCACTTTTGCTTTCTGTCATTATTGGCTTAATTGGTGCGAGTTCAAAACTCTCTAATATTAAAGCTTTACGCTATATTGCGACCGCATATACCACGCTCATTCGTAGTGTGCCTGATTTAGTAATTATGCTGCTGTTATTTTATAGCTTGCAGTTAGGTTTAAACCAAATTACTGAAGCACTGCAAATGGACCAGATTGATATCAATCCATTTGTGGCGGGTGTGATTACTTTAGCGTTCATTTATGGTGCATATTTTACCGAGACCTTTCGTGGTGCATTTCAATCTGTTCCAACGGGTCAAATTGAAGCAGCAAAGGCCTATGGTATGACCCCTTGGCAGGTTTTTCGACGTGTATTATTCCCTCAAATGATGCGTTTTGCATTGCCAGGCATTGGTAACAACTGGCAAGTCTTGATTAAGGCAACTGCACTGGTTTCAATTATTGGCCTGACTGACATTGTAAAAATTACACAAGATGCAGGTAGAAGTACCATGCAACTGTTCTTTTTCAGCATCGTGGCTGCTGCGATTTATTTGGCAATTACCACCGTGTCGAACCTGATCTTAATGTGGCTTGAACGTCGTTATTCTGCTGGTGTGAGGAAGGGACAATTATGATTGAAATCCTTCAACAATATTGGCAGGCATACCTTTGGACGGATGGCATACAGATGACCGGTGTCGCGATGACTGCTTGGTTATTGGTGCTTTCTATTGGTATTGGCTTTGTGCTTGCTGTGCCTTTATCACTTGCACGAGTATCAGAAAATCTTTGGTTGCGTGGTCCAGTTTGGTTATTTACCTACGTTTTTCGTGGCACACCACTGTATATCCAACTGTTAATTATTTATTCAGGTATTTACAGCTTTGATTACGTCCATGAACATCAGACGCTCGATGCATTTTTTCGAGAGGGCATAAATTGCACCATTTTGGCATTCGCGCTCAATACTGGTGCATATACGACTGAAATCTTCGCTGGAGCGATTCGTTCTATTCCACATGGCGAGATTGAAGCCGCCCAAGCTTTTGGAATGTCAAAATGGAAACTCTACACACGTATTATCATTCCGTCGATGTTACGCCGTGCTTTGCCATTTTACGGTAATGAAGTCATTTTGATGTTGCACGCGACAACCATTGCATTTACAGCAACTGTTCCAGATATTTTAAAAATTGCGCGTGATGTAAATGCGGCAACTTATGACACTTTCAATGCTTTTGGGATTGCCGCGGTGTTATATGCGATGTTGGCATTTATTTTGATTTGGATATTTCGTAAGTTGGAAAAACGTTGGTTGGCCTTTTTAAAGCCATCGAATCATTAGGAGACATAAATGGAACACGTTGCAAAACTAGTGATTCGTGATTTACACAAAACATTTGGCGATCATGAAGTATTGAAAGGGATATCACTTGATGCAAATGCTGGCGATGTGATTAGTATTATTGGTTCATCTGGTTCAGGTAAAAGTACCTTGCTGCGTTGTATCAACTTTTTAGAGCAACCGAGCAATGGCACCATTAAACTCAATGGTGAAAAATTGCGCACAGTCTTTGATAAAAAAGGCAATTTAAAAGTGGTTGATCCAAAGCAACTACAAAAAATGCGTACTCAACTGATGATGGTGTTCCAGCACTTTAATTTATGGTCACATATGACAGTGCTTGAAAATGTCATTGAAGGGCCAATTCATGTTCTTGGGATAAAACGTGCTGAAGCAGAAGAGTGTGCGCGGAAATATCTACGTAAAGTTGGATTGCCTGAAAGTGTTGAGAATAAATATCCAGCATTTTTATCTGGTGGTCAGCAGCAACGTGTAGCAATTGCTCGTGCTTTGGCAATGGAACCGGAAGTGATGCTATTTGATGAACCCACCAGTGCACTTGATCCAGAGTTGGTGGGTGAAGTACTCAAGGTTATGCAGAGTTTGGCTGAAGAAGGCCGTACCATGATTGTGGTGACACATGAAATGGGCTTTGCACGTCATGTGTCTAATCAAGTGATTTTCTTGCATCAAGGGAAAATTGAGGAACAGGGCCATCCTGATGAAGTACTCAACAATCCGAAAAGTGAGCGTTTAAAGCAATTTTTGACGGGCAGTTTGAAATAAGCTGTTTATACCGAGTAAGGTGAAATTTTTATAAAAGAATTTTCATCTTACTCGGTTACTTTTTTAATTATATTTTATAGATGGGTATTTTTAGAAAACACATTAATAATGATAATACCTGCAATCATTAAAGTAAGACCAATACAGGCCGCCAAATCTAAATGCTGTTTGTAAAATATCCAGCCAATTGCAGAAATTAAAATAATACCCGCGCCCGACCAAATGGCATATGCAATTCCGATCGGAATTGTTTTTAGCGTAAGAGATAATAAATAAAAAGCAATTGCATAGCCCACAACTGTAATGATGGATGGAATAGGAACAGTAAAACCTTGAGATGCTTTTAAAGCTGAAGTTGCAATGACTTCACAAGCAATCGCAATTGCTAAATAAAGATAAGACATGGGGAGCTGCGCCAGAATGAGTTTTAATCAATCTACATGAAATGTTGAAATGGTTTGGCAGTTTTAACGATTGTTTAATTTTTTTGGTACAAAATGACCAGTAAATCAAACTGAACTGATAAATTGATTTTATCACTAGCAAAGTGTTCTCAGCTATTTATTCATTTATTTAATCATTGATCTGCATAGTCATTTAAGAGGATCAGTAACTTTAGCCTGATCCTCGATAGTCTTTTTAAGAAATAGATTCGCTGAGTAAATTTAACCCTTTAAATTTCTCTAAAAGTTGCTCTTTATTCTCAATATGCGCAGGGTCTGGTTTTATGCAATCGATAGGGCAAACTGCCTTACATGTTGGCGCATCGTAAAAGCCTATACATTCGGTACAACGGTATGGATCAATTTCATAAACTTTGCTCCCTTCAAAAATGGCGATGTTAGGGCATTCAGGTAAGCACATATCACAGTTAATGCAGTCACTCGTAATCAAAAGTGCCATGTTTAACTCGCTGAATAAGCCAATGTAGATGCAGTAATACTTTCTTTCGCATGCGGCAAATTGCGTACGAGTAGGGCATAACTGATATCAACATCTTGTGAGAGTGGAATTTCAACGAAATGCCCAGAACCTTTAGCATCTGTAATTGGGTTACCTTTTAAATCACGCATTTCGGTTAAAGTAAAAGTGATGTTGCCTTGAGGCGTCATCAGCTCAAGTGAGTCGCCAACTAAAAAACGGTTTTTAACTTCAATGCGAATATAATCACCGTGACGTTCTAAAACCTCTCCACAAAATTGTTGATAGTCAAAATGTGATGAACCATCAGCATAATTTTGATATTCGCTATGCACATGACGTCTTAAAAAGCCTTCGGTATAACCACGGTTTGCCAAACCTTCGAGTTGGTTCATTAAGCTTGGGTCAAATGGTTTGCCTGCTAAAGCATCATCAATAGCTTTTCGATAAATTTGGGCGGTACGGGCACAGTAAAAATAGGATTTAGTACGGCCTTCAATTTTTAGTGAGGCGATGCCCATTTTTGTTAAACGATCTACATGTTGTACCGCACGTAAATCTTTAGAGTTCATAAAATAGGTGCCGTGTTCATCTTCTTCGGCAGCAAACATTTCTTCATCATTGCGTTGTACCAGCAGCGTTTGAGCCGAGGTTGTTTCTGATTGTGCTGATGAGCAGCAAGACTTTTCTGACTCATTGAGCTGAGTAACTGGAATCACATCACCGTTTGCATCTTCTTGGGTTTCATGCAACTTATAGTCCCAACGGCAAGCATTGGTACAAGCACCTTGGTTGGCATCACGTTTATTCATATATCCAGAAAGTAAGCAGCGGCCTGAGTAGGCCATGCATAGAGCACCATGTACAAAAACTTCAAGTTCAATATCTGGCACATATTGCTGGATTTCTTCTATTTCTTCTAAAGATAACTCACGCGATAAAATCACACGGCTTAGACCGTAGTCTTTCCAAAACTTAACAGTGGCCCAATTAATAGCGTTGGCTTGAACCGATAGATGAATTTGCACATCAGGAAAATGCTCTCTCACCATCATGATTAAGCCCGGGTCAGACATAATGAGTGCGTCCGGCTGCATGGCTATAATTGGTTCAAGATCACGAATAAAGTTTTTTAATTTGCTGTTATGTGGCTGAATATTCACCACAACATAAAACTTTTTGCCCAAAGCGTGGGCTTCATCAATTCCGATTTTTAGGTTGTCATGATCAAAAGCATTATTACGCACACGTAAACTGTAACGTGGTTGGCCTGCATATACGGCATCTGCACCATAGGCAAAAGCATAGCGCATGTTTTTAAGTGAACCTGCGGGAGAGAGAAGCTCAGTTTTCATAAAATAAAAGGCATAAAAAATATATGGTTTTATTTTATTAACTCCGGATTTGGGATTCAACCTACTGAATTAGTAGGGATTTGATCATTATCCTTTTGTACGGGCAGCATATTTTTTGCTAGCTCTCCTAAGCGCATCAAAGCATTTAACATTTTGGGGTTTAACTCAAAACAAGCTGCAATACGTAAACAATGACTAAAACGTTTATCAGCCGAACACAAAATTCCGGGCATACATAAGATTTTTTCGTCCATTGCTTGGTGAAACAGTTCTAGGGTATCAATTGATTCGGGTAGTTCTAACCATAAAATAAATCCCGCTTGTGGACGACTGACTCGAGTACCGACTGGAAAATAACGGCAAATATAAGATTTGATGGTGTCAATTTGCTGTTGATAGCGTTTTTTGAGTTGACGTAAATGTTGATCATATCCGCCATTCTCTAAGAAAAGTCCTAAAGTTTCTGTGAGTAAAGCTGGCTCAGCAACAGTGGTTGTAAATTTAAGCTGCTGCACAATATTACGGAAACGTCCAGCTTCTAACCAACCAATCCGATAATCAGGTGCTACAGTTTTGGTATAGCTGCCACACACCAAAACCCATCCATTTTGGTCAAATGCCTTAATATTGGGTAGGAGAGGCTCGGTGAGTTGCAATTCGGCATACATCGCATCTTCAATAACAGGAATCTGAAACTGATTAGCTAACTCTGCCAAGCGACGGCGGCTGCTCTCAGGCATGCTAAAACCGAGAGGATTGTGTCCTGTCGGAATGGTTAAAATGGCTTGTACACTTTGAGATTTTAAGTGTTCTTCAAGTGCATCCAGACACATACCTGTATGTGGTGAGGTCGGCACTTCTACAATTTTTCGACCTAAATTATGAAGGAGGGGGTACAGGTTATGAAATGTAGGAATCTCAAGCGCTATGCTGTCACCCGCTTGAGTTGTTGCCATAATCGCGAGACTTAAAGCCTCCATCGTGCCATGAGTGAGCACAATATCATCTGCTGAAAGAAACATACCGAGTTGTAAGCTTCGCCTAGCAATTTGAGTGCGTAAACGTATAGAACCTGGCGGTAAAGTATAGTTTTTAAAAATGTCTGGTTGTGTCCGTAAAACTTGAGCAGTTAAGCGTTTTAAGCGTTCAATTGGATAAAAATTTTCCCCAGAAGGGCAAGCTAGGGCCAAATTGACATAGTCGGGGTTCATTTGTTTTTTAACAATTTGTGCGAGAAAACAGCTAATTCCTGAAAGAGATACTTTTTCTTCACTGACATAACGCTCTTCGAGTTCTAATAAGTTTGAAGGCGCATGACAAACGTAGTAGCCAGACTGTGGACGAACAGAAATCAATCCTTGATCTTCAAGCTGACGATAAGCTTCTTTTACGGTGTTAATGCTGACCTGATAATGATTTGCGCAGTCGCGAATTGATGGTAAGCGTGAACCAATAGGCTGCCTGCCATTCTGGATTTGAAGGGTGAGGTCATCACTCACTTTTTTATATTTGTACATATCCATTCATTAAAAAGCCAAAGCAATGGATACACTTTATAGCGATCTCTGATTTATCTCAAATATTGTTATGCGTTTAGATTAATCCATTTAATAGGGATATAGTTTTAATAACTGTGTCTATTATTTTTCATATAAACTGATACTGTGACCATTAAAAATAAATCAGTAAGATCAAAAAATGGTAAGGACTTAAAAGCCATATTTTTTAATATTAAAATTAGTAGGAGAGGTCTATGTCTGTTGTTGCATTTAAACAAGTTGATGTTTTTACTTCACAAGCATTTAAAGGAAATCCTGTTGCGGTCATTATGGACGCCAGCACCTTAACGTCTGAGCAGATGCAAGCCATTGCGAACTGGACCAATCTTTCTGAAACCACATTTGTACTCCCTGCGACCGATTCACAAGCTGACTATCAGGTTCGAATCTTTACTCCGCAAAGTGAGTTGCCATTTGCAGGCCATCCTACAATTGGTACTGCCTATGCTTTGCTTGAGGCTAATCTAATTAAAGCGAAAGAAGGTAAGCTGGTACAGCAGTGCGGTGCTGGTTTCGTGACTCTGACCGTGAGTGAGTCAAGTCATATTTCATTTGAACTACCTAAGCCTAAAATTACTCCACTAGATGCAATGCACACTGAAAAATTAGCAGAAATTTTAAAATGTGAAATTAATACTCAATGGAACGCTGCATTGGTAGATGTAGGGGCGCGCTGGATTGTATTACAAGCTGTTAATGCTGAGGCTGTTCTAGAGAGCCAACCAGACTTTGCCGCTTTAAAAGAACATGATTTAGAAATGAAAGTTACGGGTGCGACAGTTTTTGGTTTTCATGAAAATAATGATGAACAAAAACACATAGAAGTTCGTTCATTTGCCCCTTCATGTGGAATAAATGAAGATCCTGTTTGTGGTAGTGGTAATGGTAGCGTAGCTTCATTTATTCGTTATTATGGGATTCTTCCTGCACAAAATGATGTCGTAGTTTCTTCACAAGGTGGGGCGGTAGGTCGAGACGGACAACTTCAACTTGAATTGTATCAAGATAAAATTTTGGTGGGTGGAACCGCTGTCACCTGTATCGATGGTACAATTAAGTTATAAAGACAGACATAAAAAAACCGAGGACTTTGCCTCGGTTTTTTTATGTCTAGAAAAAAATTATTTTTCTACGAACGCACGTTCAATGACGTAGTCGCCCATTTCACCCATACGAGGTGATTCAACTAAACCGTGTTGGTCAAGTAATGCAGCCACATCTTTTAAGAATGCAGGGCTACCGCAAAGCATTGCACGGTCAGTTTCACGGTTGAAGCGTGGTAAACCGATTTTTTCGAATAAAGCACCAGTTTCAATTGCAGTTGTTACACGGCCTTGAGTGTGGAAAGGTTCACGAGTAACAGTAGGGTAGTAAACAAGCTTGTCTTTAATACCTAACTCTTCAAAGAATTCGTGGTTTGGTAATTCGTTCAAGATAAGGTCTTGATAAGCTAATTCAGAAATATAGCGTGTACCATGAACAACGATTACTTTTTCAAAGCGTTCGTAAGTTTCTGGATCACGAATAATTGATAAGAATGGAGCAAGACCAGTACCAGAAGATAAAAGGTATAAGTTTTTACCTGGTAAAAGGTCATCATGAACCAAAGTACCTGTTGGTTTTTTAGAAACTAAGATTTCATCACCAACTTGTACTTTTTGCAAAATCGAAGTTAAAGGACCGTCTTGTACTTTAATTGAGAAGAATTCTAACTCTTCTTCGTAGTTTGCACTTGCAATCGAATACGCACGCATTAACGGTTTGCCATTCACTTCAAGTCCGATCATTACGAACTGACCATTTTTAAAACGTAAGCTGGTATCGCGTGTAGTTTTAAAACTGAAAAGAGTGTCATTCCAGTGGTGAACATGAGTAATGCGTTCAACGTTAAAAGCAGCCATTAAAGGTCTCGATCACGATTAAAAGAAAACAGATTGCTATTCTAATCTAATTTCATTCCCGATAAACTGAATATATTTAATTGTGTTTATAAGAAAAAGTGATGATCAATTCTGTCACCTTCCCCATCATTGGCCACATGTGCTCTCCCTATCGTGAAAAATTCGGTATTCCACGCCAGCCTAATTTGGTCAATATCGAGTCTTATATTGATATGGTAGAACCATATAACGACTTGTTAGCATTTGAGGGAATTGAGCAATTTAGTCATCTCTGGTTAGTTTGGCAGTTTCATGACAATAAAAATCAAGGCAATGCAGCTAAGTTCCGTCCACAGGTTCGTCCGCCACGTTTAGGTGGTAATGAAAAAATTGGAGTATTTGCTACACGAAGTATGTATAGACCTTCTCCAATCGGGCTTTCAGTCGTAAAACTTAATAAAGTCGAAAAAGTGGGGAAGTCTGTGCGTGTCTATGTCACTGGAAGTGATTTATTAAATGGCACCCCAATTTTAGATATCAAACCTTATATTCAATATTCTGATGCAATTGCGGAGGCTCAAAGTGGTTATGCGCATGCAGAACCAGAACGAAAGGCAGTTATTTGGAATGAAACTGCGTTAACAGCTCAAAAATATTTTCTTCAAAATAAAGAAATAGATTCGCAATACATTGATGAGCTTGAGCAAGTGTTAGCTTTAGATCCTCGGCCTGCCTACCAAGAAGACCCTGAAAGAATCTATAAAATGAAATTTTCAGACTTTGATATTCATTTTAAGGTTGATCAATTTGTAGTTTCCGTCATTGATGTGGTGAAGACTTCTGCGCTTGCACAATAGATATTTTAAAACCAGTGGATGTTGAGCCAAAGTAAAGTAATAAAAATAGCCATATGAATGAGCTGGGCGGGAACGAAAGCAAGGGCATAGCGTAGTCCGCCCGAAATTGCAGAGTTCACACTTTTAGCAAGAGCGTGAACTGCAAAACCTCCTAAAAAGGCAATTAATAAAGGTGTCATATGTGCGCTATCAGGTTCACCTTGCACAATGACCGCCGCTATAGCTGCATGTATTTCAAATAAAGAAGCAAGTAAGGTCCCCGCGATTAATCCCGCATCGCCTAAAGATAGACTTAAACCATAAACACCTGCCTGAATAAGGGTAAGTGTACCCGCAATAATAATGGCTTCTTTTAAGCTGAACATTCTTGAGTCAAGCTCGGGCGAAGCCGTACTAGGTTCGGATTTACGTAATAAAATAAAAGCCCATACTGCTAAAACTAGTAAGGTAATAAGTGTAGGAAATATAATCAGTTTGAACCAAGCAAAGCTAATACCGATCACAATAATTAAGGTTTGAATCAGTGTTGAAACGCAAGACATCAATGCAGCACCTGCATTTGTTGTTGCGTTGGCTTTGCCAGAGCGTACTTCTAAACCTAAACTGGCAATAGTTGCTGTACTAGAAACAAATCCAGAAGCTAAAGAAGAAAGCAATAAAGCATTTTTAGATGACAAAAGTCGCTTCGCAATATGGGCGAGGGCTTGTACAAATAAGATTAAAGTCAGTAATTTTAAAATCACATGTGGATTTAAAACAGGCCCCCAAAAAGGCTTATTAGGTACTAAAGGCAGAGCAATTAACAGTAAGGCAAGTAGAAAAATACCATCACGCAACTCCGATTCAGTAATCCACTGACTGGCAATGCCATGCATAGACTGCTTAGCTATTAAGATAGTTGTCATTATCACAGCTAGGCCAGCAGCGAGCGAAATATTCCAAATGCAAAGTGCCCCAATGAAGTAAGTCATAATAAAGGCGAGTTCGGTGGTCACGCCCGGGTCATTTGGCTGATTTTTGAGGGAAACAATACTAATAGCACCAATGAGTAAGGCACCTACAATTCCAATTTCAATGCCAAATATAAAACAGACCGCTCCTAATAATGCACTAATGGCAAAAGATCGAAATCCCGCAAAGGTTTTATATTCATGTTTAAGCTTACTTCGTTCTCGTTCTAAACCAATTAATAAACCACAACCAAGCGCCGCAGCAATGACTGTAATAAATTCTTCAAATGATGCTGTTTGTAATGACATTGTCATTGGAAGTTCCATATTACTTCCTCTTTGCTTATTGTTATATGTAGATTTGAATCATTTTAAAATCATGTATTCATGTTCAGTTTATGCTTTTTATTATAGTGAGCATAGTGTCTTTTTTAGACAAAACTATGTAGAAAATATTTCTATAAATATGACCTGTGACACAAAAAAATACTAAGATGAGAAGTGGTTTAATTAACTGATGTTAAAGGATATTTAAATGTAAAACATCTCTGCTATATTATAAAAATATATTGGGGATAACGCATGAATGCACATGTAGAAATAGATACGTATTGGTGTCTAGAACAACTATTACAAGAAGGCCGTATAACAGAACGAGATAAATTACTGGTACAGACAAGTCACCGCCAAAAAGACCAGTTAAAGTGGCATCCATTACAGTGGATTGCACATTTCAATTTAAAAGATCAGCAGCATACACATGCCCATTTGAGTTTAAACCGCTTATGTTTATGGTTTGCAGATCGGGTTCAGCTACCTCTATTTGTGATCGATCCTTTAAAGGCAGATGTCAGTGCTTTAACGCAGGTCATGTCACAAGAGTTTGCCATTCGCAACCATATTTTAGCTGTTGAAATTCATGCTGACCGAATCGTGATTGGAACAGATCAACCCTTTCAAACAGATTGGCTCAATAATCTCGAACGAAGTCTAGCGCCTAAAAAAATTGAACGGGTACTGCTTAATCCCGAACAGTTACAACGCTATTTGCGCGAATATTATCAGGTAAGTCGCGCGGTAAACTCGGCTCAAAAAGATGCGGCTCATGACCGCGACACTAAAAATGTTGAAGCACTTTTGCAGCTTGGCGATAGTCAAAACCCAGATGCAAATGATCAGCATATTGTGAAATTAGTCGACTGGATTTTACAGTTTGCATTTGAGCAGAGTGCCAGTGACATTCACATGGAACCGCGTAAAGATAATGGTAAAGTCAGGTTTAGGATTGATGGCGTTTTACACACCATTTATAACATGCCTTCAAATACGCTGACCGCCGTGATTTCTCGGATTAAAATTTTAGGACGTTTGAATGTAGCGGAAAAACGTAAACCACAAGATGGCCGGTTAAAAACACGTACACCTAAAGGGCAAGAAACCGAATTACGTTTATCAACCTTACCAACCGCATTTGGTGAAAAACTGGTTATGCGTATTTTCGACCCTGATGTGTTGGTACGTTCTTTTCAGCAATTGGGTTTTGAAGAGCGTTTATTACAACAGTGGCAACAATTAACAAAAAATAGCCACGGCATTATTTTAGTCACAGGTCCCACAGGCTCCGGTAAAACGACCACGCTATATTCATCTTTAAAGCAGCTTGCAACCGAGCAGGTCAATGTATGTACCATTGAAGATCCGATTGAAATGCTAGAGCCTAGTTTTAACCAAATGCAGGTGAATAATGCAATTGAATTAGGCTTCGCAGACGGTGTACGTGCTCTGATGCGACAAGACCCCGACATTATTATGATTGGGGAAATTCGTGATCAAGATACAGCGAATATGGCCATTCAGGCAGCATTAACAGGTCATTTGGTTTTATCAACTTTACATACCAATGATGCACCGTCTAGTTTGACTCGTTTGCATGATCTAGGTGTACAACCATTTCTGACAGCTGCAACAATTTTGGGTGTTCTCGCGCAGCGCTTAGTCCGCCAGCTTTGCCCACACTGTAAGCAAAAAACTCATATTAATGAGGATGAGTGGGAACACCTAACCTTTGACTACATTATGGAAATGCCTGAAACGGTTTATCAAGCGGTAGGCTGCGAAGAATGTCGTCATACAGGCTATAAAGGGCGAGTCGGTATTTATGAGTTTATGCTGGTCAGTCTTGAGCTTAAACACCTTATTAGTAGTCATGGGGTATTAAATGATTTAAGAACTCAAACTAAAAAAGAAGGTATAGAACCTTTAAGAATTGCGGGAGCCCGTAAAGTGATTGAAGGACTTACGACATTAGAAGAGGTCCTGCGGGTTGTGCCATTAAATTAAGTTTTTCTTAAGATTCACCTCATTTATGGTTGATTTAATTGCTTTATCCCAAAAGGGAACCATAAACAGAGGGTAATAATATGAATATGCTTAAAGTAATGTTGATGACTGCTGGTATGACTGCTGCTGGCGTAGTTGTGGCGAATACACCAGTGAATCAAGCTGCAATTGCTCCGGCAACTGTCACCACAGTAAAACAGGCATTAACCTCAAAAGATAATACACCGATCAAATTACATGGTCAGGTTGTAAAATCTTTAGGTGATGAAAAATATCAATTCCGTGACAAGACAGGTAACATTACAATTGATGTAGATGATGAACTTTGGCAAGGTCGCCCTATTTCAGCCAATACAAATGTGACTTTAATTGGTGAAGTAGACATTGACTATAAACCTTTAAAACGCGTAGAAATTGATGTGGATCAAGTTCAGTTCTAATGAATAAGGTCTGTAGATCTACTACTTTTAGCCGCATTTAAATCATGCGGCTTTGCTTTTTTTACAAAGGCTTGGCAAGATCAAATCAGGATATAACAGGAAAAATAGATGAGAATTTTGCTTGCAGAAGATGATCGCTCTCAAGCTGAAAGCATTCAATCATGGTTAGAGTTAGACGGTTATCAGGTAGATTGGGTCGAAAGAGGTGATTATGCACTTACGGCAATCGAACAGCATGATTATGACTGTATTTTACTTGATCGGGGGCTGCCTCAACTGGCTGGTGAAAAGGTTCTCACTACCATCCGCCATAAACAAAAAAATGTTCCTGTTATTTTTATTACTGCACGTGACAGCATTCATGATCGGGTAGAGGGGCTAGATTTAGGCGCAAATGATTATTTGGTTAAGCCTTTTAGTTTAGAAGAGTTATCCGCCCGAATACGTGCTCAATTACGCAAACAAACTTTGAGTCAGCAATCGGTTTTAACATGGGGTGACCTACAACTTGATACGCAAGCGAAAGTCGTATTAAGCGCAGGCAAGTCTATCGATTTAACGGCAAAAGAATTCCAAATATTGCGTAAGCTTATGGTGCATCCCGAGCATATTATTACCCGTGATCAATTAGAAGAAGCACTCTATGCATGGGGCGAGGAAATTGAAAGTAACGCAATCGAAGTATTTATTTATCAACTTCGAAAAAAAATCGGAAGTAGCAGTATTAAAACCATACGGGGGCTAGGCTACCGTATGGGAGATGTAAAATGAAATCGAATCGCTCATCTTTGCAGTCTCAACTGGTTAAAACGACGATGTGGAGTAGTATCGTGGTGGGATTACTGGCTTTAAGCTTACTCACCATATTTTCTATCTATCACAACATGTCAGTGCAAGACGAAATCATGGATGAAATTTCAGATACTTTGCTGGTTTCTGATCTTTCTGAACATTCCATGAAACAGTTTGATGAACTGAGTGATGAATTTGATATTCAGTATGAGTTATTAAACACAGGCCAAGTACTTACTCATTCTCATACCTATCAGCATGAACTTTTTGAACAAGGTAACTTATCAGAAGGTTTTTCGTATTTTTGGTTTGATGGACAATTGTGGCGTAGTCTGGCTGCACAACAAGAAGACTCTCAGCTACAAGTTGAAGTTTTTCAACCAATGAGTACACGTGTTGAAGAGGTACTCAAAGCACTTGCTGGATATAGCGGTCTTATGGTGTTGTTTTGGTTACTGCAATGGGTCATTGTAAGTTGGCGTACCGAGCATCAATTGGCTGCACTCAATTTACTTTCTAGACGAATTGCTCAAAAAACTGCATCAAATTTAGAGCCAATTCAAGAACCAGATGTCATTACAGAAATTCAACCTGTTATAGATGCATTAAATCAATTGCTTGCGAGATTGCAAAGGGCTCTTGTTGCTGAACAGCGTTTTACCGCGGATGCTTCGCATGAGCTACGTTCTCCGTTATCTGCCATACAAATGCGTCTTCAGGTTTTACAGCGTAAATACCAACATCTTCCAGAACTTCATCAAGATTTTGAACGCATACAAGAAGACGTTTCTAGAAGTACAAAAATACTTGAGAATTTACTTCTTCTGGCCCGCTTAGAACCTAATGAAGCTGAACAGCCCGAACTTCCTAAGACAGTTATCGATTTAAATTACTTACTGGCTAGAGTGATTGAAACTGTAGATTTAGATGCGAAGGCTAAACAGATGTTGATAGAGACCAATACCTTATCGACAGAAACTAAAACATATGCGAATGAAGAATTGCTATTTATTGCTTTTAGAAATTTATTTGATAACGCCATTCGTTATAGCCCGACACTAGGCTCTATTCATGTTGAGATTAGTCAATATGAACAGCAAATTAAGGTGTCTATTGAAGACACGGGAAATGGAGTAGATGATGAAGTGCTATTACGGTTAGGGCAGCGTTTTTTTCGGGTACTTGGTACTCAGCAGCAAGGTTCTGGCTTAGGAATTTCAATTACTCGAAAAATTATTGAATTGCATAATGGCAAGTTACGTTTTATGCATGCTGAACAAGGTGGGCTGAGAGCAGAGATTATTCTTCCTTCATAAAAAATAGCATGGTTACCCATGCTATCCATTTTTTGTTTTCCCACGAATATTATTGAAACGCGAGTATGTTTTTTATTTAGTTAAAATTAGGCGATTGTTGCGAGTGAGGCGTAAACGATATTCCTCGCCAGCATGCATAATGCGAATTTCACGGCCTAATGCAAAGAGGTTATTAGAATGTAACATTGGTAAGGCGTGAGCTGTGTCATTGTTACGGGTAAATAAGCTAAAAGGTGCGTTCATTTGTTGTGCTCCGTGGTATGTTCTTGAACGATTTAAATGATAATCATTATCGAATAGATCTGTCAATGAGATTTTTAAGATTTTATAAAATGATAAAATTTGCTTACACTTGAGAAAAGTTTTAGAGAGTAAAAAGATGCCCAAACCAATAGTCGATGTCGCTATAGCAATCTTGATCCATCTTGGAAAAATATTAGTTGGATGGCGCGAAGAGCAGCAACATCAAGGTGGAAAGCATGAGTTCCCTGGTGGAAAGGTTGAACAAGGTGAAACACCAGAAGAAGCCTGCCGCCGTGAGATTTATGAAGAGGTGGGTATTGGTTTAAAAGATTGGCATCAGTTTGATTATATTCACCATGAATATGATGACATTATCGTCAACCTTCATTTGTTCCATAGTTATGTACCTGATGAGTTATTAAATCTTATTCACCAGCCATGGGCATGGTACACACGTGATCAGCTACTTCATTTAAACTTTCCAAAAGCCAATAAAAACATCATAAAACGACTCTATTGGCCTCATCTCATCAAAATTAGCAATACGCTTTCAACGGTAGAAAGTAGTGATGCTTTATTGTACTGGCGTATCGAAGAATTTGAGCCGCAGTATATAGAGCAATTAACTGCTTTAGATGAAGGGCAACGATCAAGTTTAATTATAAATGTAGATATCTGGCATCAATTAAGTCCTGAATTACAAAAACAAATAAAGACAGTTCATTTAAAGCAATCTCAACTCATGAATTTGCATAAAGGCGATTTAACAGTGGGCGTACGTTATATTGCTGCTTGTCATGATGCCGTTTCTTTAAAACAAGCTCAGCAGATTGGTTGTGATGCTGTTTTTATTAGTCCTGTAAAACCAACAACGACTCATCCAGATGCTGTTGTATTAGGTTGGGAACGTTTTAGTGATCTCGCTCAAAATAGCCAGATTCCAGTTTTTGCATTAGGAGGAGTGCATCCGGATGATTTAGCCACTGCACAGCAGCATGGTGCATATGGCTTAGGAGGTATTCGTAATTTCTAATGAGAAAATAAAAAAGCATTAAAAGCTAAAGGGCTTTTAATGCTTGCTGTGCTTCTTGAACAGTTTTTTGATTATTGCGTTGTTGCCCAGCTTTTAAGATGACTAACCATAGCTGCTTTTTCATTGGCTGACTTTGGGCAAAACTCAAACCACGTCTTGCCAAAGACTCAGCATTAGAATATTGCTGTTTATGATTTGCCGTAAGCGCAAGAAATAAATAAGTCTCAGCCGCTTGTGGCGCTAAACGCTGTGCTTGAAGCGCATAGCGCTCAGCCTCTGACCACTGTTGATTTTTATAAGCCTGCTGTGTTTTTTGCATTAAAACTTTAAATGCAGGTAACTGGCTACCATCATCACTAAAATGTTGAGGCTTTTTTTGCTGAGGAACAATCACCTGTAAATTTTTACGTTGAATTTCTGGGTGATCATAAGGCGTAATTTTTACACCTGATGGAGTTTCCGTCTTTTTGACTGGAGGAGTAGGTGTTTTCTCTTTGGAGTCAGAATGATCAGGCAGAGTTGTACAGCCGACCATAAGAACAGCACCAATATAAAAAACACCTTTCTTCAACATATCCTAATTTCCTGTTAACGCTTAGTTGTTATAACTACCACTTGAAATTACTCGTGAGTTGTTTGACAGATCTTGTTCCATCTGGTTTTCACTTTCACGAATATAACTGTCGGTATTATCATCCTGAGAGTCAGGAATTGTGTTATCACTTTGTGGCGTATATGTTGGATCAACTTGATAATAAGGTGCTCCACATGGCGTAGCACGGTGCGGAACCGTATGCGTTAGCATCGGAATATACATAGCACCATCACAAGCTTGAGCAGATAAATCACCCGTTGCACGGTCAATCCACTGCCACTGTACAGTGTCTGGTTGGCGTAGGTTTACAGGCGTTTGACGTAATTGTTTCATCACATTAATCCATACTGGCAATGCACCCGATGAACCTGTTAATCCAGTCACTTTGTTGTCATCTAAACCTAACCACACTACAGCAACGTGGTTACCTGAGTAACCCGCAAACCATGAGTCACGTGTATCGTTAGTCGTACCTGATTTACCCGCCAATTTTAAAGCAGGAGACAAGCTATTATAAGCTGCGCGACCAGTACCCGAAGACATGACCTGTTGTAGACCATAATTCATAATATAGCCAACAGATGGATCAATGGTTTGTTGAACATTCAGGCCATAACGGTCAAGCAGGCGGCCATTCGCATCTACAACAGATCGAATTGCACGAGTCGGATATTTAAAGCCACCTGTAGCAAAGTTCTCATAAATTCCAAGAACCTCCATTGGTGACATATTGACTGCCCCAAGGAAAATAGAAGGGTAGGCAGGAATGGTAGACTCAACACCAAACTTTCTTAAGTTGTTGGTAAATGTCGATAGACCAAACTCTTGACCCAAGCGCACAGCAGATAGGTTATATGAATTTGCCAAAGCTTCACTCAGGCTGACTATACCATGTCCGCCACCACTGTAGTTTTTAGGTGTCCAACTTTTGCCACCATCTACAGGGATACTAATCGGTGCATCTTCAATTTGGGTTGCCCAGTTGTAACGCCCAGATTCAATAGCACTTAAATAAATCACAGGTTTTAATAAAGAACCAACTTGACGTTTTGCATCCACAGCACGGTTAAAACCAGTAAAGTCTTGTGTAGAACCAACAGCAGCAACGAGCTCGCCGTTTTCTGGATGTGCGATCAGTACAGCACCCTGTAAGTTTTTCAAACGGGCTGGGTTGCTGTTTGCTAAGCGGTCTACTGAGGCTTTAAACGCATTTTGAACTTGAGTTTGAGTAATTGGGTCTAAAGTCGTAAAAATACGTAAGCCTTGATTAGTTAAATCACTTTCTTGATATTCTGTGCGTAATTGACGACGCACGATATCTAAAAAGTCAGGGAATTTTGCAGGGCCTAAACTTGGCTTATTTAACACATTTAAAGGACGTGCAATTTCATCTTCATATTCTGCTTGAGTTAAATAACCCATTACACGCATGTTATTTAACACGGTATCGCGGCGTTTTTTTGCACCTTCAGGATTTTTCCAAGGGTTATACAAAGAAGGGCCTTGCACCAAACCGACTAAATAAGCTTGTTGTGAAACATTGAGTTCACGTAACGGTAAACCAAAATAAAATTGTGAAGCCAAACCATAGCCATTAATTGAGTAGCTACCATTTTGGCCTAGATTCACTTCATTTAAATAGGCTTCTAAAATTTCATCTTTGCTGTAATGCAGCTCAATGAGTAAAGCCATTAATGCTTCATTAACTTTACGTTTTAAGGTGCGTTCAGGTGTAAGGTAGAAGTTTTTAACTAATTGTTGAGTTAGGGTTGAACCACCTTGACGCTTTCCGCCTGTAATATTACTCACCAATGCACGAGCAGTACCACGAATTGAAACCCCGTGATGATGATAGAAATTACGGTCTTCTGTTGAAATTAAAGCTTCAATAAGAGGTTTAGGGACATTATTCAGTTTAATGAGAACACGGTCTTCATTATGTTGAGGGTAAATCCCTCCAATCAGTAGTGGCTCTAGTCGCGCAACACCCGTTGAAGAAGGTTTTGTACTTCGAACTTCAGCAACCTGATCATTTGCAAAACTTAACTCTAGTACTTGTTCGGGTTCAACACTGTCGCCGTAATCAAAACCACGCGTGTGGATATACATATTGCTACCTTGAGCAACATAGGTTCCAGACTTGTCATAATTACTTGAAGTTTTGTAACCCAAGAGTTTTAATTCTTGAGTGAAATTTGCTTGGGTAATAGGTGCGTTATTATAAATTTCCAAAGGTCGTGCGAACACTTTGGCGGGAATATCCCACCGCTGTCCTTCAAATTTTTCACGGATAATATTATCTAAACGAATCAGATAGATACTAAGAGCAATAAAAGCACCAATGACCAAAATGGAAAAAATTAGTGCAAAGAAACCGATACCACGTTCAAACTTCATAAAAATGAGATAAAACCCTAACAATGCCTGTAATGATGCGATAGCTTGTCATCAATTTGCAATGATAAAACTGTGAATAATTGGAAAACTTAGATTGAATTTTACAGCATCTTGTTGTTATGTTTTTTTAAATTAATCAGGTTAATGTTATTATAGCCAAGTATCGCAGCGGAGCTTACTCATTCGTGCAAATTTCACATAAGTCCTTCAGAAACGTCGGGTTAATCGGTCGACCAGATAAATCATCAGTAGTAGAAACACTATGTTTAATTCATGATCATTTGTTGAACCTAGGCTTAAACCCCATTTTTGATCAGGAAACTGCTGAATTAGTGCCTTATGATCATGCACAAATTGTAAGTCGTCATTTATTGGGTGAAGTTGCTGATTTAGTCATAGTTGTTGGAGGCGACGGTTCTTTACTCCACGCTGCTAGAGCTTTAGTTCGTTACAATACACCTGTTATTGGTATTAACCGCGGGCGGTTAGGTTTTTTAACTGATATCAAACCTTCAGAAGCCATTTTCAAACTTGACCAAGTACTTCAAGGGCATTTCCAGCTTGACCGTCGTTTCTTACTTGAAATGGAAGTACGAACAAATGGTGAAGTCATTTATGACGCTATTGCCTTAAATGATGTGGTTTTGCACTCGGGTAAATCGGTACACATGATTGACTTCGAGCTTAATATTGATGGTCAATATGTTTACCGCCAACATAGTGATGGTTTAATTGTTTCGACTCCAACTGGATCAACGGCTTATGCATTGTCAGGTGGTGGTCCAATTTTACATCCAAGTATGGATGCTATTGCATTAGTTCCAATGCATCCCCATACATTGTCATCACGTCCCATCGTAGTCGGTGGTCAAAGCGAAATTAAAATCGTTATTCGCGAAAATCGGGTATTACCAATGGTGAGTGCAGATGGGCAACATAGTGTCTCGCTCAATGTTGGAGACAGTTTACACATCCGTAAACACCCATTTAAACTAAGTTTATTGCATCCACCAGGTTATGATTTCTATATGGCCTGCCGTACCAAACTTGGTTGGAACCAAGATTTTGAATCTTTTCAAAGAGATGAATCATGAATATTGAACAAATGCTATCTGTTTTAAACCCTGAAATAGTGGAGCGTTTAAAAACAGCAGTAGAAATTGGTAAATGGCCAAACGGCGTTGTTTTAACTAAAGAGCAACGTGAGACTTGTATGCAAGCTGTAATCGCTTGGGAGTTAAAGAACTTACCAGAAGATCAGCGTAGTGGTTATATTGACCGTGGTACAAAAGAAGAAGGCGAAGAGTGTGATGATGATCATCACAAGCATGAGCCAGAATTTAAACCAATTCGTTTTGTTTAAAACTGCATTTTAGAATAAAAGAATAAATCGTATTAGCATTTGCTATCGCGTAGGCGACATGGATGTCGCCTGTTGAGCAACAGTACAAGAACGTACTGTTTGCTCAACAAAAGATTTTTGTTACTTTTCATCTTTGAAAAGTAAGTATAGCCTATATGCAACAATATCGAAGAGACTTGGCGTATAAGGCTGTATGAACTAAATTTTATCTTTTAGCTCTGAATTTCGTGTATCCCATAACACTTTTGCTTTTTGCATCGCTTCTTCAAAATTAGCAACAACGCCGATCGTATATAGCGCGATTCCGATGGTTTCTGTTACGGCCATTTCGCCATATTCATGATGCTGCTGACCAAGCCATACTGCTTTAAATGTTGCTAAATCTAATTCTTCTTCAATTGGGCTTCGCTCAGGTGTGAGCTTTGGTAACTCATGTTCATAAAGCTCACCATTTTTAATACCACAAATGAGTGTCTTAGCATCTGGATTTCGTTCAAATTCACCACCTTCACCTTTAATGACGGCACTATTTTGATAGCCTAAGCGTAACGCACTATGTTGATGTGAAGTTCTATAAGCAGGGTGGAATATTGCTTGTAAGGTAGCCTTAGCGTTAAAAGGATTAATTAAACGAGCCAAAGTATGAATAGGCGAACGCAATCCCATGACATTTCTTAGAGATATCAAGTCGCTTAAAACTGGTGAAATCACATCTAGTGGTAAGTAAGCGAAATTTTGCTCTGCTAATTGTGCATGAACTTCTTGTTCAGAATGACAAATTTGATAACCAAGATATTCTAAGACTTGCTCTGTATAAACACGGTTAAGCGTGTGACCTGACGCACCATGCATAACAATTTTATGGCCATGCTGGGCAAGCGTAAGGGCGGCTAACAAAAACCATGGATAGTGTTTTCGCTTACCTGCGTAAGATGACCAATCTAAATCGACTTCTAAAGGCTCAAAATGAAGCTGATCTTTGGTCGCTTGCACAAACCCTGCAAGTTCATCAATCGATTCTTCTTTAACCCGAAGTAGCATTAAAAATGCACCTAGCTGCACATCTAGCACTTCACCTTTTAAAATCATGGTAAAAGCTTGATAGGCTTCTTCATAGCTTAAAGAGCGAGATCCGGTTTTCCCCTTACCTAAAATACGGACATATTGAGCAAAGGGATGTTCAGCATCTTTATAGATATTACGTTTAGTATTCATCGTAGTTCAAAACAATAAAAATGATGGGATGTAGGCAGCTCAAAATGAAATGTCCACAGGTATTTAATCAATATGACATAAAAAGCTGCTGAAAAAATATCAAAAGTGTTTCTTATACTAAAGTCTTAAGGCTACCTGAGTGTTTTTTATGCGTATTAGCTAAAAAATTAATCGAATCGTTATTTAATTCGAGTACACTTTCCCGTGCTTTTTTGAGCACTCATATCATAATTTTATGTGATTCTCCTATATCTTCAGCTTTTTATTGAAAAAGTAAGAGGTTATTTCGAGCTACTCAAAGTGGTTAGAAACTTCAGGTATTCTCCTGTTTTAGAAAACATTGATTTTGTTTTCATTGAGGTAGTAGGAAGGTTTTTTGTTCACAAAAAACCATTTCCCTTTTGCGGTGTTAATGTGAAAGGTTAGGGCTGTGTATTCGTAAAGAATAGACGTTTCATTTTGGTATTTCCAACGGACTTGGAAATATAGATTGAAGTAAAGTTATGGCTAAAAAACCGATTTATAAATCACTTTATTTTCAGGTGATTATTGCGATTATTGCGGGTATCTTGGTAGGACATTTTTCCCCAAGCTCAACGCAAATTGTCAATGGTGTCGAACAGCATATTCCGGGGTTAGGTGAAAAACTCAAGCCATTAGGTGATGCCTTTATTCGTTTGATCAAGATGATCATTGCTCCAGTTATTTTCTGTACCGTGGTAAGCGGTATTGCTGGCATGGAAAGCATGAAGTCAGTCGGAAAAACTGGCGGCGTTGCGTTGTTATACTTTGAAATCGTTTCAACAATTGCACTTCTAATTGGCCTTGTTGTAATTAACATTGCTAAACCGGGTGTAGGGATGAATGTTGACCCTACCACTCTCGATACTTCGGGCATTCAAAAATACGTCAGTTCTGGTGAGTCACAATCTACCATTGATTTCTTAATGCACATCATCCCTGATACGGTGGTTGGCGCGTTTGCAAATGGTGAAATCTTACAAGTCCTTCTTTTTGCAATTCTCTTTGGTTTTGCTTTACATAAGTTAGGTGATGCGGGACGTCCAGTTTTAAAATTTATTGATCAAGTTGCACATGTGTTCTTTAACATTGTGAATATGGTCATGAAATTAGCTCCGATTGGTGCATTCGGTGCAATGGCATTTACTATCGGTAAATATGGTGTTGGTTCACTCGTACAATTAGGGCAGCTCATTATCTGCTTCTATATTACGTGCTTACTCTTTATCTTCTTAATTTTGGGTACAATCAGCCGTATTAGCGGATTCAGTATCTTTAAGATGATTCGCCTGATTCGTGAAGAGTTATTAATTGTACTTGGTACATCTTCTTCTGAATCTGTTTTGCCTCGCATGTTACGTAAACTTGAAATTGCAGGTTGTGAAAAATCTGTAGTTGGTTTGGTTATTCCAACAGGTTATTCATTTAACCTTGATGGTACGTCAATTTATTTGACTATGGCCGCAATCTTTATTGCTCAGGCAACAAATACACAGCTTGATATTCAACATCAGATTACTTTGTTGTTGGTACTCTTAATTTCATCTAAGGGTGCTGCGGGTGTAACAGGCTCTGGCTTTATTGTTATGGCTGCAACTTTATCTGCTGTAGGACATATTCCAGTGGCAGGTCTGGCATTGATTTTAGGTATTGACCGTTTCATGTCAGAAGCCCGTGCATTAACTAACCTTGTTGGTAACTCATTAGCAACGATTGTTGTTGCAAAATGGGTCGGTGCTTTAGATAAAGATAAGCTAAATGATGCTTTAAACAATCCAGATGAAGTCGACAGAAAAATGATGGAGCAAAAAACTCCTCAAGTCGCTGAAGGTTTAGATTAATTCAAATAAATCTATATAAAAGAGGAAGCTTTGGCTTCCTTTTTTATTGGCTGACTGAAAAGTACAGTTTTAATGAGCAGCTATGTCATGACAGTAGCTTAAAAAATGATTAGCATGCACAACAATCAGATTAGATAAAACAATAAAGCCGAAGGAAAATATTATGTTGGCATACGATGCAGATTTAGAATTATTCCGTGATAATTTTAAACGTTTTATGAATGAGCATATTGCTCCACATTATGACGAATGGGAGCGCGAAGGAATCATGCCACGTTCCGTCTGGAATCAACTGGGCGAAAATGGCTTTTTATGTGTGGATGTTCCAGAAGAATACGGTGGTTATGGTGTGCCAACCTATTATTCATTAATGTTGGTTGAAGAATCGGCACGTGCTGGTTTTTGTGCCTTATCAACAGCGATTTCTTGCCACTCTGAAATTGCTGCACCATATATTTTACATATTGGGACAGAAGAGCAAAAACAATACTGGTTGCCGAAAATGGTGACAGGTGAAGTGGTTGGTGCAATTGGTATGACTGAACCTGGAGCGGGTTCGGATTTACAATCAATGCGTACTAGCGCCATTTTGCAAGATGACCATTATTTATTAAATGGCTCAAAAACCTTTATTTCAAATGGACAACATGCTGACCTTGTGGTGCTTGCAGTAAAAACTGATCCTCAAGCGCGTGCAAAAGGTGTGTCTTTATTATTGGCAGATACTCATCTAGAAGGTTTTAAAAAAAGTACCAACCTCGACAAAATCGGTCTGCATTCTCAAGACACATCTGAGCTATTTTTTGACAATGTTAAGGTTCCTAAAAACCAGTTACTCGGTCAAGCTGGACAAGGCTTTGCTTATTTAATGCAAGAATTACCACGTGAACGTACCGCTATTGCATCTACCGCAATTGGAGCTATTCGTGGTGCAATCGATTTAGCAACGGCTTATGTAAAAGAACGTCATGCATTTGGCCAACCTATTTCACAGTTCCAAAATACTCGTTTTGTTCTAGCACAAGCAAAAATTGATGAGCTTGCTACGGCTGCTTTTTATGAGAGAAACGTTGCTCTATATCAAGAAGGCAAGCTAGATGTGGAAACAGCAGCAGCGCTTAAAAGTTTCAGCACTGACATGCAAATGAAAGTCGCAGATAACTTGCTGCAACTTTTTGGTGGCTATGGTTATATGACTGAATATCCAATTTCACGTTTCTTTGTAGATGCACGTATTCAACGTATTTACGGTGGTACAAATGAAATTATGAAAGAAATCGTAGCGCGTGGATTAATTGGCAAAGCTTAATTAAGCAGAGAAAAAAACAGCCTATCCTAGAATGGGCTGTTTTGTTTTTAACTATTTGGTCTTCTGTTGAATGGCAGGATAGTCTTGTTGTTTCGGTAATTGCTGTAATGCATTATTCATCTTTCTTAAAAACTCATCTGCTTCATCTTGATGGAATGAATCTTCGGTGTATTTACTACGTTCTTGAAAGACGACACCACAACCCGTTATTTTCATATTTTCAGGATTAAATGACCAGTCATTTGGATTCTTTAAGTTAATGTTTAAATCACTTTCACAGCTTTTCCATAAACGTAAAAACTCATTTGATAATTCTGCTTTAAATCCTCGTGCTGGATAGACTGAAAATCCTTTCATTTCGGGATTAGAAAACTGTATAAACTTGTCTACTGGCATACCACCCCAAATGATTGCTGTATCTGGTGGTAAATAGATGCTTGATAAATTTTTTTCTTTTAAAACATATGTTTGCTCATATTTCTGCCTAAAATGTTGTGACTGATATGTCAGCTTAGTTTTAGGTGGGACTGGAATACCACGAACTTGATTACTGACAGTCGTCATATAGTAGGGGGAATTATCAGTACCATTGCAACCTGCAATTATTGGACAACCGCCACAAGCCGTTAAACTAAAAGTTGTAAAACCCAATAGGCTTAAAACAATAATTTTATTCATTCTATTTTACTGTTGTTATGACATATTGGGTCAGTATAACCAATCTATACATTAAGAGGAGTATCTTTAAGAACAACGAAATAATCATCTTTAAATGTAATTATGTTTTTACTTGGCTGGCTGCTGCAATGGCCCATCAAATAAAGATTTACAGCTTTCTAAATTTTGACATGAAGCAAACATAAGTGCTTTAGGCAAGCTCGCATATAAATTTGTAATATGTTGTTCAGCAGGGTTATAAAAATGCCAATAATTAAATTGGGTTGAACGTTTATTTTCTAAGGCTTTAAAGAAATCTGCTTCATTAAATTTATTGTTAAGTTGAGTACGAGGACCACCTTGCTCATGTGTACCGACTGTGGTCATGAGTAAAGGGGAATGATTTGGTTTCTGACTTTGCCAATCATTTAACTGCTGAAATAACATGCCTTGGTCAAACCAGAGAGAAGGGCTTGCAGCAAAGTAACGCTGAAATGCATCTGGCTTTTGAAAAAAATGATAAAGAACCAATAAGCCACCAAAAGAATGTCCATAAAGACTTTGCTGTTGGCTATTAATCGGAAATTGTTTTGCAATTGTAGGCTTGAGTTCGCTATTTAAAAAAGCAATAAACTGATCAGCACCCCCATATTTATATTTACCTTGTGCTTGAAATTGGGCAGAAGGTTTTGGAGTGTAATCATAAGCACGCTTTTGCACATCAAAGGTTTTTTGCTGAGGGTAACCAACCGCTACTATCATGAGTGGATCTAGTCCTAATTTGGTAGAACCAGCGCCAATCGACTGAGCAATATTGGCAGCACTTGGAAATGTAGCATTTCCATCTAATATATAAAGTACTGGATAGCCATGTTGGGGCGGGGCGACAGGTGGTTTATAAATTTGAATAAGATAATCATGGCCTGTATTTTTAGATTTAATTTGAAATTGTGCCTGATTATTTTGAAAAACGATTTTTGGTTGATTTTGTATAGGCGTTTGGGCGAGGGCAGAACAGCTTATTAAAGTACTTAATAAAAAACTAGTAGATAAAAGGAAAAATGATCTTTGCATAATGGGCGATAATAAAATTTATTATACAAATAATAAATGAAAATCATTATCAAATAAAGCAATCAAGAAATGGGAGCAAAAAGGTTAATGAAAAAAGCTCTTACAGCTATATTGCCTAACAAATCAAAGCAGACTATTGTTATACTCTCGTTTAAAAGATGATTTTACTGAGGCTGCATTCTAATGATCAACGATGATCAAAACAAAACGACTTCTCTTAGTTTAGAACAAATTCGTGAAGATATTGATAGTGTAGATCAACAGATTCAAGAATTATTAAATCGCCGCGCAAGCCTTGCTGAGGCTGTTGCTAAAGCTAAATTTGCTTCTGAAGAGAATCCTTTGTTTTATCGTCCTGAACGTGAAGCACAAGTTTTACGCAAAGTCATGGAGCGCAACCAAGGTCCTTTGTCTGATGTCACCATGGCGCGTTTGTTCCGTGAAATTATGTCTGCTTGCCTTGCTTTAGAAGCTCCGCAAAGTATTGCATTTTTAGGACCGGAAGGGACTTTTACTCAATCTGCCGTGCTTAAACACTTTGGTAAAGATGCAGTTGTTCGTCCATTACCAACAATTGATGAAGTGTTCCGTGAAGTAGAAGCAGGTAGTGCACATTACGGCGTAGTGCCAGTTGAAAACTCATCTGAAGGTATTGTGAACCATACTTTAGATTGTTTTAAAACATCGAATTTAAATGTGATTGGTGAAGTTGAATTACGTATTCATCATCAATTCCTAGTCTCTGAAAATACACGTAAAGACAGTATTAAACAGATTTATGCCCACCAGCAGACTTTGGCTCAATGTCGTCAGTGGTTAGATGCGCATTATCCGGGTGTTGAACGTGTTGCCTTAAACTCAAATGCTGAAGCTGCACGCCGTATTCGCAACGAATGGCACTCAGCTGCGATTGCGTCAGATATTGCAGCAGGTATGTATAACCTTGAAATCTTGCATAGCAATATTGAAGATAATCCGGAAAATACCACTCGTTTCTTAGTCATTGGCCGTGAAAAAATTCCACAAAGTGGCAATGACAAAACTTCATTATTAATTTCAGCGCATGACCGCGCTGGTGCTTTATTAGAAATTTTAGCGCCGTTTGCAAAACATAATATTAGCTTAACAAGTATTGAAACCCGTCCAGCATTACCTGAAAAGTGGGCCTATGTATTCTTTATCGATTTAGAAGGTCATATCGATCAAGAGAATGTTGCTGCGGCAATCAATGATATTCGTCCAATGGTAAAAGAACTTCGTATTTTAGGTTCTTATCCTGCTGCTGTTCTTTAATCACTCATGTTGGAATAATGACATGCATCAAGATGGTCATGTCATTATGCTTAAAAACAAATTGCTTAAAGGTTTAAATCACTTTGAGCAAAAGCAAAGTTGAAGTTATGTCACAACCCCTATTTAAAAAAGTTGCATTTATTGGTTTAGGACTCATCGGGTCGAGTTTGGCGCGCGTTATTGTTGCAGAAAAGTTGGCGACAACTATAGTGGCTTCTACACGCTCACAAAAAACTTTAGAAGATGCAAAGTCACTTGGCTTAATACAACAAGGATTTTCTGATCCTGTAGAGGCTGTGAAAGGGGCAGATTTAGTTGTTTTGGCCTTGCCAGTACGTGCAACACAAAAAGTGCTTGAGCTAATTAAACCTTATTTGACAGAAACCACGATTGTAACTGATGTGGGAAGTACAAAAGGTAATGTCGTTGATGCAGCAAAAGCTGTATTTGGTGAAGATTTACCAGCAGGTTTTGTACCAGGACATCCTATTGCTGGTAGTGAGCATACGGGCGTTCATGCAGGTAAGGTCGATTTATTTGCAAATCACAAAGTTATTTTAACGCCGTTACCAACAAGTGCAGAATGGGCTGTTGATAAACTAATTCAACTTTGGTCTGCTGCTAAAGCTGAAGTCATTTGTATGGACGTTGCCAAGCATGATGAAGTTTTAGCACATACAAGTCATTTACCGCACTTGATGGCATTTAATTTGGTTGAGCAACTTGCGAATCGTGAAGATAATCTTGATATTTTCCGCTATGCAGCAGGTGGCTTTCGTGACTTTTCGCGTATTGCTGCTAGTGATCCACAAATGTGGCATGATATTTTCTTTGCCAATAAAACCGCTATATTAAATGCTGTAGATGGCTTCGAGAAACAACTTACCGTACTTAGAAAATTGATTGAAAACGAAGATTCTCATGCATTAATGGGTTTACTCGGCCATGCTCAGGCAGCACGTCAGCATTTCAATCATATGTTAGCCAAAAAACCTTTAATGGAGAAAAATAAGGTGACACAGCAATTCAGTATCTTACCGGGAAATAAGGCTTTTAAAGGTAAATTTACCGTACCGGGTGACAAATCTGTGTCACATCGCTCCATTATGTTTGGTGCTATTGCAGAAGGCACTACGCATGTAACTGGCTTCCTTGAAGGTGAAGATGCTTTAGCAACTTTACAAGCTTTCCGTGATATGGGTGTAAGCATTGAAGGCCCTAAGAATGGTGAAGTGACCATTCATGGCGTGGGCATGCATGGTTTAAAAGCACCAGCGAGTGCCTTGTATATGGGTAACTCTGGAACCAGCATGCGTTTGCTTTCAGGCATGTTATCAGCACAAAAATTTGATTCAGTGATGACAGGTGATGCATCACTTTCTAAACGTCCAATGGAGCGTATTGCTAAGCCATTGCGTTTAATGGGTGCGCAAATCCAGACAACAGGTGAGAAAGGTACACCACCTGTAAGTATTACGGGTAGCCAGCAATTAAAGGGCATTCAATACGACTTGCCAATGGCATCTGCTCAGGTGAAGTCGGGTATTTTACTTGCGGGCCTATGGGCTGAAGGTGAAACTTCGGTAACTGAGCCAGAACCAACTCGTGACCACACAGAGCGTATGCTTCGTGCATTTGGTTATGATGTTAAAACCGAAGGCAACAAGATTTCACTCGTTGGTGGTGGAAAATTAGTAGGTACTGATATTCAAGTACCATCAGATATTTCATCAGCTGCTTTCTTTATGGTGGGTGCCGCAATTACTGAGGGTTCTGATGTTGTTCTGGAAGCTGTAGGTATTAACCCAACACGTACTGGCGTAATTGAAATTTTAAAACAGATGGGTGCTGACCTGACTGTTGAAAATGAACGTATTGCCGGTGGCGAGCCTATTGCTGATATTCATATTAAAGGTTCACGTACTCTTAAAGGTATTCATATGCCTGAAGACCAAGTACCTTTAGCAATTGATGAATTCCCCGCTTTATTTATTGCAGCAGCTTGTGCCGAAGGCCAAACAGTATTAACTGGTGCGGCAGAACTTCGTGTGAAAGAGTCTGACCGTATTCAGGTTATGGCTGATGGCTTAAAAATCATGGGTA
Organism: Acinetobacter sp. AOR43_HL; assembly: GCF_027854635.1. Classification (NCBI taxonomy): domain Bacteria; kingdom Pseudomonadati; phylum Pseudomonadota; class Gammaproteobacteria; order Moraxellales; family Moraxellaceae; genus Acinetobacter; species Acinetobacter sp. AOR43_HL. Next base: position 365,468 of record NZ_JAKTHX010000002.1, read on the forward strand.
TTGACTGTACGCCAACTGATGATGGCATCATTATCGAAGGTAAAGGCAAATCTGGCGATTGGTCACCAATCTTTGCTGGCGGCGAAATTGAATCACATCATGACCACCGTATTGCTATGAGTTTTAGTATGGCAGGTCTTCGTAATTCTGGTCCGATTACAATTCATGGTACTGAAACTGTGGCGACAAGCTTCCCGACTTTCACTGAGTTGGCGAATCGTGCAGGCTTAACAATCGAAGTTAGCCAATAACTTTGACCTGACACATTTTATAATTGCTAACACAATAGCAACGGCAGCAGCGGGCTAAAGGCTTGGCTGCTGTTTGTTTATTGCTTATGCTAAGTGCAGATAATGATAATAGTGTTAGGACAAAGGATGAAAAAATTACAATTTATTGCCAGTTGCCCACAACATGGGGTGCTTGATCATCCACCAAATGAATGCCATATCACTCAAGAATATGTAGCGGCTTTACTGTTTAAGCAATTGGGGCATTATGGTTTTGATGCGCAGCACATTGTGCATGAACATGAAAAAGTAGAAGTCAGTATAGATAATCATCTTTTGCCATTATCTATTACTTGTCAGAAAACAGACCATGAAGGGCATTTGATGTGTGAAATCTCTGCCAATCCTGATGAAGAACAAGATTGGTTTGAGAAAATCGAAACACAAAGCATTATTCGTCAGCTTGCACAGGCAGTTGAAAATAGTTTGAAAGCTGATCATAGCTTTTCAGCATTTGAGTGGAAAAGCTAAAACATATTGTTTTAAGAGTTCTTTATGGAGTACGACTTTTTAGAAAAGTCGTACTATCTCTTTAGATTAAATATAAAAATACAAAATCTTTCCCGAAATCCCTACCTATCTTTAATGCATTGTGTATATTGAAATTATTACGATATTTACATAATTAGAGTGTGGTTTTCATGACACAAGTTGATATTGCAGCGTTATCTCCTCAAGTGGTTTGGCAGCATTTTCAAACACTTTGCACTATTCCTCGCCCATCGAAGCATGAACAGCAACTTCGTGAGTTTTTAAGAAACTGGGCCGAAAGTCGAAATTTAGAAACTTACGTAGATGAAGTGGGGAATTTGATTATTCGTAAGAATGCGACTCTGGGTAAAGAACATGTGTCTGGCGTTATTCTGCAAGGCCATTTAGATATGGTCACTCAAGCCAATACTGGCACAGTACACGACTTCTTTAAAGACCCGATCCAGCCAGTCCTCGAAGATGGCTGGTTAATTGCTAAAGATACTACTTTAGGTGCTGATAATGGCATTGGGGTAGCATTAGCTTTGGCAGTTTTAGACTCAAATGATATTGCTCATGGGCCAATTGAAGTTCTTTTAACAGTGGATGAAGAAGCAGGTATGAGTGGTGCGCGACTTTTACAGGCAGGTGTACTAAAAGGGAAGTGGCTATTTAATATTGATACAGAAGAGTGGGGCGAGTTGTATCTCGGATGTGCTGGTAGTATTGATGTTGAAGTTGAGCAACCGCTTAATTATGAACCAATTCCTGAAAATTTGAATATTGTTAATATTCAGATGGCTGGTCTTAAAGGTGGCCACTCTGGCGTAGATATCCATTTAGGACGTGGTAATGCCAACGTTATTCTGGCCCGTTTTTTAAATCAGCATTTAGCGAAGCTTGGTGGACGACTTGTTGAGTTTATAGGTGGTACAGCTCGTAATGCTTTACCTCGCGAAGCTGTAGCAACCATTGCCATTTCATCTAACCAATTGCCTGAATTAGAAAAATTACTCGCTGAATATCAAACAGCATGGAAAAAACAGCTACAAGGTATTGATGACAATCTGCAATTAACTATTCAGCCTAATAGTGCTGAAGTGACCGAAGTGATTGCTCAACAACAGCAAAATGAATGGTTGCAAGCTTTAGCAACAAGTCCTTATGGCGTTGCAAGTATGAGTCAGGTTCTATCAGATGTAGTTGAGACTTCAAATAATATTGGAGTGGTGAGACTAAATCGAGAAAGTGGAAAAGCTGTTTTAATGGTTCGCTCAATGGTGAATCAAGAAGCTCAAGACTTTGCAGAAAAAATTCAAAAACATTTCAGTCAATTTAATATCGGCTCTACACTTACGCCGTTAGTGTCGGGTTGGACACCAAATCCAGATTCGGCTGCTCTAAAGTGCTTACAGCAGGCCTATCAAAATGCATTTAATATTGAGCCAAATCTAAAAGTAATTCATGCAGGCTTAGAGTGTGGGATTATTGCCGAGCATTATCCACATTTACAAATGGTTTCTTTTGGACCAGATATTCAGGGGGCACATGCACCGGGTGAACGAGTCAAAGTTGATACTGTAGAGAAATGCTGGAAGCTGCTGGTAACAGCTTTAGCATCTGTAGAGTAGTTTTTACAAATAAGAAGCTCAATTGTGAGCTTCTTAAACTTTAACTTTTACATGAAAATGATGTGGATTTAACTCGATAAACTCGATTCCACAATCAATAAATTTTTCAATCATGGCTGCTTGAGTACGAGTGTGTTCGCTAATACATTGTGCGGTGAATTCACCACCTTGACCTAGAGCTAAAGGTAGAAGCAATTGATCTGCCAAATACTCATCTACAACAGCCTGCGAAGATAAATATAGATTTACATCTTTTGCTAAATGCTCAGCTATTTGCTCTGCACTTTTGCGCATCTCACCTAAAGCCGTAAACAGTTGAGTGTGATATTGATGAGTAACTTTCACATAGACTGTATTGCCTTGGCTAATTCCATTTAAATGAAATTGCTGCTGAGAGCTTAAGTTTAGTTTTTTACTTAATGTGGTTAATTCACGTTGTGCTATCTGTGCTTCTTCTGAAAGATTTAATACAGCTGCAAAGGCCTCATTACTTTGCAAAGCACCGCGATCTAATAAATTTAGCTTGTTTCGATGTTGCCATGGTTGAACGGTAACCTGAATTTCACCTGCACCAATTGGAAAGAAGCCGGCTTTACTTAATTTAAAATCTACGTTAATTCCAATTTGAGCTAGAGCAGGTAAAAAGCAGTGTTCAATAAAATCTGCTGTTGGTGCAAGTGGGTTATGTGTACCCCCTGAAATGGTGAGTTCAGTAGCTTCATTTTGTAATAACAAAACAGGTAGAAGCGTTTGTAAAACCAGTGTTGTACTACCCGCTGAACCGATTTGAAATTGATATTTACCACTTTGAACATGCTGAGGTGCGAAATATAAACGTTGGCTATGTAATTCAGCACCCTCTACATAAGCTTGGCTAATTTGTTGAGATGCTTGTACACAAACCAAATGTTGACGCATTAATCCTGGTTTTTTACGTCCTGCACGTATATTAATTAATTCAAATGCCTGACCTGTAATCATTGAAAGGGCAAGAGCAGTTCTTAAAATCTGTCCACCACCTTCACCTTGTGAACCATCAATTTGGATGGTTTTGGGCATATTTGCCAAAGCTTTATTCACTTCTGTTTTCCTTATTTTCTAATTTAATGAACATACTGTCAGTACATGGTAATGCGAAGTAACGTTTGACTTTGTTTTCGACAAAGGTTTACTAGGTGCATAGTGCTGAGTCTCATAAGTGAATATCGATGCACGACTCACATGCTGCCATAGCCGCCTGAATTATTTTCAATCCCTCAGATCGGAGTAACGCAGGATCTTGTACTCGCCCAGTATGTCCAAACTTTGATTGTGAAAATGATTTTCACAAAATCTATTGTTTAATCGATTAGATCAATTTGCCAATTAGCAGCCTGAATTTTAACGTTTAAGTCACGGAGTTTTGCACTGATATCATCCGCCTGCTTTTGTAAGCTAGAAACAGGAATGACTTTCTTCCACTTAATTTCACGTGAGCTATAACGATCAGGTTCTCGATGTGTATTGGCAATCGCATCTATTAAAATCTTATGCTGTTCAGCATAACTATCACGCAAGCTTAATAGGGACAACAATACTTTGCCATCTTCCAGTTTTGCTTGTGCATTGGTCAAATGGATACGATAAATCAATTGATTGCTTTCCTGAGTTAAAGCAAATACTTGTTTGATGAGTTCATTTGGATCTTCACTAGGTTCATCACCGTCTTGTACCAATACATTCGCATTGATTCGTTGTTTTAACGAAGCGAGCTTTTTTTGTTGATCGCTTCGAAGTAAAAGTGCTTCTGCGAGTTTCATATTTTATTTTCCTAAAAATTTATTCTTTAATCTGTTGAGCTGGCAAGTAGTAAGCAGCCTTTATTTTGCTCTGGTGAATAGATGGTTAAGCACCAATTACCCCACCATTCTCGGCCCGGTTCAAAATAATCATTCCATTCAGAACTTTCTTCTCGACCACTACCTGGATAGCCAACCCAATCATATATTTCACAGTCTTTCTCCGTGAAAAGGCATAGCCGCAAGAAAGCTTGAAAGAATGCTACCTGATTAGAATGGGTAAGGGTTGTGCCATATGGTGGATCAATGATTGCCTCTAACAAACCCCAAAACCAATTATGTCTAGAAAATAAATTAGGTTTGTCCAAACGATCAAAACTTACAAGGCTGCGATCTAATTTTTTAGTGGTTAAAGTATTTAAGTCTAACGTTTTTTCTATTGCTAAACTTTCACAATTCAATAACATCTGTTGATGAATAGCTAGCGTATTCGAAGATTCTGTCTTATGTACAACATTAAACAAAAATACTTCAAATACGGCTTGTATGGCATCAAGATCAGATTGTAACTCTTTGGTCTTCAAATGATCTAATTGGACAAACATATGCTCACCTTCTGGGTATGGTAAATTATCTAACCCTTAACACACACCACTTGTCTTAATGTATAAACCACTTCAACCAAGTCGCTTTGTGCTTTCATTACATCTTCAATCGGTTTATATGCCGAAGGAATTTCATCAATAACAGCAGCATCTTTACGGCATTCCACACCTTCAGTTTGTGCAATCTGATCTTCAACAGTAAAACGTCTTTTTGCTTCAGTACGGCTCATAACACGGCCTGCACCATGCGAACATGAACAGAAAGATTCCTGATTTCCAAGTCCACGGACAATAAAGGACTTCGCACCCATTGAGCCTGGAATAATTCCATATTCACCTAAGCGCGCACGGACTGCACCTTTACGAGTGACCATTACTTCTTCACCGTAATGTTCTTCCTTTTCCACATAGTTATGGTGACAGTTCACCGCTTCCAAACGTGCCTGAAAAGGCTTTGGTACAATCGTAGCCAAGGCTTTAATCGCAGATTGCATCATGATTTCTCGGTTCTTCATCGCAAAGCGTTGAGCCCAACCTACCGCAAACCAGTAATCATCAAAATGTTCAGTTCCTTCGACTAGGTATGCTAAATCTTTATTTGGCAAATTGATGAAATGCTTCTGCATGTCTTTACGTGCAAGTTCGATAAAATGGTTACCGATAGCATTTCCTACACCACGAGAACCTGAATGCAACATAATCCAGACATGATCATGCTCATCTAGACAGATTTCGACAAAATGGTTTCCAGTACCTAAAGTTCCCAAATGCTTACGGTTATTGGTGTTTTTTAAACGTGGATGTTTTGTGCAAATGTATTCAAAATCTGCCACTAGATTGGACCAAGCTTGATCTACCATTTCTGGTGGAGTTTCCCATGAGCCACGATCACGTCCGCGCTTAGTCATTCCATGTGGGATTAAACGTTCAAGTTCAGTACGTAGTGCATGTAAGTTATCTGGTAAATCCGAAGCAGTTAAGCTTGTACGAGTTGCCATCATTCCACAACCAATATCTACACCCACAGCAGCAGGAATAATTGCCCCTTTAGTTGGAATCACGCTACCAATAGTTGCTCCTAAACCGAAGTGTACATCTGGCATAACAGCCATCCATTTATAAATAAAAGGCATTTGAGCTGTTTGTAATAATTGTTGTTTTGAGTTGTCATCAACAAGCACGCCTTTAGTCCACATTTTGACTGGCATACTTTTTTCATTTTGCAGAACTTGATAAGAACGTTCTTGCTGCTTTTGTTCAAATTGAGCTTGTTGGTTAATTTCTTCAATGACAGACATTTTCTTTTCCTTTCAAAGCCTGCCTGCCAAGCGTTTGCAGGCAGGTGTTATTCACAAGATCCCAATGATGTTGTGTGCTTTGTACTAATGCACTGAGTGTGCCAACTTTTAAAAATACACTTAATTTAAAATGTAAGTTATTGAAAATAATATATAAAAATAATTATTCTTTCTGTGTAACTAATTTCTGTTGGAAATTTTAATATTTAAAAGATATCTAAAAATATATTTAAATATCTTTTTGGATATATTTGTTTAATGGGTCTTCTCGTTTTTATCGACTTTTAAAAGCTGTCCAGCTTCACTTAAAGTAAATTCATCAAAATCATTTGCTAAATAAAAATGACCTTTATAAAACTGACGAACTTCTTCAGTAATAGCTTGCTGCCCAGCTTTATCCTGATGTCGGGGGCTAAAATGCGTCAGAATTAAATTGCTTAAAGATTGCTGTTCTGCAAATTCAGCCACCATTTTTGCTGAGCTATGCATTGGACCTTTGCCGACTTTATCTAAAATCGTTTGCAAGTATGTTGATTCGTGAATAAGGAGTTGAGCATCTTTGCAAGCATCAGCTAATAGTTCAGGTTGGTCATTATCGCCACCTATAATTGCATGAACTTGTTGATTTTGAACTTTGATAAAGTCTTGGGCTTTTAAAGTTTGCCCCTCAAAGTCAACATCGTAGCCTCGTTTTAAATGACCCCACATATCGCCTTTGGGTACACCAAGCTGAGTTAAAGTTTGGATATCTAACTTCTTCTGAATAGATTTGATATAAATGCTAAAGGCGAAACTTGGAACACGATGACTTAAGGTATGTGCTTGAGCAATGAATTCATCGGTAATCTGTTGTGGCTGCATTGCTTCATTTACATCAATAAATTGAAGGGAATAGGGCAAATTTAAGTCTGTAAGCTGGGCCGTGATTTCAAACCATTGCTGAATTTCTTTCGGTGCAATCACAATTAATGGTTTGCTACGGGCATTCATGCCTGCACTTGCTAATAAACCAACTAGACCATAACAATGGTCGCCGTGAACGTGTGTAATACAAATGGCAACTAGATTTTGTAGTGAAAGTTTAGCTTGTTGAACGCGGTGCTGTGTCCCTTCGCCGGCATCAATTAAAATCCAGTCCTTATTTTTGGTGTTACGAACTGCTAATCCTGAAACATTACGTGTTAGGGTTGGTACACCTGAAGATGTGCCTAAAAAAGTAAAATGAAGCATATTCTTGGAATTTTTTGGTCAAATGCGTATTGTATATTATAGACACTTATAAAATTTTATAGAAATTATGGCGGATGCAAAGAAAACAGTCGTTATGGGCTTTGTCGGTTCTACGCTTGATCAGGGGAGAAGGTCGGATCGATGGCAACGTTGGCGTCCTACACTTAGCCTGTTAATGCATGAAGATTTGCTTGTAGATGAATTGGTGCTGTTACATGATCGACAACATCATAATTTAGTTAAATCTATAGCAGCAGATGCTAAAGAGATCTCTCCACAAACTGAGGTTTCTGGACATAAGGTAAGTATTAAAGATCCTTGGGATTTTGCTGAAGTTTATGGTGCACTCTATGACTTTGTAAAAACCTATCCGTTTGATGTCGAAAAAAATAACTATTTACTGCATATCACAACGGGAACGCATGTTGCTCAAATTTGTTGGTATTTATTGATAGATGCGCATTATTTACCAGCTCAACTTATCCAAAGTTCACCTAATCAGCAAAAGACCTCAGAAGGTGAATATAGAATTATTGATCTGGATTTGTCTCGATACGATGTTTTAAAACAGCGATTCGATGATGAACAAAAACAAAATTGGCAACAACTTAAAGCAAATATTTCTACTCATAATAAAGCGTTTAATCAGCTTATTGAGGAAGTTGAATTAGTTGCAACCCGCTCTAGTGCACCTATTTTGATTATGGGGGCAACAGGGGTTGGTAAGTCTCATTTAGCAAAACAAATTTTTCAGTTAAAGAAAGATAAATTTCAATTAAATGGTCGTTTTATTGATGTTAACTGTGCAACCTTACGTGGTGATAGTGCCATGTCAACTTTATTTGGTCATATAAAAGGTGCGTTTACAGGAGCAGCAGCTTCTCGTGCTGGTTTATTAAAAAGTGCTGACCAAGGTATTTTATTTTTAGATGAAATTGGTGAATTGGGACTTGATGAACAAGCTATGCTGCTAAAAGCGCTAGAAGACAAAAGCTTTTTTCCCGTTGGAAGTGATAAAGAAATTCAAGTCGATTTTCAGTTGATTGCAGGTACTAACCGTGATTTGCGCAATGAGGTTCAAGCTGGTCGTTTTCGTGAAGATTTATGGGCTCGTTTGAATACGTGGATGTTCTTCTTACCAAATTTAAAAGACCGTGTAGAAGATATTGCACCCAATATTGATTTTGAGCTACAGCGTTTTGCTGCAATTCATCAAAGACAATTACGCTTTCAACGTGATGCTTTAGAAACATATTTAAAGTTTGCTAAATCAGTAGATGCATCATGGCAAGGAAATTTTAGAGATTTAGCAGCGAGCGTAACTCGTTTGGCAACTTTATCGCAAGGTGAGTTAATTCGCCGTGAAGCTGTAGAAAAAGAAATTCAACGTCTAAAGCAGCTTTGGCTTATTCAGGATGAATCTTACAATGATAAAGATGAAGATATTCTTTTGAACTATTTGAGTCCTGAGCAGCTAGAACAAATAGATGAATTTGATCAAATTCAATTACGAGGTGTGCTCAAAGTCTGCGAAAATTCAAAATCAATGGCAGAGGCGGGAAGACAACTCTTTTCGGTATCTCGTCAACAGCGTAATACAACGAACGATAGTGACCGAGTGAAAAAATATTTGGCACGTTTTGGGTTAAGCTGGAATAACTTTCAATAATGACAAGGCTTATAAAATGATGGGCATACTCTCAAGTTATGCCCATCAAATTACCGTTTATTTCATGATAATAAAGCGTGTAATGATTTGGCGAAGCTGCTTTAAATAGCCTGTAAAGAAGTGGTTGGCACCCGGCAAAATTGTGATTGGATGTTTTTGTGGTTTTGCCCACTCAATTGCATCTGAAAGTAAAGTAATATCATCTTGCTCACCATGAATGAGTAGAATATCACCTTGAATTTCAGGAGTTTTATAGTGACGTAAACCTACTACAGTAGCGGTTGGTAAACCACATAAAATTAACTGTACAGGTCGTAATTCAGGTGCAAGCTGTGCAAAGCATTTTGCTAAAACATGTGAGCCAAAGCTAAAACCGCCTGCATAAAATGGTAGGCCTTCATGAAGCTTACGAACGTGCTCAATTACAGCTAAGATATCTTCAGTTTCACCATGGCCTTCATCATGAATGCCTTCACTACCACCTAAACCACGGAAACTTGGGCGGTAAACAATACAACCATATTCATTAAAGATTTGGGTTAAAAGAGCAGGGACTTTATGTTGAGGAGTTCCACCTTGCAATGGGTGCGGATGGCAAACAACCGCAAAGCCTTTGATTTCACCTTCAGGGCGGTCTACAAAAAGTTCAATTTTACCAACTGGACCCTGAATGAAAATTTGCTCAGACATATAAGAATCGATAAATAACAATACGTATTCCTATTTTACCGATAGTCGTCATTGAAAACACGAGTTAGCATTAAAAAAAATCTACTGTTATAGTTGGTATTAAGAATAATTTTTTCAGGTTGTCTATGCTTGCCTTAATTTCTCCTGCAAAAACTTTAGATTATGAAACAGCGTTACCTACAGATGAGTTTACTCAGCCGCGCTTATTAGAAAACTCAGCACAATTAATTGATGTTTGCCGCAAACTTTCCGCTTCGGAAATTGCGAGTTTAATGAGTGTGAGTGAAAAAATTGCCACACTCAATGCAGATCGTTTTAGAGATTGGAATCCCGAATTTAATTTCTCAAATGCTCGCCAAGCAATCTATGCATTTAAAGGTGATGTTTACACTGGTTTAGATGCTTATCATTTAAAAGACAAAGATATTGATTTTGCACAGCAGCATTTGCGTATGCTCTCTGGTTTATATGGTTTATTGCGTCCTTTAGATTTAATGATGCCTTATCGTTTAGAGATGGGTACTAAATTAAAAAATACGCGTGGCCATAATTTGTATGAATTCTGGGGTGATATCATCACTAACCAGATTAATGAAGACTTGGCCGCAATTAAATCTGAATTGTTGGTAAATCTAGCTTCAGATGAATATTACAAGTCTGTCAATGAAAAGAAAATTAAGGCTGAAATTGTGAAGCCTGTTTTTCTTGACCAGAAAAATGGCAAATATAAAGTCATAAGTTTCTATGCGAAAAAAGCACGCGGTTTAATGGCTCGTTTTATGATTGAAAACCAATTAAATAAAGCTGAAGACATCAAAGCGTTTAATGCCGAGGGTTACTACTTTGATGCTGATAACTCATCTGCAAAAGAGTTGGTATTTAAACGTGATGAACAATAATCTTAAGCGTGGTTAATTGATGATGCAGCTTTATTTATCAAAACTAAAGCATGTTTGGTTTGAGCTGCATCAGCATTATGATTTTTCTGAACCACAGAAAATTTATGATGAACTAATTGCGGCTTATAGTGAAAAGCAGCGAGCCTATCATACCGTCCAACATTTATATGAATGTTTGAGTTTAATGGAGGCGGTTCAATACGAATTAAATGATCCGTATGCTGTTGCATTGGCTCTTTGGTTTCATGATGCGGTCTATGATCCAGAAGCTAAAGACAATGAACTTAAGAGTGTTGAGTTATTTGAACAAGCGATGGTGCAAGATTTATCATCCGATACTCTAGAGAAAATAAAGCGTTGGATTCTTGCGACTCAAAAGCATGCATTAACCGATGAAACAGATTTGCAATTTTTATTGGATATTGATTTAGCTATTTTGGCAGCAACACCTGAACGTTTTATTCAGTATGAACAGCAAATTCAGCAGGAGTATTCTTGGGTTGATCCAGAAGTATATTCAATTAAGAGAAAACAAGTTTTAATACATTTTTATCAGTCTGAGCCACTTTATCAAACTGTATATTTCCAAAAGAATTTTGAGTTAAACGCCAAGGATAATTTAAGACGAATATTGGAATAGCCTAAGCATATTAGAATAAAGCGATATATTTTTAAAACGTAAAATGGTTATATGACAGGAGAGGAATCACTGGAAAAAGCAGTGATTCCTTGGAAATAAATTATTTAAAGAAATAACCTGTTTCTGGCGAGCTTGCATTTGCCATGCGTTTACGTGGCATACGACCTGCTAAAAATGCTTCACGTCCTGCTTCAACAGCTTTTTTCATTGCAGAAGCCATCAAAATAGGGTTTTGCGCAGCTGCAATCGCTGTATTCATCAATACACCATCACAACCGAGTTCCATCGCAATAGCAGCATCACTTGCTGTGCCAACACCTGCATCAACTAAAACTGGAACTTTCGCATTTTCTTTGATAATTGAAATGGTGTGTGGGTTTAAAATACCTAAACCTGAACCAATCAAACTACCTAAAGGCATAATTGCAACACAGCCCATACTTTCAAGTTCTTGTGCAATGATCGGATCATCAGAGGTATAGACCATAATCTCAAAACCATCATCAATCAAAGTACGGGCCGCTTTTAAGGTCTCGGTTACATTTGGATATAAGGTTTTTTCATCGCCCAAAACTTCAAGTTTTACTAGGTTGTGACCATCAAGTAACTCACGCGCTAACATGCAGGTACGTACTGCGCTATCAGCATCAAAACAACCTGCGGTATTTGGCAAAATTGTATATTTTTCTGGTGGAATGACAGACAGTAAATTCGGTTGATCTGGATTTTGTCCAATATTCACACGGCGGATTGCGACAGTTACGATTTCTGCACCACTGGCTTGAATAGCTAAATCCGTTTCATTTAAGTCTTTATATTTGCCAGTTCCGACCAATAAGCGAGATTGAAAAGAACGTGAACCAATAATGAGAGGGGTGTCTTGCATGGATAACTCCGACTTAGCCGCCGCCAACAGCGTGAATAATTTCGATACGGTCATGTTGAGCAATAGAAATTTGCTCTAATTTGCTTTTAGAAACGATTTGCTGATTGTGCTCAACAGCAAAACGTTTTCCTTCAAGTGCCAACTCCTGAATGAGTTGCAACAGGTTTTGGCTAGGCGTGTCCGTTAATTCGCCATTTAAATAAATTTGCATGATCACATTCCGATTATTTTGCGTATTTGAAAGCATTCCAAGCCAAGACTAGCCATCCCGCAATCATTAAGGCTCCACCGATTGGCGTAATTGCGCCTAATATTCGTGGTAAACCTAGCGCCATGATGTAAAGCGAACCACAAAAAAATAGAATACCAATTTGGATAAGCAAGAAAGATAACTTGATTGGGAAATGAGGAAGAACCTTACTTAAAATACCAAGAGCTAATAGGCCAAGCGCATGATAAAAAAAGTAGTCGGTTGCAGTCTGCCACCAAGCAAGTTGCTCAGGACCCGCGTGAGCTTTAAGACCATGTGCTCCAAAAGCACCCAACATGACTGCAAAAGCAAGATTAAGGGCTGAAATGGCGATCCACATAACAAAAAACGCAACTGAATAATGAAAGGCAACGTTAACATAGATTGGGTTGGCTAAACATAGCCAGATAAAACAAAAGGGCGATTCGCCCTTTTATTTTTTTCATTTATTTTAGCTTGCTGACATGGCAGTTTTGATTTTTTCCATCGCATTCTTTTCAAGCTGACGAATACGTTCTGCCGAAACATTATATTCAGCTGCTAACTCGTGAAGAGTAGATTTGTCATCATCTAACCAGCGGCGTTGTAAAATATTACGCGAACGGTCATCTAACTGGTCCATCGCATCATGCAAGGCTGAAGTACTTTGCTCTTCCCAGTCTTCGTTCTCGACTAAACGGGCAGGGTCGTAGCGGTTATCTTCAAGATACAACGCAGGGGCAGTATGTGGGGTATCGTCGTCGTCATCGCCTTGTGCTTCAAAAGCAGCATCATAAGCAGTTAAACGACCTTCCATTTCCAGAACTTGTTCTGGAGTTACATTTAAGTCATTAGCAATCGATTGAGCTTCTTCGAGCGTTAATTTTTTACTCGATTTTTTTAAACTACGTAAATTGAAAAATAATTTACGCTGAGCTTTTGTCGTTGCAATCTTGACGATACGCCAGTTGCGAATAACGTATTCATGGATTTCTGCCTTAATCCAATGGACGGCAAAAGATACTAGACGCACGCCCATATTTGGGTCGAAACGTTTCACGGCTTTCATTAAGCCTAAATTACCTTCTTGAATAAGGTCGCCTTGTGGTAGGCCATAACCTGCATAGCTGCGCGCAATATGAACGACAAAACGTAAATGCGACATTACCAGCATTTTTGCGGCATCAAGATCTTGGTCATAATAATAACGTTCAGCAAGTTCTTTTTCTTGCTCGGCCGTTAAAATAGGAATCTGATTGACAGTACTGATATATGCACCAAGGTTTACACCGGGCGCAGACAATGACAGGGGCATCAATTGATTGCTGCTGTCACTCATGAGTTCTCCTTATAGGATCGAATGGGATAACCAATAAATTCATCTTAATTTGAATCAGCTTCATAATTAAGGAAAATTGGGTAGAGAAATGTAAAATTTTATGCAATTTCTAATCTTTTAGTTTAGCAAAGAATTATTGAGTTTCAATTAAATAGTGAAATTCTCTTTCTGATATGTGTGTAGTTTGACACATAAAATGATGTAAACCACAGTAACGAGTTACATCAATTTCGCTATGAGGATCTGACGATTTTAATAAAAATTGTTGTTTGCCTGACGCTTTTTTAAGTTCACGCTTTAACATTAACAATGGCATTGGGCAGGGCTGCCCAAGGGCATTAATTTCAATGGGTGCTGTATTAGAAGAAGTATTGCTCATTCATCATCAAAACAACTAAAAAAAATATTCTAACAAATTTTTAATAAATACAGCATATTTTATGAAAGAAGATGCAGGAATTTCTATAAAAAATATTGTAATAAGCTGTTTAAAAAAAGAACTAAAAATAGGGGAAATATTTGAAAAAAATTCTATTAATTGTCATAAACCCGTGTTAAGCTCGAACCGTTTTAGGATTTACCACACAATCAAATTGATTTAATAACCCTATAACAAATGGATGTAACCGGAAATTGTTGATAGTTTTACAGAATGATTACAAGCTTTAAGATTATAAATATTTTAAAACCTTGTTTGCTCTGCTGTTTGCAACACCGGAAGGTCCTTTTTTCAACATCTGAGGATTGACTTATGACAGCTCGTGAACAAGGCGTAGTAAAGTGGTTTAATGACACTAAAGGCTTTGGTTTTATTCAACGTAACGGCGGCGACGATGTATTCGTTCACTTCCGTGCAATCGTAGGTGACGGTCACCGTTCTCTACGTGATGGTCAACGCGTAGAGTTTAGCGTTGTACAAGGTCAAAAAGGTTTTCAAGCTGAAAACGTTCAGCCTTTAGACTAAGACTAATTCATCTTTTTGATGAATGATGGACGCTCCAATTTTTGAATTGGGGCGTTTTTGTTTATAATGATCTTCTCATTCGAGAGATTGTTTGTTAGAGCGCGTATTTATGACATCTGGTTTTGAAACCTTGAATTTACATCCGCAACTTAAAAAGGCGATTGATGCTTTAGGGTTTACTCAAATGACCCCAATTCAGCAAAAGGTTTTAAAATATACATTAGCCGGGCATGATGCAATTGGGCGAGCACAAACAGGAACAGGTAAGACAGCTGCCTTTCTTATTAGTGTAATTAATGATTTACTCAATAATCCGATTCAAGAGCAACGCTTCCGTGGCGAGCCTCGTGCTTTAATCTTGGCGCCTACTCGTGAGTTGGCATTGCAAATTGAAAGTGATGCGAAATTTCTCACAAAATTCTCTAATTTACATTTAGTGACCCTATTAGGTGGTGTTGATTTCGATAAGCAGAAGAAGCAACTTGATGCTAATTTTGTCGATATCATGGTAGCTACACCTGGGCGTTTAATCGATTTTGTAGAACAAAAAGAAGTCTGGCTCGATCAAATTGAATTTTTAGTGATTGATGAAGCTGACCGTTTATTAGACATGGGCTTTATTCCTTCGGTAAAACGTATTGTTCGTTATTCACCACGCAAGGAACAACGTCAGACCCTCATGTTCTCAGCGACGTTTAGTTATGATGTTCTTAATTTGGCAAGACAATGGTTATTTGAACCTGTAACTGTTGAAATTGAGCCTGAACAAAAGACCAATAACGATGTAGAGCAACGTGTTTATGTTGTAGCTAAACAAGATAAATATCGTTTACTGCAAGATATCTTGCGTGAAGAGCCAATCGATAAGGTCATGATTTTTGCTAATCGACGTGACCAAGTCCGCCGTCTTTATGATCATTTAAAGAAAGATGGATATAGAGTTGGTATGCTTTCTGGTGAGATTGCTCAAGATAAACGTTTAAAAATGTTAGAGCAATTTAAGCAAGGTAAACATAATATTATGATCGCGACGGATGTTGCTGGTCGTGGTATTCATGTGGATGGCGTGTCGCATGTCATCAACTTTACATTGCCTGAACAATCTGATGACTATGTACACCGTATTGGTCGTACAGGTCGCGCTGGGTCACAAGGTGTAAGTATTAGTTTTCTTTCAGAAGATGACGCCTTTTATTTACCCGAAATTGAAAAAGCAATTGGTAAAAAATTACCACTGACCAGATTAGATGGTTATTGCTAATAAAAAAATCCCAATCATTTGATTGGGATTTTTTTGATTAGTTAATTTTACAATAGAAGGTAAGCGTGGTTTGGTAGTCATCATCTTTTGCTAGAGATGCATTTTTACCAGTTAATGTACCAATAACACCTGCTGCTGCTTCAACCATTTGACCAGTTTTTTCACTTACAACATCTTTTAATACACCGTTATAGGTTGTTTTTTCATCTACAACGACTGGTGTAGTGTTTTTTGAGCAAGTTTTTTGAGCTGCAGTAATTGCATTATTTTTTGCAATTAAATTGGTTTTGCCAATACCTGTAACTTCAAACTGATTATTTTCTTTTTGAACTGCTAAAGTATTTTTAGGAGTAGTTGCGCAAGCACCAAGTAATAAAACAACACCGCTCATTGCGCTCGCTAAAATTATTTTTTTCATAATGCACCTAAAGTTAATCGCTAAAAGACATAGCTATTTGAACATAAGTTTTCTAGTTGATTTTGAAGACGTTGTATGAGTTTTGATGTTTTGTATTAAAAAATGTCAAAGTGAGAGTTCGCTAATTTTATAAGCTAGATTCAATGGTGGATTAACGGTAGATTATGCTAATCTATTTTGAATTTTTGAGTTAGATCAATATTAATGACGGAATCAGCAATACAAATAATTCACCAAAATATTCATCAGCGTCAGTCTATTGGCCAATTAGTTGAGCCAGCTCCAAGTACAGAGCAATTAGAGTTAGCTTTCCAAGCAGCTTTGACTGCTCCAGATCATCATAGACTTAAGCCAACGCGTTTTGTGGTTGTTTCAGGCGAACAACGTGGTGCTTTTGGTGAAGTTTTAGCAAAGGCTCTAGCAGATTTAGGTGAAACTGATCCCGCTCAACTCGAACGTGTTAAACAACATCCTTTTCGCGCACCATTACTCATTTTGGCGCTTACACAACTACAAGATCATCCGAAAGTACCGCATTTCGAACAAATCTTAAGTACGGGTGCCGCAGTACAAAATCTTTTATTATCTCTACAAGCTCAAGGTTTTTCGACCATGTGGCGTAGTGGTGCAGTTGTCGAATCAAATTGGTTAAAGCAGCATTTAGGTCTGCAATCTCGTGATTTAATTTCAGGTATTATTTACGTCGGCACAGCAGCTAAAGTAATTGCACCGCGTGCAGATATTGAAAGTAAAGAATTCGTAAAAGTTTGGCAGGCTTAAACGTCTGTAGAAGTAAGAAATAGGATAATAAAAGATGGCTGAATTTAAGTTTACAGATTTGGTGGAACCTGTTGCGGTTGATAAAAAAACCGCTTTACGTATTACCGTTCTAGGGGGAGGAAGCTTTGGAACGGCTATGGCAAATTTAGCTGCACGTAATGGTTGCGATACCATGATCTGGATTCGTGACGCCGAAACAGCTGAGGAAATTAATAAAACCCACATTAATAAACGTTATTTGCCAGATTTTATTTTAGAGTCATCATTACGTGCTGTGTCTGATCTTGAGCAAGCTGTATGTGACCGAGATATTATTTTAGTCGCAATTCCAAGTCATTCATTCCGTGATGTTTTAAAACAAATCGCTCCTTATATTACTGCACAAGCGGTTGTGTCTTTAACCAAAGGTGTTGAAGCTAAAACTTTCAGCTTCATGAGCGATATCATTCGTGAAGAATTACCTGAAGTTCCTTATGGCGTGCTATCAGGTCCAAACCTTGCAAAAGAAATTATGGCGGGTATGCCGTCCGGCACCGTTATTGCCAGTGACTCCGAATTAGTTCGTTATGCTGTGCAACATGCCTTACATAGTGCTTTATTCCGTGTTTTTGGTAGCGATGATGTGCACGGTGTAGAGTTAGGCGGTGCGCTTAAAAATATTTATGCGGTTGCAATGGGAATTGGTGCTGCTTACAAAATTGGTGAAAACACCAAGAGTATGATTTTAACGCGTGCTTTGGCCGAGATGAGCCGTTTTGCAGTAAAACAAGGTGCAAATCCGCTTACATTCTTGGGGTTGTCAGGTGTTGGTGATTTATTCGCGACTTGTAATAGCCCTTTAAGCCGTAATTATCAGATTGGTTATGCTTTAGGTTCGGGTAAAACGCTGGATCAGGCGAGTAAAGAGTTGGGGCAGACAGCAGAAGGCATCAATACAATTGTTCAGGTGCGTGGTAAAGCAGAAGAATTAGATGTTTATATGCCTATTACTAATGCTTTATATGAAGTTATTTTTGAAGGGGCGCCTCCTTTAAATATTGCATTATCTCTTATGAAAAACGGACACCGTAGTGATGTTGAATTTGTTTTACCTCATCACGAAGTCTGAAGAAGAAATGTCATAAATTGTGGTTATAATGCAGGAATTATTAACAAGGAAAATTTATGCAACTGACATTGGTTCGCCATGGGGAAGCCGCTCCACCTGTAAATGGTAACGACACTAAACGCCCTCTTACTGCTCGTGGACATGCTCAAGCAGAACAGACAGCAACATTTTTAAAAGATATTGTTAAGCCTGATATTTTTGTAGTTAGTCCTTTGTTACGTGCTCAAGAGACATTGGCACATATTCAAGCGTACTTTAAAGATGTGCCTGTGTTGTTATGCGATAAAATTAAACCGGATGATAACGCCAAAGAGGCAGTTGAGTGGTTGTCTCAGATTCCTTATGAGTCAATTGTGGTCGTGTGTCATATGAATGTAGTAGGGCATATTGCTGAACTGCTGACCCATGAAAACTTTAATCCATTTGCGTTGGCTGAAGCTCGAATTTATGATCAGGCTGTGATTGCAACTGGTTTATCAACACAAAAAAATAGTTTTATACCCACAATATAAATAAAAAGGTTATTTAGCCCATTATGCTGTATTTATGGATGCCTGAAACCAATGGAATATGGCATTGGTCTAACGGAGAAAACTGGTTGCAGGCTGAAAGCCTTGATCAATTAATACAAGACCTACAATTGCACCAAGGAAAAGAGGCTGTCGTTTTTTTTCCTAGTCGTCATGCTCAGATATTCCAGCAACAAATAGCAAAGTCTCATTACAAGCAACTTGGAGCAGATGGTGTTAAATATTTGCTTGAAGAGTTTGTAACTTTGCCTATTGATCACATGAAAGTAGTTCATCATTTTCATGCTGATCAATTAACAATATTGGGCGTTGCAAAAACTACTGTGGAAACATGGCAACATGCAATGAATTTGTTGCCAATCAAGCTGGTTGCTTTGTTGCCAGACTTTTTGATTTTGCCAGAGCCACAAGAACACCAAGTTATCCTGTGTAATATTGACCAAAAATTACTGGCGCGTGAAAGTAAATGGGTTGGTAATTCACTAGATGATTTGGGATTGTTTTTGGAATTCCAGCCAGTTGAAACAAACTATCAATATAGTGGATTAACGACAGAACAATTAGAAAGCTTAGAAGCAGCTTCTAGTGTTGAGCAACGTTCAGAATTTTTTTATCAGTTTCAGGGCTTAGATAAACCTAAACAGCATCCTTTTAACGTTTTACCAAAAGCCAAAGGGCAAGAGCAAACGGTTTCTGGGTACTGGAAAGCATGTGCTGTTATTCTTTTAGCAATAATTGTGGTTCAGTTTAGCTATGATTTGTTGCGTTGGGTAAAATTAAGAAATGTAGCGAATCAAACAGCTGAGCAGACGATTGAACAATATAAATATTGGTTTGGTCCTTCTAGTCGCGTAAATGAACAAAATATAAAAAGCCAATTTGAAAGTCATTTAAGAATGAGTAAACAAGGCGATACACAAGCACTTTCTTTATTGAGTCGTGTTGGACCTATTTTGATGCAAAGACAAATTTTAGCTCAGCAATTAAATTATGATGCTTCTACACTAACCATGGCCTTGAAAGCAAAGTCGGCAGATGATTTGCAAGCTTTAACACAGCAGCTTAATCAGCAAGGATTTAAGGCGGAGTTAGGTAATATTCAAGCCGATGGTGGTGGGGCAATTGGGGTGGTGAAAATACAATAATGAAAATGTTAGCTCAATTGCAAAACCGCTTTGATCAGTGGATCGAACAAGTTAATCAATATTTAGACCGTTTGACTGTCCGTGAACGTATCATGGTGGTCTTTACTACAATTTTTGTTGTAGTGGCTATTATTGGGGCTTCACTTTGGAAAATGCATTCCTTAGCAGAACAGCAGCAACAGCGCTTAAATGATTTAAAAGATTTGATGGTGTGGATGCAAAGTAATGCGGTCACTATGAAACCTGCGAGTGAGCTTGAGCTGGGGCAGGCAGAAAAAATACAACGTGTAGCTCAACAGCAAGGTTTAACGGTTACTTCTCAGCAAAATGGCGAGCAGTTACAAATTATTGTTACTCATCAGAATTACGCAATTTTAGCTAACTTTTTAACCCAACTGGCACAAATGGGCTTAAGTATTGAAAAAATGGAAATGGTTTCAAGTGAAAGTCAGATTAAATTAACAGCGACGGTTCAATAACATATTAAAATATGCTGGTCTTAAGCATGGTGTTTTGTGCTCCCTGTGCCTATAATATGCCTACCTAAAATCAGTAGATTGTGATTGGTATGTTATATTCACTTGCTCGCCCGATGTTGTTTAGTTTAGCACCAGAGCGTGCCCATGAATTAACATTATCTATGCTTGATAAAGCACATAAGTTCGGCCTACTTCGTCAGAGCGTAGAGGCGAAACCGACGACTTGTATGGGAATTGAATTTCCAAATCCAGTAGGTTTGGCAGCCGGTCTTGATAAAAATGGTGCACACATTGATGCTTTAGCTGGGTTAGGGTTCGGTTTTATTGAAATTGGAACCATTACACCTCGTCCTCAATCGGGTAATCCGCAGCCGCGCTTATTCCGTATTCCTGAAGCTCAAGCCATTATTAACCGTATGGGGTTCAATAATGATGGTGTTGATAAGCTGATTGAAAATGTAAAAGCTTCAAAGTTTAAAGGAATTTTAGGTATTAATATTGGTAAGAATGCTGATACTCCTGTAGAAAAAGCTGTTGATGACTACCTGATTTGCCTTGAGAAAGTGTATAACTACGCTTCTTATATTACCGTTAATATTTCATCTCCAAATACTAAGAACTTAAGAAGTTTACAAAGTGGCGATGCATTAACTGAACTATTGCAAACCTTAAAAGAAAGACAACTTGAGCTAGCTGAACAAAATAATCACTATGTTCCTTTGGTTCTGAAAGTTGCACCTGATTTAACAGCGGAAGATGTTGAGTTTATTGCAGCGCAGTTAGTGCAGTTTAAAATTGATGGCTTGATCGTTACTAATACGACCTTATCAAGAGAAGGTGTAGAAAATCTTCCTTATGGTAATGAGTCGGGCGGTTTATCAGGCGCACCTGTTTTTGAAAAAAGTACAGAATGCTTACGTTTGTTTGCCCAAACATTAAAAGGACAAATCCCGTTAATTGGCGTAGGTGGAATTTTGTCGGGTGAACAAGCAGCAGTCAAACAGCAAGCTGGAGCAACATTAGTACAGATCTATAGTGGGCTAATTTATACAGGTCCTATTTTAGTGAAACAATGTGTTGCAGCTATGTCTTAAGTGAATATGAACACAATTGATATCATTATTCTGATACTTTTGCTCATTGGGGGGCTAAACGGTTTGCGACAAGGATTTATTAAAGCCTTTGCGAACTTGGTAGGATGGGTCATTGCATTAATTATGGGTGCAAAATATGCTGTCCTTCTTGCTCCGTCTATGTCGGGTTTAAGTCATGATCCAGTTGTTCAGAAAATTGCAGCTTTTGCATTTATAGCACTTTTGATCATTGTTTTAACATGGATTGTCTCTGCATTTTTAAATGGCCTCTTGAAAAGTCTGAAATTGGGGCCATTAAATCGTTTAGCAGGTGGTGCTTTTGGTTCTTTAAAGGGCTTATTGGTTGTACTAATTACAATGCAGGGTGTAGGGCCTTGGGTTGAGAGTTCACCACACTGGAAACAGTCCAAATTTATACAGTTTTTATTGCCTTATGCGCCTTTGGCTACCGAGTTGTCTAAAGATGCTGCAAGTGAGGCATTTCATCAAATAACATCTGGAGGTAGTGCATCAGGCACTCCTTCAAAACCAATGGACGAATCGGAAGACTTAGAAAACCGATCCGACCATTCGACAAAGAATCCTTTTTATTAATTCCTAGCTTGTCTGCGAGGTTGCTATGTGTGGAGTTGTTGGTATAGCCGGTAAATCGCCAGTGAACCAAATGTTGTTTGATGCTTTAACGATGTTGCAACATCGTGGGCAAGATGCAGCTGGAATAGTAACCTGCCATGAAGGCCGTCTTTTCCTTCGTAAGGATAACGGTATGGTGCGTGATGTCTTTCATACTCGTCATATGAGAGCATTACTTGGTAATTATGGTATTGGCCATGTACGTTACCCAACTGCTGGTTCTGCGAGCAGTGCTGAAGCACAACCATTTTATGTAAACTCACCTTACGGTATTACGCTTGCACATAATGGTAACTTGACCAATGCAGAAGAAATTCATGATGACCTGTTTAAAACAGATTTACGTCATATGAATACTGATTCTGACTCAGAAGTTCTTTTAAACGTGTTCGCGCATGAATTACAGAAGAAAGGCACTTTAAATCCTACCCCTGACGATATTTTTCACACGGTTTCTCGTGTGCATGAGCGTTGCCAAGGTGCGTATGGGGTAGTAGCAATGATTACTGGTCATGGTTTGGTTGGTTTCCGTGATCCAAATGGTATTCGCCCACTTATTTACGGTTCGCGTGTAACTGAACAAGGTGAGATGGAATACATCATTGCTTCTGAATCGGTTGCTATTACTGCTCTTGGTTTCAAAATCGAGCGTGATATTGAACCAGGTGAAGCAATTTTCATCAATGCAAATGGCGAGTTGTTCTCTAAACAATGTGCTGCTAATCCTAAATACCGTCCATGTATTTTTGAATACGTTTATTTTGCTCGTCCTGATGCGATTATTGATGGAATCTCAGTTTATAAAGCACGTTTAAAAATGGGTGAAAAGCTTGCTCATAAAATTTTACGTGACTGGGGCGAAGACCACGATATTGATGTGGTGATTCCAATTCCAGATACGAGTCGTACTTCAGCTTTAGAACTTGCAAATATTCTAGGTGTGAAGTTCCGTGAAGGTTTTATGAAAAACCGTTATATCGGCCGTACCTTTATTATGCCGGGTCAACAGCAACGTAAAAAATCTGTACGTCAGAAATTAAACCCTGTTGAGTTAGAATTCAAAGGTAAGAACGTTCTATTGGTGGATGACTCTATTGTACGTGGTACAACGTGTAATGAGATTATTCAGATGGCACGTGATTCTGGTGCAAAAAAAGTATACTTTGCGTCAGCAGCACCGAAAGTAATGTATCCAAACGTTTACGGTATTGATATGCCTGCTAAAGCTGAGCTTATTGCTTCAGAACGCAGCGTGGAAGAAATCCAAGAAATTATTGGTGCTGATCGTTTGATTTTCCAAGAATTGGAAGACTTGAAAAATGCTGTACGTACCAGCAAAGTGCCTGACTTAACTGAGTTCGATTGCTCAGTATTTGATGGAATCTACGTAACAGGTGATATTGATGGTAACTATCTAAATAATTTGGAGCAGAAGCGTAATGACTCTGCTAAGAAGAAAAAAGATGGTTATATTGACGTTAATGTCGATGCTGCTTCTGTAGATTTAACAGGCATCAAAGAAGAATAGAAATAGCCGAAAAAAGCGGGTATTTCCCGCTTTTTTCTTTTATGATGAAACCTAACAATGTAATTGGGAATATTTACATTGAAAGAAGTAAGCCACTATCTCATCGAAAATAAAAATATGGCATGGTCCATCACTATGTGTTTGGTTGCTGTGCTGCTTACTATTTTTATCTTAAATTTAATTTTAGGTTTACTCGTTCATTTTTTTGATTATAGCCAGCCAATTTGGTGGCATATCTTAAGTCCTTACTTCGTTGCACTACTACTTTTTATTATGGTTTGGTCTGTAGTTACCGAACTTTATATCCTGCGTAAAGGTGGGCACTCTTTAGCAAAACAACTTAAAGCACGTCGTTTGGTGAAAGAGGAAAGTACTCCAGAAGAACTCGCGGCATTAAAAATTACAGAACATTTAGCTCAAAATTTTTCACTCAAAGTTCCAACCGTATATGTACTACCTGATGAAGTTGGTGTAAATGCACTTACGGCAGGTTTTCATCCCAAAGATATCGTAATTATTCTGACATGGGGTGCTTTACAGAATCTGGATAAGCTTGAATTATATGGTTTATTGGGCCATGAGTTTAATCAGATTTTATCTGGTGAGGCTGTTGAGAATACAAAATTAAAGATTTTATATAGCGGCTTAACAACTTTTAGTCAGTGGGGCAGTAAATTAGCCAAGCAAGGTTTTAAACGCTATAGCCCCGGCTATAAACATAAATTTGAAACAGTTTTTGTTGCGGTGGGTGGAGTCATTTGGTTGGCTGGAAGCCTAGGTGTACTGATTACTCGTTTTATTAAATATTTGACTTTGAGTGGACGTACCTTTCGTAATGACCAAAAAACAGTGCGACTATTAAAAAATAATGCGAATACCCAAACCTTGTTGCGTATTTATGTTCACCATTCTGGTTCGCAAATTCATAGTGCTTATTCTGAGTCAATCGCGCATATGTGTTTTGCTAACTCACTGAGCCCACAAAGCTGGATGAATATTCACCCCAGTATTCGTGAACGTATTTATGAGTTAAATCCCACTTTGCTACAAGATTTACAATTAGAAAATTTAAAGAAGCTTCGCAACCGTCCGTTGTTTAGTTTATTTCATTTCTTGGAAGAATCTGAGAAAGAAATTTATATTCCGTGGTCATCTCCACAGCCTCTACCTTTGTTAAGGCTGTCGCCAATTAGTTTTGCATTAAATGATGCCATTAAACCCCTGAGTAGTGATGTACGTCGAAATAAGAAGCGTCCTGAATTAATTCAGCGAGCACTACAAACTGCGACTGGTTCACGTGAAGTTATGGTTGCTATTTTGATGATTCGCCAATATCGCGAGTTTATTCCAAAAGATGCACCTGTGAGTCATGCCATTATCGATGCATTATTGAATTTGGATGGGCGTATTCATATTCAAATATTTCATGATGCTTGTAAAAATATTGGACATATACCTGCAAGTATTGCGCGGCAATTTCTGACTAAGCTAGCACTTATTATCCAAGAAGATGGTGAAATTGGGTTGTTAGATGCACTTTTACTGGAGCGGGTTAAACATGAGTTGAACTTAATGCCATTACATTTGCCAACTGCATTTGAAGAAGTGAAACCTCAAATTGTTCGTTTGATTGATGCTCTGCTTCATGTTCAACAAATTAATAGCCCTAATCAGTTGGAAGTACGTGAGCGCATTTTACGTTCGTTACTCAATCCAGATGAAATGTATATCTATGATGAAATTTCAGATGAGCCATTAGATCTGGCTGAAATTTTAAATGATATTGCTGGTTTATTATTACGTGACCGTCTAAGTATTCTAGCTATTGCAGAAATGTGCTTGTGGAGCGACCGTATTATTACGCAAGATGAACTCGATGTGCTTGAATTGCTTTATTGGCGTTTTGGCTTTGAGACAGAAGAAATTGTGGATCAAATGCAAAAGAGAAATAGTGTGATGATTATTTAAAAGACATATACGATTATAAAAACATCTGAATGAAATAAAACACTGAAAAAAAAACTCAAGCCCGTTAGAATGTAGATAGAGTAGAGGTATTGATTTACAGATGATTGGGCAGCAAAGAAATATATTGGCAACTTTGGGAATTGATGTATGGATTCCTAAGGCACAGGTGTGCCAAAAAAATAATGCTCAAAGCCTCTGGCGAGATCAAGCTGCTCCAGATGGTGAGCCAATTATATTGCCTTCTAAGAGCAATCCAGTTGTTGAGCAGCCGACAAAACCACAAGTCAACGAAATTCCAAAAGTTGAACCTGAAATTGCGGTACCACTTCCAGTAGAAGTTCCGCCTGTTGTTTCGCCTCGTGCTGAAGTACAAACTCCAGTGGTTACGATTGCTTCATTTGAGTTGCAGGCTTTTGCGCTTGAAAAGTGTGTTATTTTTTTAGATGTTACTAATTTAAGTGAAGAAGAAAAGCAGCTTTGGAATAACATTCAAAAAGCAAAAATAGGGCAATATGCTGAACTAAAATGGCCGTTCCCTTTAGCTAACTATCAAGACCAACGTGGTGCAGGTTCATATATTCAAGGATTTTTAGATGCTGTCGCAGCAGACAAGAAAATCTTGTGTCTTGGGGAATGTTCTTATATTCAACATGCCAATATTATTCATTTGGCGAGTTTAAAAGAGATGTTGGAGAAACCACTCCTTAAAAAAAGGTTATGGCAATTAATGCAAGATAACAACGAGTAGTAGGGATTTACATGAAAAAAGTTGTAGTTTTTAGCCAAATTGATGAAGAAATTTTGTCTCGATTACAACAGGATTATCAGGTTGTGGTTCTTAATCCAAAACTGGGTGATATTAATGAGCAAATTCGCCAACAAGTTGTAGATGCTGATGGGATGATCGGTGCTGGTCGACTTCTTAATGAAAGTAATCTTGCGCCTGCTCAAAAACTCAAAATTATTTCATCTGTAACAGTTGGCTATGACAATTATGATGTGGCTTATCTAAACCAAAGAAAAATCTGGTTATCAAATACACCTCATGTTTTAACTGAAACAACGGCTGATCTTGCTTTTACATTATTACTAAGCGCTGCTAGAAAAGTTCCTTTTCTTGATCATTGGACGAAACAAGGTGAATGGAAAAGAACTGTTGGGCCTCAGCAGTTTGGTTTAGATGTTTTTGGAAAGACATTAGGAATTATTGGGCTTGGTAATATTGGTGCTGCAATTGCACGACGTGGTTTTTATGGATTTAACATGAATATTGTTTACCATAATCGCCGTGAAAAACCTGAATTGGCAGAGCCTTTAAAAGCACAATATCTTGGTTTAGATGAGTTATTGCAACAGTCTGATTTTGTAGTAACCGCAGTTGATTTAAATAATGAATCGAAAGCTTTGATGGGGAAAGCTCAATTTGAGCTTATGCAAAAGCACGCTATTTTTATAAATATTGCGCGTGGTTCAGTAGTTGATGAGCAAGCTTTGATTGAAGCCTTACAAAGCGGGGAAATCTTTGGAGCTGGTTTGGATGTATATGAAAAAGAACCTTTACAAGATTCGGAGCTTTTTAAACTGTCAAATGTTGTTACTTTGCCTCACGTAGGATCTGCGACTGCAGAGACCCGTAAAAAAATGGCAAATCTTGCTTATAAAAATCTAGTTGAAGCTTTAGAGGATAAAACTCCTAGATATTTGGTAAACCCAAACTTTGCATAAATGATTAATAACACTTCATTGCAAAACTAAGCGATCTCGAGTGATATATTAAAAGTCTATTGATCGAACATAATTTTTTATGTTTTATATCAGTAGACTTTTTTTGATGGTTTAATTTTACTAGAGAAAAACATTTGAGATTTTTGCCAATTATTTTAAGTACGGCTTTTATAACAAATGCTTCGTACGCGCAGCCTTTCGACCCTCAGCCTTCTGCAAATCAAGTAGAAATTCCAAATATTGGAAGTGGGATTGGTTTGCTTGATCAACAAAAAGAAAAATTTATTGGCGAAAAAGTTTTTCGTGAAGTTCACAAACAAATGCCCGTTATTCAAGACGTCTGGCTAGAAGATCAATTTTTTCAGGTATTTTCGAGTATTTTAAGTGAAACTCAGCTTGGGCAGCCGATTGGTCTAGTCGTGATTAAAGATCCACAAATTAATGCTTTTGCTGTCCCGGGTGGCTTATTTGCGCTCAATACAGGGCTTATTGCCTCAGCACGAAATATTGATGAAATTGCTGGGGTTATGGCTCACGAAATTGCGCATGTATCGCAAAGACATTTTAGTCGCTCTGAAGAAGCTTTTAAAGGTCAAACATTGCTAAGTCTAGCAGGACTTTTAGCGGGGGTGGCTATAGCTGCGCAGGGTGGTGGCGATGCGGGTGCAGCAGTGATGCTTGGAACCCAAGCTGCACTCATGGATAAGCAATTAACATATAGTCGAAATCAAGAGCGTGAAGCAGACCGTATTGGTATGCAATATATGTATGCGGCGGGTTATAACCCTCAAAGTATGGCTGATTACTTTGAAACAATGCATAGAGCTACAAGTCGAGTAAGTTTTTTACCGGATTTCTGGTTGACTCATCCATTGACGACTGAGCGTATGAGTGAAGCGCGGCTGCGTGCAAACCAGATGCCTCGAGTTAAAAACCGTATATATGATGCAGATTTTGAGATTTTAAAATGGTACACCATGGTGATTGCCAATCAGGCAACTGAAAACCAACTACAAAGTTTGGCGTCCCAAAAAAATATTGCTGGTCTGATTGCTTTAGCAGCATTTTACACAAGACAAGGTGATTATGTGCAAGCGCAGTCTACTTTAGATCAAGCGAAATCTAGTGGAAAGCCTCTTGTCACATTATTGCAGACAGATATTTATCTTGGCCAAAACAAGCTAGATCAAGCTTATACAACAATTGCTTCTACACAAATGACGATGCCTGAAAATAAAGCTTTTAGTTATAAGTTGGCTGAGGTGCTGCTACGCCAAGGTAAGTTTGCGCAAGTTCAAACTTTGGTTCAAAGATTTATTAATAAGAATCCAAGAGATATACAAGGTTGGCAATTTTTACAGCAAGCTGCGAATTTGGATAAGAATGGACCTTTAAGAGCGGTTAATGTTCTACGCTATCGGGCTGAAGCAGAATATTGGTCAGGTAGTGAGGAAAATGCAATTAAATCAATGTTACATGCTCAGCGATTGGCAAAAGATAATCAAGCAATGTCGGCAAGAATAGACAGTCGTTTGAAACAAATGCAAGATGAGCGAAGAATGAAAATTTAAGGTCTAGGATGACTTAGGAATTTTCACAGGCATAAATATATTTAAACTTACGAGAAAGTTTAATTTAAGGATATATAAGAAGAGAGGGAATTAAGCTAGTTTAGCTTTAATTTTTGCTGAAACTTGAGCAGGATCGGCACGCCCGGCTATGATCGGACGTAGAGAATTCATCACCTTACCCATATCTTTCATGCTAGTTGCTTCTTGAGCAGCAATCGTTTGCTCAATGATAGAATCAAGCTCTTCCTCAGTCATAGCTTCTGGTAGAAACTGAGAGATAATCTCAGCTTCGGCTTGTTCTTTACTAGCTAAATCATTACGACCAGCACCTTCAAAGGCTTTGATCGATTCTTTACGTTGTTTAATTTGCTTTTCAATGACCGCAAGAACCTGAGCGTCGTCAAGCTCTTTGCGCTCATCGACTTCGATTTGCTTAATTGCCGCTTGTAGACTACGCAAAACCGTCACTGTTGCCATATCTTTGGCACGCATAGAAGTTTTTAATGCATCAGTAATTTGGTTTTTTAAAGTAGTCATAATTCAGCAGTCAATCACAAATTAATTAGTAAAGGCGAGTAGTACGTACAGATTCGCGAGCCAATTTCTTTTGGTAGCGTTTAACTGCTGCAGCTTTTTTGCGCTTACGTTCTTGAGTTGGTTTTTCGTAGAATTCGCGTTTACGAACGTCAGCTAAAACACCAGCTTTTTCGCATGAACGTTTGAAACGACGGATAGCTACGTCAACTGGTTCGCCTTCTTTCAACTTAACTTGTGGCATGTAAAATCCTCTAGATTATGGATAAGATCAGGCACACCATTGCGCCGGATCACAAGTGAAGGTCAGTATTTTACTCATTTACAACTCATATCACAAGTCTATAATAGCGATTGCAATATTTTGACTCATATAAAAGGCAGTTTTGATGATTGTTTTAGGCTTGGAAACTTCTTGTGATGAAACAGGGTTGGCACTTTATGATAGCGAACTCGGCTTACGGGGACAGGTTCTTTATAGCCAGATTAAACTTCATGCCGAATATGGTGGAGTAGTACCTGAACTTGCTTCTCGTGACCATGTGCGTAAATTAATTCCTTTAATGAATCAATTGCTTGAACAAAGTGGTGTAACAAAACAAGAGATTGATGCGGTTGCTTATACGCGTGGTCCTGGTTTAATGGGAGCATTAATGACAGGTGCACTGTTTGGCAGAACTTTAGCTTTTTCTTTAAACAAGCCTGCAATTGGTGTTCACCATATGGAAGGTCATATGTTGGCCCCATTACTTTCAAGTCAACCACCTGAATTTCCGTTTGTAGCATTGTTAGTTTCAGGTGGACATACACAATTGATGGCAGCCCACGCTATTGGTCAATATGAACTATTGGGTGAGTCTATTGATGACGCTGCGGGCGAAGCTTTTGATAAAGTTGCAAAAATGATGAGCTTGCCATATCCAGGTGGGCCAAATATCGCAAAACTTGCATTATCTGGTGATCCATTAGCTTTTGAGTTTCCAAGACCTATGCTTCATCAAGGCTTGGATTTTTCTTTTAGTGGCTTAAAAACAGCTGTTTCTGTTCAATTGAAAAAATTGAATGGCGAAAATCGTGACGCTGATATTGCTGCTTCATTCCAAGAAGCAATTGTAGATACCTTGGTAAAAAAATCAGTAAAAGCTTTAAAGCAAACTGGACTTAAACGTTTAGTGATTGCAGGTGGAGTTAGCGCAAATTTAAGACTACGCGAGCAATTAGAAACCTCTTTGGCGAAAATTAAAGCGCAAGTTTATTATGCAGAGCCTGCTTTATGTACTGATAATGGGGCAATGATTGCTTTTGCTGGATATCAACGTTTAAAAGCAGGTCAGCATGATGGTTTAGCGGTAACGACCACGCCGCGCTGGCCGATGACTGAACTCACTATTCCTGAGTAAAATTATTCATCTTCAAAAGCATGTTGGTTTTCGATATCAATATATTCGATGTAACCACGGCCTTGAACTTCATTACCAAAATAATGACCTGTAAATATATAGCTACTCGCATAACCTCGCCCATGACCATAGCGGAATGGGCAGTCAATTTCTGCCTGAATGTTTAAGATAATTTGCTTTGCCTCATTTCTAGCGATCCAAGAAAAATATTTTGGAAGTCGCATTTTTTGCCCACTAAGTGAAACAAAGTCATCAACTTGATGCGAAATAATATCAAAGCTTACATCTGTATAAATTTCAGCTGGCTGGTCCAGATGTCTAATATGTAGGGTATATGCAGCTGTTTGTCCTGCAATATCGGCTTTGGTAAGAAGAAGCTGAGTGGTTTCATTTAAATTGATGATTTGATAAGTGAAAAAATCAAGTGGTAGTTTATATGCATCAGGAATAAGTTTATTTGTGATGGAGTGAGGACCAACTGCTCGAGCATATTCGTAAGTACAAAGTCCTTGGGTTTCAATGCGTTCTGCTTGATAGTTTAGAAAACCTTTAAACTTTGCCAATAAGCTAAAATGATCATAGATTGGTGTTTTTATAAACCATGAAACATGTGAAGTAATATCGATATCAAAGTCGAAATCAAATCCATCATAATGACCATTAATGTGAATTTGAGGGAATTTACCTTGAATTGAAATTTCTTGACCTAGTTCTATTAAGCTCCCATCTTTATTAATTTTTGTATCTTCGGGAATGACATAGGCCTTTAGTAAAGCTTGTTCCAGAGCAGCTGTGCTTGAAAAGAATGTAGCTGTTTTTCTAGGATTTCCAGTAATGATATCATCATGGTCAAAAGCAAGTGCACCTGGTGTACCGATTAAAATCATAATATTTAAGTAACGATGCGGCTCTGGTAAAAGCGGGAAAAAGATACCGTAATGTGTCCAACTATAATATTTTTCGTCAACTCGTGGATGGATGGTATGAGCTTGAGTAAAAGGAAGAGTTGAATATTTTTTTGCTTGGTCTAAAACGCCTTGTGCAAGTAATAAACTTTTACCAAGCGCTTTACTGGCTGTAGAAATTTTTGGCAATTGTTTTTTCATATATAAACCTAAAGAAGGGCTATCTTTGTTTTAGGTTATGAAAAACAACTGCCAAAGCTAAGCGGTTTATAGGCCAAAGCTAAGGCTTTGCGGGACATTTTATTTAATTGTTAGACAAATCTTTTAATGCGTTTAAACCAATCCAATGCTTAGAAAACTGATAAGCCGCTCGACCAGAGCGCTGACCCCGCATCTGACACCAACGTAGACTTTCTGCACGAACTTCATCATTGAAAGGCATGTTTGCTTTATCAAGATAATGCTCAACGATTTCTAAATATAGGTTTTGATCCATTGGATAAAAAGATAGCCATAGACCAAACCGATCCGACAAAGAGATCTTTTCCTCAATCGCTTCTTGTGGATGTAGTTCAGTATATTGGGGAACATCGACCTTAGTTACAGGTGTATTTTCATGCATGAATTCTGGTAACAGGTGGCGACGGTTACTGGTTGCATAAATAATAAAATTACTTGAACCTGACTGTAATGAACCATCTAATACACTTTTTAGACTACGGTAATTTTCATCTTCCGCGTTAAAAGCCAAGTCATCACAATAGACGATATATTTTTCAGGGCGATTTTGAATGAGTTTTTGAATTTTGGGTAAGTCTGATAAATCATCACGTTCAATTTCAATTAAACGTAATCCTTGAGGGGCATACTCAGTTAATAAAGCACGAACAATAGATGATTTTCCTGTACCACGTGAGCCTGTTAACAGCACATCATTCGCTGGTAGGCCATTTAAAAATTGCAAAGTATTTTGAATAATTTTTTCTTTTTGACGCTCAATGCCTTTTAAGTCATCAAGATAAATATTTTTTGGCGTATAGATGGCATTAAGTTGCTGATTTTCCCATCTAAAAGCAGGTGCAGTAAAATCTGTTTCTTGTCGAGGCTCAGGCAAGACTTGCTGTAACTGATTTAATACAAGTGATAATGTTTGAACTAAATTGTCCGGTAAATCAATGGTAGCCATGGTAAGTCAATCATGTTAAACAGTGTTTGATAGGATACTAACACCGAAATTAACAGGCTGACAAAAAACTTATTACCTATCCACTTTATCGGTTTTGCAATTGATTGAAATGTTCAGACCGAGCATAGTGTTGTGATGTCTATTCAGTAAAATCATCTGGGAAGATGAGGACGAAATATGTTTGAAAAAATACGAAGTGATATGAATCCACATCAGGCTTACCGTATCAAAAAATTACAACGTCAATTAGACATGGCTGAATCTTATGAGGAATGGAAGTCTTTTGCATTAAAACTAGATGAAGAAACAGGTGTGCAAGAGTGGAAGTTTGATAATAGTTCACCTTACTTCGATGCCGAACTGATTTCTTATCGATACACTTTGCTTAAAAGATATCGTCAGCAACATCGCACATTAGACCTCATCTATTTACTTAAAGAAGGTCTAACCTACGATATTGCAAATATTGGTCATCCAATGCTTTTTGCAGCAACACATGTCGGTACAAAAAAGTTAATTGAAGACTATATTGAAGAAGTTAGTCAAAGCTTGGCTTATATCGCTTCAAGTGAATGTATTACGTTTCAAAGAAAAGAAAAAATAGAGTTTTTTGAAAACTGTGAAAAGGCGTATGGACAACCTGCACTTATGTTTTCGGGCGGGGCGACTTTAGGACTTTTTCATACGGGAGTATGTAAGGCTTTAATTGAACAAGACTTAATGCCTAAAGTGCTCTCTGGCTCAAGTGCAGGGGCAATTATGACAGGTATGCTTGGAACCTCTGCCAGTGAAGATATCCAAAACTTATTAAATGGTGAGCAATTTTTTAGTGATGCTTTTCATTTTAGGAAATTCCGTGAACTTATTAAAGGCAATGGTGGAATTGCCGATGTTCAATATTTGAAAAAATTCCTCATTGAGAATTTAGGTGATCTTACGTTTGAAGAGGCTTTCAAAAAATCTGGTTTAAATATTAATGTGGCAGTAGCGCCATATGATGCAACAGAAAACCCAAGAATTATGAACGCCATTATGACGCCGAATGTTTTGGTGTGGAGTGCGGTATTGGCTTCATGTGCCGTGCCAATTTTATTCCCACCGGTACGCTTAACCAGTAAACGTTATGACGGTGAGCATACACCTTATATGGCAAATACAAAGTGGGTGGATGGAAGTGTAAGAAGCGATTTCCCGCAAGAAAGAATGGCGCGGCTTTATAACTTAAACTACACGATTGCGAGTCAGGTTAACCCACATATTGTCCCATTTATGCAAAATGATGCGGATCGCTTCCGTAAAGATGTTTTAAGTTGGCCTGAAAGAATTTTAAGACGCCAAGGTAAAGTACTATCAATGGGTATCATGGATTTTACGCGTCAACGACTTGGTTCTATATCTCCAGTTAGAAGATTGTTGGATCATGGCTATGGCGTAATGGGACAGCGTTATTATGGTGATGTGAATATCATTGCTAAATATAGCCTAAGTCACTATACCTACACTTTGCAAAACCCGCGTCCGCATCTATTTAAGCGTTTGCAAAGAGAAGGGGAACGTGCAACTTGGCCAAAAATTTCTTCAATTGAAACCCATGCTCGTATTGGTAAGACAATTCAGCATTGTTTAGAAGTTTTGCGCTTTGAAGAAAAGAAACAACAGCCTGAGTCTTACTATGCTGAAGCATGATTTTGCTTCGTATATAGAAAACTTAACATGTATAACAAAGCCAAGAAGTGCAGCGTTAGGGCGGTGTTTATGGACATGTACCATAGATACCAAGAATTACTGGTTAAAATATCATTTGCCTGAAACCCATGCTCAAAATGAGCAAGACTTCATGCATGAGCAACTATTTTACGAAGAAATTCACCTTAAAAAACCTGCATGGCTTTTACCTTATAAATTGATTGAGGTCAATTTAATCCCTCAGCTAGGCCATTCTTTGGGTAAGGTTTTAATTTTACCTAATAGTGATGTGTGGTTCGGTTCATTGGCTCATGAAAGTGGTTTAACTGATGTATATCGTAAGATTTGGTTGGCAATAAATAAGCTTGCAGAACTTCATGAACTTGGCTGGATTCATGGAGACGTTAAGGCAGAGCATTTTAGAAAGTTTCAGCAAAAGCCTTATTTAATTGATTTTGAGAAAACGAGACCGATCTCAAGTTGCGATACAGTCATGGATGCAACACCTCGTTATATGGCTCCTGAGCTATTTAGAGGAGGGCGTAAGGGAATACAAAGCGATTTATATGCATTTGGCATCGTCCTATATGAATGGTTAATACAAACTCGCTTAGAAGCAGGTAGTTATCGTGATTGGGCAATCTTGCACTGTCAAAATTTAACCATTCAATTACCCGCGCAGTTTTTGATTTTTTATCCGTTACTTGCAGGTTTATTACAAAAACAGCAGCAAAATCGATTTTCAAATGCTGATGAAGCAATAAATTGCTTAAAACAGATTCAAATTGATAAAAATCATTGATCTAGTATCTGTATACAATTTACACGGTTAGTTTTTTTTAGAAAAAAAACACTTGTCACTGTCAGATCTTATCGCTAATATACACAGCCATCGGGGGCGTGGCGAAATTGGTAGACGCACTGGATTTAGGTTCCAGCGCCGCAAGGTGTAAGAGTTCGAGTCTCTTCGCCCCCACCA